>NZ_JBFUPM010000039.1:0-28536 GCF_041355255.1 Paraburkholderia sp. RCC_158 | reverse complement strand
TCGAAACAGCGCAACGCCCAACCTCGCCGAATCGGTCACGTTCCCGAAATCAGCGGTCACGTTCACCGAAATACGCAGCCTTGGCATGTCGTCGAACGACGAGCGAGCTCGGCGTGTGCCTTGGCTACGCCCTGAATGCGCTCGCGAGCGCGGCACGCCAACTCGCGCGGGTCACAAGCATCCAGATACAGCTAGTGATACGCAACACCCACACAAACGCTGCAAGGTCGGTTAGCACCCGAGGACCTCGGCACAGCGGTGGTCACGCGAAAATTCGTTTGCCCTTTAAAATCCCCGCAAATTTACCATTGCGATTCGATTGCCGCCCACAAATGCTAAAACGTTTGCTGCTGCTTTAATTGATATGCCGTGGTCAAAGGCAGCTAGTCGACTGACGTGCGTAGTGCTTGCATTGGTGATATCGTCCGCAAACCTCAACATAGCCCAGTGATTGCAGATACCTGAACATGAGTAACGATCTCACCAAGCTTTTTTCAGATACGCGTCTGGACAGAATCGTTGGAGAGCGGGCTGGTCCCTGCGCTGTGGAGCTGTGGGTGTTGCAGTTCAAGTCCGGTGAAACCGTGATAAACAGGCTGGCGTATGGGCGAGTGTTGCCGTGTACGTCTGCGAACGACACGTGGAATACGCAGCGGGAGGATTCGCTGACAAGGCTAAACGCTTCCGTCGACGTTCAGGTCAAACGTGTTGCGGCGTTCGTGACGGGAGAAAAGGTTCGGCGGCTGCTTGTTGGATTGGGTGAGGGTGCATCTCTTGCACAGGCTAGTTCGGACGCGGGCGTGGCGGTTGCTGCCGATGCCACGCGTTTCGCAAGCTTGACGCTCGGCGAAATGTCGATCGCTCGACCGGTTATGCATCTGCCAACGCGGGATTACTTTCGCTTCAGCACGAATCGCTTGAGTCACACTTCAATGGCAAGCATGGACAGCGCTGCCATTACGCCAGCGGCCAAATCAGAGTTGTTCGAGTTTGAAGGACGTCCGCGGCCGGATGTGGCAGAACTCGTGGTCGAGACCCTCAGCTCGGAAACGGGGCTTGATTTTAAGAAGGTCGACGCGTGGAGGACGGGTGATCTCGAAATCGGAAACTTTCCTTCGTTATTTGACGACGAAAGGCCCATCGTTGAGATAAGCACAGAACTTAGATCGACCGTGCCGGGTGTACATGTTCGCATAGCGTCGCCATTCGTCGGCGTAGACGAGCGGTTGGAGTTGGAGGTGCAGCTCCTCAACGATGATGCGCTTTTCCATGTCGCTAAAGCGTCAATTCAGCGCGGTCAGACGTTTCCGGTGGAAGTTCAGTTTGCGGTGCCAAAGGAATATCAAGGCATGGTCACTGCCCTGACTGTGCATATTGACGCATGCGAAGAAGGCCTCGAGAGTCGCCGGCGGTTGTATCAATGGGGTACGACTATCGTAAGAGAATTATCTACGCAAATGCAAATGCACGGCTCTTCTACGCGGGTGGAGTCGGACTGGCTGGCGAAGGCCGTAAGATCCAAGGACCGGAAACGGCTCGAAGCGGTCCAGGAGCTCTCGCGGCAAACACATACGTCGAGGCAGACCACCCGCAAGGGGCAGAGAGATGCATGGGTAGATATCAATCGGCAAATTGCCCGTGTCGTTCGCGATCTTGCGCCGGAAGGATCGAAGGGGAAGTTCTTTGAACGCTACTCCGAGGGCGAAAATACAGGTCGCCTCGAGCTGGCCGAGTGGCTCAAGCGACTTTTCGCCGAAAATCGGGACAAACACATAGCTTGGTTTGACCCGTACATGGAAGACGTGGGCGTAGCGCTGATCAATCAGTATGGGTTCAGCGAGGGCAACTATGTCATTTTTACGCAGAAGCTCGATCTGCAGCTGGTTGATACATGGCACGAACATATCCTCTACTGGAACTCGCTTGGACCGTTAGAGGATCAGCCTGACACTCTGGTTGGCACTCGTATTACCAAGCTTGTCTCAGCTTGCCGAGCATGGAAAGAGCAACTGAGCAGCCTCCGTATGAAAGTGGTTGGTCTGCCGGAGGGAACTTTACACGATCGAATGATCGTGATCAGAGACGAGCGAATGGAGCCCGTCGTTGGCTACCACCTTTCGAACTCGATTCAGAAGGCGAACGAGAACTACCCCCTTCTCATAACACCGATCCCTCCTGACGTCCTCCGAAAGATTTGCGACTATGCAGATCAGTCGTTAGAGCAGGTTGCGCGCAACGTATCTGAAGCTGGTCACGATGACTTGACACCGTTGATTCTCTTTGACAGCAATGATGCTGAATTAGATAGGCCGCAAGTAGAAGCCATTCACGACGCTTTTTCTATGCCGCTTTCCGGAAAGGTGTTTGGGTGGTGGACGGGCGATCAATCGCTCGAGACTCTCAGTGGAGATGCGCTCAAAGACCGGCTTCGCGCACTGGGTCACTTGGACGAGAACGACGGGCTGCACAGCGAGATATTCGAAAGCCTTCCTGATGCATTTTGGTCGCACAGCGAAAAGGCAGAGGAGTTTGACGCATGGTGGAATACGCTTTCGGTAGTCCTCGCCCAGTCGCTTGCCGGAGTCTACATTACGGATCTGCAGGAGAATCCACCAAGTTACGATCCAGCGCTGGTCGCGGCGCTACTTGCATATCTCAATCCAGATCGTCCCGGTGCATGGCAGCCCGCTGACCGCGGGCCGCTGCGGAATATCATGGAGCGGTTCAACGAATCTCATGAGGACCTGCTCCCGTCTGCGCATTGGCTTCAAGGATTCGATATCTATGCGTCATCCCTGTTCTGGGGAGACCAATATGCGATCAAGGTCCTGTGGTATCTCGATCCAATGGCCCTTGTGCACTGGATGGAGGAGCAGAGCTCTCTCGCCGATAGAAATCGGCGCCGCCAACTGGAGCTGTACCACGCGCTATCGCGCATTTCGCTTGGTATCGGATTCGGTGCCTCTGATCAACAATTGGACGCCCTGCTTGCCAGTAAAAGTCCGTACATTCGCTGGTTCGGTCTGCTAGGACTGGAGCAACGGCTCATCCGTAGCCCGCAACTTATCGAACGCGTCCGGGAAATCGATCAGCTATCGCCAATACAAAGGGCAGGCGTACTGGGGTGGCTGCTGGTTCAATGCCGCCAGAACGATATTTTGCGCAACGTGATTCTCGCGGAGCTGCTGTCGACGCTTCCGGGAACCATTGACAAGGCATGGCTTGATCCATTGCTCGAATCAATGAGAAATCCGATTAAACGGCTTTATGAAAGCCCTCCGTGGATACTCGGCGACGTACTTGCGCCCGTTATCCAGGTAGGAAGACTTTCATCAGATCTTGCAGCCGCGGCTTGGGTTGCCGAGTTGCTGGCCACGTGGCGGGATGATGACGAGCGAGGGAGTTTCCTTTTCAAGGTTGACATGGAAGGGGCGTTTACATCGGAGGTGGCTGCCTTGCTTGCGTTAAGTTCGGAATCGGCATTGCGGAACCTACTTAAACCTTTGACCGACGAAATGCGGCGGATTACACAGGTGGCAAATAGGCCCCTCGCGCACCAGAGAGACTATTCGAAGAGTCACGATGCCAGCGTGAAGGCATTATGGACAGCAAGTCTGGTTCGCCTCACTATCATTCAGACTCCGCGGCCGATGTCGCGCGACCGGGAAAGTGCGTTGGGCAAATTGCATCAAGCGGCGGTTTCAGTAGCAAAGCGCTGGACTTGGTCACGCCGAAGCATCACCGACTCCGCGCTCCTTGAGTTCTGGCGGCAAACACTCGATTTCTTTGACGATGAGCTCTCGACAGGCGACGTTTGATGTGCCCGGTGGCCGCGGCGATCCCACGGTTTCCGTGGACCGCCACCATCGCGAGCACACATGCGGAAATTTTCGATCATCAAACTGGCTGTTCTTCGTTCACATACGTGTTTGAACGACAAGGGTTGCGAGCAGAGTCTTAGTGATTTTCGAACCTCTTCGGCAATGCGATAGAGATCGCTCCCGGAATTTTCAGGTTTTGAGCGAACGCGACCTGATTTTTTCATTTTTTGCGATGAGGTGCACCGCGAAAGGTGTCATAGCCAATGAAAAAAGCCTTACATTTCAAGGGGCCATTTTTCACTTTCTGCGCCACCCTACAGAGTTTGGCGTAGCCGTCGGACGCCACGGAAAGTGAAAACTGTGCCAAGTAAGTGAAAAACTGCTGCCACAGATAGTAGAAAAATCCGACTGGATCGGATTACCGAAACGCCCGGCTTGTCCGGGCGTTTTTTTATGGACGGCAATGTTCGAACCGGTCAGGAGGGTCATTCGCCGGTGCTATCGAATGAGTAGAAGATCCATTAACCACCCCTGATCGATGAGCTGCCCGGCGCGCTCAACTACGCCCTCCGCAAATGCCTGCCGACGCTCGGCGGCGGCTGCTGGGCCGTCGTCGAGCGCGGCATTGAGCTCGAAGCACCTTTCGTGCTGTCAGTCATGGCGGCCTCGTTCCGCAGCCGTGACGCGAGGAGGAGTACTTCTCAGGCGTCTGATCCAACCACCGGTCAATAACCCGCATGGCGACCTGCGTCGGAGGGCTGGCTAACGATCTGGCGCAGGCGGTGATAGTGCTTATGGGACCAGGTTGCCCGGCGTGAACCAGACAAACGAGGCAAAAATCGATTTGCCCCGGACGGCTCCTTAAAGTCCACGTTGCGATCAACGAGCAGAGCAACTGCGCGCGTGTCTGCTTGTCCTTCAATAGTGTTCGAACGCGATCAATCGGCACAACAGCAATTGCGCAGCTGAAACAAAAAGGTCAGCTGTTTTCCACGATGTCGCGAATTTGAAATTGTTAAATCTTTGGAGTTGTTTAAATCTTTCTCCGACCACGGAATTCGGTAGAAAAGCCGGATGATTGAAAAAAGTAGCTGCCGTATGCCGACCGCATAAAGCGAGTTCGAATAACTTTTGCCCGCATCCCCCGATACTCATTACTGGATGATTCGTCTAAACTTTCGTACAATCGCGCATTGCGCGACGGTGCGATCACAGCAAAGAGAGGCGGTATGGGAGCGCAGGACTCAATTGCGGCAATGACCGGCGGGCTTATTCAGAGTGATCGTCTGCTGAAACTGGATAGTCCGCTGGCCAACAATGTTCTGGTTCCACAGCGGGTTATTGGTTATTCGCGGATCGGCCGCCATTACGAATTCACGATCGATGTCGTTTCCAATTCCGACACCATCGAACTCAAAGCCCTGATTGCCCAAGCCGTCACATTGTGGATCCAGCAAACCGATAAGTCTTACCTGCCTCACCACGGTTATGTGCATACCGCGCGACGCTTAGGATCGGATAGCGGACTCACAAGCTATCAGATTGGCTTCGCGCCCTGGCTGCACTTCCTGCGCTTTCGCAAAGACGCGCGAATCTGGCAAGACAAATCGGCCGATCAAATCCTGACCGATGTCTTCAACATGCATCCGCAGGCCCAAGGAGCATTTCGGTTTGCGCTGAGCAATACGCTGCCTTCACGATCGTTCTGCGTGCAGTACGAGGACGACTGGAATTTGTTCATCGGATGATGGAGAACGAAGGACTCTTCGTTTACTTTGAACAGGCCGCAGATGGAAAGTCGCACACGCTAGTCGTCACAGACAACCTCGATACCTTCCAGCCGCTCTCGCCACAAGCCGTTGAGTTCTACCGCACGGGCACCAACAGCGAGGCCAATGCGTTGTCGCAATGGTCCGGCACGCGGACATTGCAGAGTACGACGCTCACTACACGCTCCTTCGATTACAAGGCACCCGCTTCGTCCGCCAACCCGAAGGGTACAAACATACCGACGCTGACCACGCAGGGCAATTTGCCCCAGCAGGCCGAGGTCTACGAGTACACCGGCGCCTACACTTACGGCGCCCAGGATCGAGGCGATCAGATGTCGAAGGTTCGCGTGGAGGAATGGGAGTCGCGAGCCAAGCGCTTCTTTGGCTCGGGTGGTGTGAGACAGGCAGATGCAGGCCGTTGGTTCGAGCTCGATAACCACCCTGCCCATTCCGCGGATAGTGCCCAGAACCGGCAATTCGCCATTATCGAGGCCGCGTGGTTCATTGAAAACAATCTTCCCGTGTCCAGTCAGGTCGCCGATTTCCCGCATAGCCTGAAGAGCGAATTGGCCAATGTTCGAGCGAATCACGGAGAGTCGACAGATGCACTGTCAATTGCACACGTGGATGGCAGCGAAGGTTTTTTCCTCGTTGAAATCGAAGCGCAACGCAAGGGCGTGCCGTTTCGCAGCCCGCTCGAACATCACAAGCCAACGATGTATTTACAATCGGCAATCGTCGTCGGTCCGGCTAATGAAGAGGTCTGCACCGACTCACTCAACCGTATCAAGGTTCATTTTCATTGGGACCGGCTTAATGACGGCGACGAAAAGGGATCGTGCTGGGTGCGAGTCGTCATGTCCGACACGGGTGGTGGATATGGCGGTGTTCACGTGCCGAGAATTGGCGAAGAGGTATTGATTGATTGGGCGGACGGCGATTGCGATAGACCGTTGGTAACCGGCCGTATCTACAACGGCGCGACCCGGCCGAATTGGCATTCCAATGGCTTATTGTCGGGATACAAGTCGAAAGAGTATCAAGGCAGTGGCTACAACCAGATGGTCATGGATGACGCGACGGGCCAGAACCGTGTGCAGGTGTATAGCAGCAGCACCAATGCGCATCTGCATCTCGGCTATCTCATCGCACAGGCTGACAACACGCGTGGGGCGTATCTGGGCAGCGGCTTCGACCTGAAGTCCGACGCGTACGGCGCAGTGCGTGCCAGTCACGGGCTGTACGTGACAACCCACCCCGCAAGCACTCAGCCGTTGGATGCGCGTGAAGCGAGCGGACAGCTTGTCAATTCGGAAAGCACAATGGAGGCGCTCTCCGATGCCAGCACTGCGCACCAGGCGGAAGGCCTCAAAGAGGGTTACGAGGCGCTGAAGTCATTCACCGATGCAACTAAGAATAGTGTTGCAGGATCGGCATCCGGCGGCAACGCGGCGGGCGGTGGCGCGGGCAATGCCAATGCATTCAGGGAGCCCGTGGTGCTGTTCGCAAGTCCATCCGGTGCTGCGTTGTCGACGCAGAAATCCATTCACATCGCGAGCGCCACGCAGACCAATATTGTAAGTGGCCAGAGCGCTCATGTCGCGACAGGCAAATCGCTGATTGCCGGCGTCACGGAAAAACTCAGTCTGTTCGTTCAGAACGCGGGGATGAAGTTGTTCGCGGCGAAGGGCAAGGTCGAAGTCCAGGCGCACGCGGACGACATTGAACTGACAGCGCAGAAGACGATGAAATTGCTGGCCGCAACGGCGATGATCGAAGCGGCGGCGAAACAGGAAATCCTGCTGACTTCCGGTGGCGCGTACATTCGCCTGAAAGGCGGCGATATTGAGATCCACGCGCCGGGGATTGTTGATATCAAAGGCAGCCAGCACTCGTTTAACGGACCGGTACGGAAGAACTACCCGTTGCCGAATTGGCCGCAGCCCGAAACGCAAGGGCCGGTCAGATTCAACATGCTTCTTGCCGACACGCCGGGCCCCGACGGATACCCTCATATCAATACCGCATGGCGGATCGTCTCGGCACCCACAGCAGATGAAGCGCTCATGTCCTCGGACTCGATTCTGACCGGCCAGAGCGACATTAGCGGAAAGCTGGCGCTTTCCGACGCTGACGAGAAAACACTGCACGAGGCATATAACAAGACGCCCGGGCAGGTGTGGCTCGTCTACGTGGGACAGGTGCGTTTGCTATCACTTAGCCGGCAATCGGACAGCTGGAGTGAAAGCGACAAATTCTACGAAGCCATCGACGCAATGGGCTACAGCGACCAACCGTTTTCCGCTCAAGAAAGTGACGTGGATCAATCCTTCGCTCAATGGGCGCGGCAAGAGTTAAAGGCAAATGACGGGGATGCTGTGCTGGGCAAATTGAAAGGAGATGCGTGATGGCCGACGTTGTCGCCCGTGAAACCCCTACAGACAAGCTCTTTAACGACGATATCCTCTCGCTCAGGCAAATCATCGACCACGCGGGTGCTGCGTACAAGGCATTCGCGACGGAGAACGTGTGGGTGGGTGCGGGGCAGCCGTTTTCCCTGCCGCGAACCGGGAATGCACTGAAAGCATTCACCACGGGGAAAGCGTATTTCAGTGATCTTGCGTCCGCTATTCAAGCCGCTGCCCAGGTGGTCTACATTGCCGGATGGCAAGTGAACTGGGACGCTGAACTCGCACAAGGCGTGCGTCTCTTCGATGTTCTGCTGAAGGCGGTAAAAGGCAATCCGCAGCTCAAAGTCTATGTCATGCCCTGGATGCATTCGCCGCCGGTGCAAACCTACGACAATCAAACGAAGTCCGTCCTTGAGGCTATCAATGAGATTGTCGGGCGCACGTGCGTGTGGGTCACGCTTGCTGCGTCCCTCGCTGACGAGGACCGTAGTTTTTTCAGCCATCACCAGAAACTCGTCGCGATTGACGGAAAGACGGCCTACATTGGCGGCATGGATCTCGCTTACGGACGTTTCGATGATGCGACCTACGATCTCAAAGCGGACGCCGAGAATCGGCAGGCGCTGAATCGCTACAACGGTTGCATTCCGCACCTCGGACATGTGTCGAAGGAAAGTCTTATCGATCCGGACTTATTGACGGGCGCGGTAGATAACCATCCGACCTTGTGGGGGCTTTTGCCGTCCAATCGTGAGGACATACTGAAGAAGATCGAGGCCGGTGGTTATCAGATTGCGTATGGGGATGAAACCCCGTATGTGTCTGCTACGACTCACCCAACCGGCCTGCCGTCCAATGACAGTACACTCGACGCCAGCAGGCAGCCCCGCATGCCTTGGCAGGACGTCCATTTTCGCATTGATGGCCCGTCGGCAAGCGATGTGGCGCATAACTTCGTCGTACGCTGGAACAGCGAGGGCGGTGCTAAACGGATCCGACTGGATCTGCCGCCTGAGCCAGCTGTGCAGACCGGCGGATGCAAGGTTCAGGTACTGAGAAGCGCGCCTGCCGCGATGCGTTCGGCCGAATTCGATGGCTTGCACGGTGCCGACAAGACTTCTCAATCGTCGCCTGATGGCAAGCAATGTGAAATTGCGGTGGCAATGCGCAATCTCATCAACAAGGCCACATCTTTTATCTATATCGAGAATCAATTTTTTGTTTCAGGGTTTGGCATCGAGCATACAAATCCCGATACCACCGCAGCCAACGTAACGTCTTCACAGCCGCTATCCGGACCTGCCGCACAGGTTAAAGGGCAAGGATTTGGTGAGTGGGCAACCCGGCGAACTTCAGAGCACGCCGAAGAAGCGCCGAAGAATTTCATTTGTGAAATGCTGGGTCATCGGATCGGGCGAACCATCATGTCCGGTGTGAAGGAACACTTCCACGTCATCATTACGCTGCCCGTGCATCCGGAGGGTATGCTGAACAACGAAAGCATCATGACGCAGGTTCACTGGACAATGCAGTCGCTCGTGTTCGGGACATTCAGTCTGTTGAATCGCGTTCGGCGCTTTCTCAAGGCCAAGGAGTTGCGCGACAAGAAAGCCCCGGACTGGAACAAGGTGCTGAGCGATCCGAACGACAAGCGATATGAAGACATTGCCATCGAAAAATGCCGAGACTACGTCACTCTGTTGAACCTGCGAAATTGGACCAGGCTGGGGGAGCGTTATGTGACGGAACAGATCTACGTGCACACCAAGTTGATGGTCGTAGACGATCTGTTTGCTCTGGTTGGCAGCGCGAATATCAACGACCGTAGTCTGTTGGGGTCGCGGGACTCTGAAATCGCCGTCCTGGTTGCGGATAGCGCAACGGAGAAACACGACATCGACGGGAGTGGCCACGTCAAGGTGACGAGGACATTTGCACGGCATCTGCGGCAGGAGCTTTGGAAAAAGTTGTTTGGCATTGCGGGCAACGTCCGGCCGGCGACGCAATTGATGGGAGCGATCGATCAGCCTGCGAATCCAGCGAACTGGAAAGCGATACAGACGGTGGCGGACGCAAATCAGAAGTTATATGAAGCAGCGTTTGCCTTTATCCCCCGCAATCGAGCGTTGTCTGATTCGCCGGACGAGCAAGGCGATTTTGCGTCTATATGGCCAACATGGGATCCGAAGAGGAAGTCGACCGGTGGGAAGATGCCTTTTGAGGACGCCTTCTGGGCGAAGCCGCAACACGAGAAGGCCGCGGCCAATCTGTCCCAACTGAGGGGATTCATTGTTTCCCTGCCTATCGAGTGGACGAAGGGCGAGAACAACAACCTGGGTTTTGCCACGTCGCTTGTTGCGGAGAATTATCAGGTGCCGAAGCGGACCGACGCTTATGAACAGGATGCGTCGGTCGCCGATGCGAGCAAGGGCGGAGAACTTAGCTGATGAGACAGTCTGGAAGTTGGTGGAAATTCATCGCACTCGCGTCGCTGGTCTGTGCGATGCAATGTGTGTCGTCTCGTTCCATGGCGGAAGGACGTCAGGAATGCGTCGGCCGTTATGAATTGACGATTCCTGGCGATGCCGATGTTGCTTTGACCATTCCCACCGCGTTCTCCAAACCACAAGAAAATCCAATTCGATTTTCCGATGATCAGCCCGCGGCGCACTCCGTTTTTATCTACGACGGAACCTTCCGAATAACCGGATCGATGTCACATGCCGAGTTCGGTTCGATCCTGGGCGGGATTAAAACGCGGGTGTCCTTGAGCGCAGCGTCGACGGATGAAAACGGACGGTTTGAGGCGATACCGGCGGGACGACCGGACGCATTTGCCTGGGCCGGGCCTCGAGCGGCTGGGTTCTACATTTACGAGAATGGGCGGGCGATCAGCTTTCGTGAGTCATCGTCGGATCCATCCGTGGCGAAGAAACATACTGAAGCGGTTCTAAAGGGGCTTTCCGCGCGCCGCTCTAACGAAATCCCAAAAGGCGATGGCGTATGTTTGCCGGATATGTTCGTTGCCGATAGCGGGAAAGACTCGGCGCGCCAGGTGGGCGTAACGTTTCGCCTGAAGAACCACCCAGATGTCACGATTTTCTTTCTCGATGAGAAAGCGTTGGCAGTCGACCCCAAGCTTACGTCTAAACAGAAGACTGAGTTCGTATGGGGTTACGAATACGGAATCGGCAAGCGGATCAGGCTTGTTGGTGCGGCGCCTTACCAGACTGTCAAGCTCGATGGCCGCGAGGGGGTTGGGACTTCGGCGATCATCACGCGCGATGACGACTCGACGGATTATGGCTATCTCGCTACGGTGCAAGGGGATTCCAATGCGCCGGTTGATACGCCTAATCTGCTTCTTCTGGTTGAGAGAAACGCAAAGTATGCAAAAGGGAATGCGCCTGTGTCGGCGGAGGAGCTTGATCTGATGGCGAAGGCGATTGCGGCGTCGATAAGGCGGCGGGCAACTCAGTAGCGGGGGACCTTGCTGGGCCGGTGCGTACAGCGATGGTGCCAACCGTATTCCGCCGATATATCTGCGCGGCTTGTCATCTCTGCCTATTGCTTACCGTGATTGGGTGCCGGTGATGCAGCCACCCACCGTGCGTTGCTCAAAGACACTTGCGAATCAGCAGAAAACGCGACGCGACGCATGTCATTAATACCGATGTGAAGCCGGCCAAAGGGAACTGGAAACAAATCCCGATTTAACATTTGTTTTTGAATAGGTGATTGCGACGGGAGCGTAATGTTTTGTATTATCGCGCGGTAGCGCGGGGGCGCAAAATTGCATAAACAAGAGGCGGTATGGGCGCGCAGGACATTATCGCGGCGATTAAAGGCGGCTTGTTGCAAAACGACCGTCTACTCGGACTGGACACGCCATTGGGCACCAATGTCCTTCTGCCCCAAAGGCTGGTGGGGCATTCCGGGCTCGGCCGCGATTTTGAATTCACGCTGGACGCGGTTTCAACCAGCGACAATATCGAGCTTAAAACGCTGATCGCCCAGCCGGTCACGCTCTGGATCCAGCAAACCGATCGGTCGTACGCCCCGCACCACGGTTATGTCCACACAGCCCGTCGCCTGGGCTCGGACAGCGCGATAACCAGTTATCAGATCGGCTTTGTGTCATGGATGCATTTTCTGCGTTTCAGGAAAGATGCGCGGATCTGGCAGGACAAACCGGCCGATGAAATTCTCACGGATGTATTCAATATGCATCCGCAGGCGCAGGGTGCATTCCGTTTTGCGTTGCGCAATCCTTTGCCGCAGCGCTCTTTCTGCGTCCAATATGAGGATGACTGGAATTTCTGTCACCGGCTGATGGAAACGGAAGGGCTGTTCGGCTATTTTGAACAGGCCGCCGACGGCAAATCGCACACGCTGGTCATTACCGACGATAGCGGCAGCCTGCCACCGCTGTCGCCGCAAACCGTCGACTTCTACCGCTCGGGCACAAACAGCGAAACCGATGCGTTCGTACAGTGGAGCGGTACGCGCACGCTGCAAAGCACGACGCTCACCACGCGCACCTTCGACTACAAGGCACCGTCTTCCGCCGCGAACCCGAAGGGCACGACGGTCCCGACCTTGACCACGCAGGGCGACCTGCCCCAGCAGGCCGAGGTGTATGAGTACACCGGCGCGTATACGTACGGACAGCAGGACCGCGGCGATCACCTCTCGAAGGTGAGGATGGAAGAGTGGGAGTCGCGCGCGAAGCGTTTCCACGGCGTAGGCGCGGTACGCCGAATCGACGCAGGCCGCTGGTTCGAGCTGCACAACCACCCGGAGCACGACACGGGCAGTCAGCAGGACCGGCAGTTTGCCGTGATCAATGTCCAATGGGTCATCGAGAACAACCTGCCTGTCTCAAATGGCACGACGGACTTCCCGCACAGCCTGAAACAGACGATCGCCGCAGCGCGGGCACAGCACGCGAACGATCCCGCGCTGCTCGTCAAGGCGGCAGACGGCAGCGAAGGCTTCTTCATGGCGATGGTCGAAGCACAGCGCAAGGCCATCCCGTTTCGCAGTCCCCTTGAGCATCAGAAGCCCGGGATGCACATGCAGACTGCGACCGTGGTCGGGCCGCAGAATGAAGAGGTCTTCACGGATTCGTTAAACCGGGTCAAGGTGCAGATGCACTGGGACCGGCTGAACGCAGGCGATGAGAACGCCTCATGCTGGATGCGGGTGGTTCAGTCGGACACGGGCGGCGGCTATGGCGCGGTCCACGTACCGCGCATCGGCGAAGAAGTCATTGTGTCGTTCCTCGATGGCGACTGTGACAGGCCGATCATCACCGGGCGCGTCTATAACGGTGCGAAGACGCCCGACTGGCATTCGAACGGCATCCTGTCCGGCTATAAGTCGAAGGAATATCAGGGCAGCGGCTACAACCAGATGGTGATGGACGATGCCACCGGCCAGAACCGCGTGCAGCTCTACAGCACGAGTGCAAATTCCCAACTGCATCTGGGCTATCTGATTGCGCAAACCGGTAACTCGCGCGGTGCGTATCTCGGCAGCGGCTTCGATCTGAAGTCGGATGCGTATGGCGCGGTCCGGGCAGGGCAAGGTCTGTATGTATCGACGCACCCAGCGACCGGGACATCAAGCCAGCCTCTGGACGTCCGCGAAGCAAATAGCCAGCTCGTCAATTCGGAAAGCGTGATTGAAGCGCTAAGCCAGGCGAGTGAAACCCATCAGGCGGAAAGCCTGAAAGATGGCTATGACTCGTTGAAATCCTTCACCGACGCGACGCAGAACAGCGTCACAGGCGCTGCAGGCAGTGGTGGCAATACAGCAGGCGGTGGCACGGGCAGCGCCAATGCATTCAAGGAGCCGATCATGCTGTTCGCGACGCCCGCGGGCATCGCGATGTCGACGCAGAAATCGACTCACATCGCGGCGACGGAGCACATAAACCTGGTCAGCGGCCAGAGCACGCATATTGCGACAGGCAAATCACTGCTGGCAAGCGTCGGCGAGAAAATCAGCCTGTTTGTTCAGAACGCGGGCATGAAACTGTTCGCTGCCAAAGGCAAAGTTGAGATCAAAGCGCAGTCGGACAACGTCGAACTCACAGCGCAGAAGACCTTCAGGCTGCTCTCCGCAACAGAAAAAATAGAAGCGGCCGCTGACCAGGAAATTCTGTTGACGAGCGGCGGTGCGTACATCCGGATTAGAGGCGGAAACATCGACATCCATGCGCCGGGCAAGGTCGATGTCAAAGGCGCGCAGCACAGCTTCAACGGTCCGACCAGTCAGGGCTATCCGCTGCCGGCCGCGCGTCCCGATCAACCGGGGCAACTCGAGTTGCTGCACCAGTATGCGAACAGCGAGGCATTCAAGGGCGGAGCGTTCTCGGTGCTGGATGCCAACGGCACAATTCTGCGTAAAGGCGCGCTGGACGGGAGCGGCCACACGATCGTGAGCGGCTTGCCGCCCGGTGTTGCACAGGTCCAGTTTGGCGAAGATCCGCGCAACCAGTACGACCCGTCCAGCGTATTCAAGACCACGACATGGCCTGCACAGCCGCCTCAGTCAAGCGGCGTCGCAACATCGGCACTCTCGCAGCTTGGTGCGTTGTTGCCGTCCGACATCGGCGGCGCCGGTAAAGCGCTTTCCGGCGCAACGCAGCTCGCGAGTGTGGCAGGACAGGCGGCGCAAGGCAGCGGCGGGCTGACGCAGGCGCTAAGCGGTCAGGCAGTCGGCTTCGCTCAAGGCGCGCTTTCGCAAGCCCTTCCGGGGCAAGCCAGCGCCGCCTTGTCGAAGGCGAGCCAACTGGGAGCTGCGGCGAAGCAAATCAGCACACTGGCGCAAACCGCGCGCGCGTCCATACCTGCATTGACCTCTCTCTGAAGCTCGCGTCAGACGCGAAACATCATCTTCCCAGAAAAAACCGCTATGGCCGAGTCTTCCGGTGTCCTTCTTCCCAAACCGACAGAGGTATTCGTCGGTCCGTTGCTGCAGATAGAAACCGTCGATGTGAGCGCTGGCATCAAGGCCTGCGATCGCTGGCTGCGCAGCATCAGCGATGATTTCATCACCATCGAGCGCATCCAGATGGTGGCCAACGCCTTGCCCGTCGTAGCAAACATCATGGCGGCCGTGGATCTTGTGCTCGATATCAAGGACATGGTCGAGCACAGCCAGCAACGGAAAGATCCCGATGTGTTCGACTGGATGAACCTCGGTCTCGACCTGATCGGCATCATCCCGATTCCGCCTGGGACTGCGGAATTCCGCATGGGCGCGCGGCCAGTGATGAAGCTGGTTCGACAAAAGATCGTCGAGAGCGGCAAAGCAATCGGCGAGGCGTCGTTGCAGGTCATGCAGACTGCACTGTTGCAAGCGGTGATCGACAGCCTGAGCGAACAGTTCGCCGGCCGGATACAAAGCTTTGTGGACGGTGTCAAAAAGGAACTCGACAGCCTGCTCAAGACCTGTGCGGAGTACATCGAGAAGTTCATGTTGGGCTTCGCTCGTCTGTTCGCTCAGGCGGCCGGTGACGAGCCGCTCAGCGCAGCGGGAAATGTGCGTGCGGCTGGCCACCACCTGGATCAGGCCGCCGCCGCATTTGCGGCTCATGATGCCCGTAAAACCGCCAGCGGTCTCGGCCATCTGATTGTCGACTTCGTCAAGATCGAGGCGAAGGGGCTGATCAACACCGGCACGTACGTGGCGAAGGCGCTAGACGTCTCATATCAGAAACCGCTACGTGAGATGGCGGCTGCGTTGCGGGCGATGGTGCCAACGGTCAAGGAGCGAATCCTGGCACTCGGCGGAACGGATGCTGGCAAGATCGGCTGGCTGATCAACCTCATTCAGGTCGCAATCGAAAAGAAGCGTGACATCCTGGCGCGTCAGCGCTTACATTCGACCGGCATTAAAGAGCGTGGCACGACGAAAGTGCATCGTCAGGAGGGGGAGGGACAGAAGGAGACATTGCGGCATACGGAGGATGCGAAGCATCCCGGCCCCAACGACGGCAAGGTTCATTGTCCAAGACCCTCCCCACCTACTCGGACCGCTCACTCGGTGGGCTTTGCGCTGGGTGACGAGCGGCTGAATCATCAAGACTTCGTCCTCCCCGGCGCGATGGCGATCGATTGGACAAGAACTTACCGCTCGTTCTTCGACGCGAACGACGAGCGAGGAGAACTGGGCGCACGCTGGATCACCGCGTACACCACGCGGCTGGATATACGTCCCGACAAACTGGTGTATCACGACGCCACCGGACGAAGCCTCGACTACCCTCTTCTTGCACCTGGCGATGAGCACGACGATGCGTCCGAGGGGTTCACTCTCCTCCGTCTCGATGAGCAATGGCTGACGCTTGCGCGCGGCCATGTGCTGCTCGAAGTATACGAAAAGCGAAACGATGCTTTCCGTCTTGCGTTCTATCGCGACAAGTCGGGAAACCAGGTCACGCTTGACTATGACGAGGCGCACCGTCTGCACCGGCTGATTACGGCGCAAGCCGTCGTGGCGTTTCGATACGACGCCCATGACCGAATCATCGAGGTCGCTCATCACGACGTGGAGGGCAAACGAGTCGGTACGCTCGCTGAGTACGCCTACAGCGCCGATGGTGACCTGGTTGGCGCAATGGATCGCTTCGGCAACCGGCGTGAGTATGCTTATCGCCACCACCTGATTACGCGCTACACGGATCGGACCGGACGAGGAATGAATCTCGAATGGAGCGGTGCCGATCCAAAGGCCAAATGCGTCCGCGAGTACGCAGACGACGGCAGTCATGACACGCGCCTGGCCTGGCATCCGGATTTCCGGAAGGTGAGCGTGACGGACGCAACGGGCAATGTTACGCAGCACTACTACGATCTGCACGGTTATACGTTCCGTATCGTTTATCCCGATGGTCGCGAGGAGTGGATGTATCGCGACATCAATCACAACCTTGTCCAGCACGTCTATCCGGACGGCACTAGCGAGCGCATGACCTACGACGCTCGTGGTCGATTGACCCGACATGCGCGCGCGGACGGCAGCACGATCGAAATGGTCTACGACGAAAAGGACCACATGGTTCAGATCGTCGACCCCGAGGGGCATGCCTGGAAGCGTGTTTATGACGATGCTGGCAATGTGGTGGAGGAAACGGATCCGCTAGGCCATTCCACGAAATACAGCTACAACGCCCAGGGCTTGCCTGTCCAGGTAACGGATGCCAAGGGCGGCGCCAAGGTCATCGCTTACAACGAAGCCGGACAGATGACGTCGTACACAGACTGTTCAGGCAAAACGACGGCCTGGGAGTACTACCTCGATGGGCGCCTGAAAACCGTAAAAGATGCGGCGGGTGGCACCACGACCTACCGCTATGGATCGAATGGTTTTCCTCAGGAAATCGAGAGTGCGGCCGGCATCGAACGCATTCAGTTCGACGCCGAGGGGCGCTTGTTGACGAGAACCGATCCGTTGGCGCGCACCACTCAGTACAACTACGACGGCGCTGGGCGGATCGCCAGCCGTATCGATCCGATGGGCCATTCTCTGAGCTATGGCTACGACCGGCAGGGCCGTCTGGTTCGGCTGACCGATCAGAACCGCGCGACGTACCAGTTTAAGTACGATCCGACCGGCCGCCTGCTCGAATCGATCGGTTTCGACG
Organism: Paraburkholderia sp. RCC_158; assembly: GCF_041355255.1. NCBI lineage: Bacteria > Pseudomonadati > Pseudomonadota > Betaproteobacteria > Burkholderiales > Burkholderiaceae > Paraburkholderia > Paraburkholderia sp. RCC_158. Next base: position 10,877 of record NZ_JBFUPM010000039.1, on the reverse strand, counting down.
GGATGCTCACTCGCTACGAGTATGACGCGGAAAGCGGTCGGTTGTGCGCGATCGAGGAAGGCGGACAGAAAACGCATCTGGATTTCGATAGAGGTGGCCGCCTGACGAGCCGCGCCAGTGATGAAGTTGCGGAACGGTTCGCTTACGACGCAATGGGGCGGTTGATCGATGCCCAGAACGCCTATAGTCGCATACAGCATTTCTTCGACGCGGCGGGCAACCTGGTGCGCGAGCATCATGCCTACAACCTGTTCGATGTGCAGCGTAGCTACGTGTGGCACCACACGTACGACGAGCTGGGCGTACGCGTTCGAACGGTGCGACCGGATGGTCACGCGATCGACTGGCTGACCTACGGCTCGGGCCACGTCCACGGCATGGCGCTCGATGGTGAGGAATGTCTTCAGATTGAACGTGATGATCTTCACCGCGAAGTAAAGCGCATTCTGCCCAGCAAGATTGTTCAGCGCACGGACTACGACTCGGCGGGACGGATACTGCGGCAAACCATCCAGCGCGGCAACGCGCCCGCGCCGCTTGCTGCGCGCATGTACCGTTACGATGCGGCCGGCCAGCTCTCACACATTGAGGATAGCCGTAAGGGCCTGACGGATTATCGCTATGACCCGCTCGGCCGGTTGGTCGAATCGATTGGCCCGGGTGGCACGGAACTGTTCTCGTTCGACCCTGCGAGCAATTTGCTTGACGCAGGTACACCAGAAAGGGCTCAGCCCCATTCCACCTTGAGCGCCGCTCGACCGGAAAGCACCTTGCCGGCAAGGGCGCCCAAGGTGCTGGGAAATCTTCTCAAGGAATATGCAGGGACTCATTTCAACTACGACGAACGCGGAAATCTGACGGAAAAGCGTTCCCCCGGACGGAAACAGAGCTTTGAATGGGATGGGTTTAACCGCCTGACGCGAGCACGCACGGAGAAGCTCGATCAAAGTGTCGAAGCACGTTACTTCTACGATGCGTTTGGTCGAAGAATCGCGCGAGAGGTGGACGGCGAACGGACTGTGTTTGGATGGAGCGGCAATACTCTCGCGTACGAAAGCAGTGTAAAGCGCAGCACGCATTTTGTTTACGAGGCCGGGTCGTATGTCCCGCTTGCCCAGTATGCTGGGGAGCCGGTATCTGGAACACCAACACCGGTGTCTGGGGCGCATGAAAGGTATGCACCTGAAGACGATCCATTGCAACGCATCCCGGCGCCTGTTTCGGATGTACACCTGTTTTTCTATCACTGCGACCAGATTGGCACGCCGCTTTTGCTCACCGATGAACTGGGCGATGTAGCCTGGGAAGCATCGTACAAGGCTTGGGGCGAAGCAAAAGAGGTGATCGCCCGCGCCTCCAGTGCGACTGGAACTGCGCCGCAGAATCCGATCCGTTTTCAAGGCCAGCAGGCAGACGGCGAAACAGGGCTTGTCTATAATCGGCATCGTTACTACGACACCGATTCAGGGCGGTTCGTTAGCAAGGATCCGATCGGGCTGGCCGGTGGCCTCAATCTCTATCAGTATGCGCCGAACGCCATTGGCTGGGTTGATCCATTAGGTTGGGCTGGTGTCAACATACTTGCGCTGCCCGCTCCTACCAATGCGGAACCATGGATGCCAAATACGCCGCTGATGTCGGCGCCTGCCCCGACAGGGGGGCTGACGGTCCAGATGGCGATGGCTCCGGGCCAGACACGTCCGGGGGGATGGGCGACAACGGATAACATCACCAGCGTCGATTACGTGCGCAATGATCTGGCTGTCACGCCCCAGTTTAAGCCAGACGTGTCTCACGTCCAGACTTTCCATATTCCTGAAGGCGTGCAACTACAGCACGGTACGGTTGGTCCTCAAGAATACGGTTGCGCGTTGTATCCGGGGGGAGGAAGTCAGGTACAGATCCTAAACTACTCTGATCGGGCCAAGTTGGTTCCGATCGGAGCGCCGAGACCTATTGAATGAGTACCTTGGGAAAAATCTCAGACGTTCGGATCGTCGACCGCTACCCCGGTTACGACAAGGTCAACAATCCTCAGCGATTGAGCGTTGCGGAATTGGCGCCTGTCGGCCTTACGTGGCAGTCCGGGGGCGTTCAACACGCCATTCACAATCAGGCGGGCGTGAGTGGACGACTTCTTGGTGACGCTAGCGGTATCGCAGTCGTTGAAGGGCCATACGACCCTTCGGCGAATCGGGCTTATATCGTCAATGCAGACGGGTCATTGAGGGCGAGAATTCCCGCACAAATCGGGGCCGAGCGTGTCATGTTTTATGACGTGATCGAAGCTAACGGCTCAGTCGCATTTCTGGCTGCGGCGCCCGGAAGAGACGTTCGTCTCGAAGTGCGAGAGGCAGACGGCGCTCTGGTGCAAGTCACAGAAAGTCGGTAGGTGGATGTCGACGCGATGAACAGCGGTCTGACGTCTTCGTGCGACTCGACGAGCGCCGCGCTCGACGCGTGGTTCCGAGTGATGGCCCGGCTGCATCGCAGGTCGTCAGGCTGGATTGGAACGGTTGCGGTAGACCTCGGAGACACATTCAAACGGTATCTGATTTGAACGGCGCGACAAGACGACGGCTAATGGGGTCGTCCAAGCGAGCCAACTTCGATTGAGTGACAAAGACGTCGCCTATGCTAGATGGGACAGCGGAGTTCCGCATGCAAGCCCGGCCGGTTTGACTAAACGATGAGCATTGATACAACGAACGGTACCCTGACGGTCGGTCAAAGTGTCATTCCGTCGACGCTGACATTGCAAGAATTCCTGGCCGCCGCCATGTATCAGCCTCACACGAAGGTGCTGGAGAATGGACCTTTCGTGACGTACAAGATAGAGTCAATATGCGGCGACCATAAGTACATATCTACGTTGTACTTTCAGTCCGGTATCCTTGATTCCATTTCATTGTATGTCGCCGACTCAAGCCCGACGACAGGTTTGGGGAGTTGGGGAGAAGCCGAGGAACAGACGCGGTTGCAATCTCTTGTGGATCTTCTCACACAGCAAGGAATTGCCAACGGACAGCGCTTTGCCTGGGGCATTGTGAGTGCTTCGTACGATCAGCGTTCAGGGGACTCAAGCATTACGATCAGACATACGCGGCCGTAGATAAATATTCAGCGAGTTCGGTCTAAGACGATGTGATCGTCGGTATCTAGGAACGCGTCGAATGATTCCTCGATGCAGCATACGTCGACGGCGGCAGTCGCTAGTAGACGGCCATGTTTGATTTTTCCACGGGCACGCTGACCATTGATGCCTTTACGAGTCTCTTTCACGGCAGGCCGTCGCCTGACGACCTGCCGTTGACCGGGGCAACGGAACTCGCGAAGTACGGCGGGATGGGAAAACTATGGCATCACGGGCGTGAAGGTCCAGGGGAAGACGTTTGGCGTGACGGCTGGCTATTGCAAGAAGAGCTCGCAATGGTCGACTTCATATGCGTAGACGGCGTCGCCAGGGAAGCCAACTATTCGACGACTGAAGACGACGTTGTGAAGGAAAAGAAGATGCTATCGAAATTCATCGCGTGCGGAAGCACGGCAGCCTTGTGTGTCTTCTACGATCAACGCGGATACGTTTGTCGGCAACTGGGGAACGCTTACGGTACGCTCGCACCGTGTCGAACAGCCGCGGTTTCAGCGCGGGAGTACAACGGTCTGACTCAGGTCGCACACTCCGGAAACTGGCCGAAGGGTCGAATGATGAGGTCTCAACTCCGCGCCTTTTTGCTGACCAAAGACATTTATGTCGCCAAAGGCAAGGCAGCGGCCAATTCGAATCTTGGTAAAGGCGGAGGTACGCAATACTTCGTTTCGGATCAGGATAAGAATAGCCTTGTCGGCGGCAATGTATTGAAATTTGGGAGTTAATGATGTCGGGCATCTTCAATTTATCAACTGGCGAGCTGGATGTGGGCACAGGGCTAGTGCTCGCGCCGGACCGCACAACAGTGGCGGATGTCACCGGGGCCGGCTCGAAAGCGCTGGACGCTCGCAATGGCTGGGAATCCTTCAGCACCGACGAGATAATTATTTGGCGGCACTCGTTCGCGGTGTCGGCACATTTTTACGAAGGAAGATTCGCGGCGATCGATTGCCTTCGGAATGACGGAAGCATTCGCAACAGGACTGGTCGGCGACTGATGACGACCTGGTCCGCGAAAAAAAGACCTTGGCAAAACTGATCATGAAGGAGCCGGAAACGACACGCGTTGCGACTTCACAAGGCGTCGATTCGTTCGTCTTCAACTGGGGGACGACATCGGTTCGTGCCGACACACGGTCGATGATGGTCACGCTCACCATTGCTTATACCGAGTAACGACAACACGCGCACCATGAAACGATATCTGATTCTGAACGGCGACAAAACGACAGTTAACGGCGTCGTTCAAGCCGTGCCAACCACCATTCAATTGAGCGATAAGGACGTCGCTCATGAAGGTGATCCGGTCGCGTGCCCCGCTTGCAATACAACGGGAAAGATCCAGTGCGACGGACCACGTCAGGTCATGACCGCGCCAGACGGAAGGCATGCCGCTTTAAGTGACGATTTATGCATTTGCGGCTGCCATCCGCCGCCGCGATTGGTGTCCTCGCAACAGATGATGTCTGTAGATGCCTGACCAAAGACTTATTCTTCTGTCGTTGGCTTAACCCGGGAAGAGCGAGAGATTCCACAAAAGCCAGGAAGTATCGTTGCGGCAGCATTTGCGAGCGGCCATGTTCTTTTTACCGAATCCATATTTTCGACAGATCGGAGGGAAACAAATCCCGATTTAACATTTGTTTTTGAATAGGTGATTGCGACGGGAGCGTAATGTTTTGTATTATCGCGCGGTAGCGCGGGGGCGCAAAATTGCATAAACAAGAGGCGGTATGGGCGCGCAGGACATTATCGCGGCGATTAAAGGCGGCTTGTTGCAAAACGACCGTCTACTCGGACTGGACACGCCATTGGGCACCAATGTCCTTCTGCCCCAAAGGCTGGTGGGGCATTCCGGGCTCGGCCGCGATTTTGAATTCACGCTGGACGCGGTTTCAACCAGCGACAATATCGAGCTTAAAACGCTGATCGCCCAGCCGGTCACGCTCTGGATCCAGCAAACCGATCGGTCGTACGCCCCGCACCACGGTTATGTCCACACAGCCCGTCGCCTGGGCTCGGACAGCGCGATAACCAGTTATCAGATCGGCTTTGTGTCATGGATGCATTTTCTGCGTTTCAGGAAAGATGCGCGGATCTGGCAGGACAAACCGGCCGATGAAATTCTCACGGATGTATTCAATATGCATCCGCAGGCGCAGGGTGCATTCCGTTTTGCGTTGCGCAATCCTTTGCCGCAGCGCTCTTTCTGCGTCCAATATGAGGATGACTGGAATTTCTGTCACCGGCTGATGGAAACGGAAGGGCTGTTCGGCTATTTTGAACAGGCCGCCGACGGCAAATCGCACACGCTGGTCATTACCGACGATAGCGGCAGCCTGCCACCGCTGTCGCCGCAAACCGTCGACTTCTACCGCTCGGGCACAAACAGCGAAACCGATGCGTTCGTACAGTGGAGCGGTACGCGCACGCTGCAAAGCACGACGCTCACCACGCGCACCTTCGACTACAAGGCACCGTCTTCCGCCGCGAACCCGAAGGGCACGACGGTCCCGACCTTGACCACGCAGGGCGACCTGCCCCAGCAGGCCGAGGTGTATGAGTACACCGGCGCGTATACGTACGGACAGCAGGACCGCGGCGATCACCTCTCGAAGGTGAGGATGGAAGAGTGGGAGTCGCGCGCGAAGCGTTTCCACGGCGTAGGCGCGGTACGCCGAATCGACGCAGGCCGCTGGTTCGAGCTGCACAACCACCCGGAGCACGACACGGGCAGTCAGCAGGACCGGCAGTTTGCCGTGATCAATGTCCAATGGGTCATCGAGAACAACCTGCCTGTCTCAAATGGCACGACGGACTTCCCGCACAGCCTGAAACAGACGATCGCCGCAGCGCGGGCACAGCACGCGAACGATCCCGCGCTGCTCGTCAAGGCGGCAGACGGCAGCGAAGGCTTCTTCATGGCGATGGTCGAAGCACAGCGCAAGGCCATCCCGTTTCGCAGTCCCCTTGAGCATCAGAAGCCCGGGATGCACATGCAGACTGCGACCGTGGTCGGGCCGCAGAATGAAGAGGTCTTCACGGATTCGTTAAACCGGGTCAAGGTGCAGATGCACTGGGACCGGCTGAACGCAGGCGATGAGAACGCCTCATGCTGGATGCGGGTGGTTCAGTCGGACACGGGCGGCGGCTATGGCGCGGTCCACGTACCGCGCATCGGCGAAGAAGTCATTGTGTCGTTCCTCGATGGCGACTGTGACAGGCCGATCATCACCGGGCGCGTCTATAACGGTGCGAAGACGCCCGACTGGCATTCGAACGGCATCCTGTCCGGCTATAAGTCGAAGGAATATCAGGGCAGCGGCTACAACCAGATGGTGATGGACGATGCCACCGGCCAGAACCGCGTGCAGCTCTACAGCACGAGTGCAAATTCCCAACTGCATCTGGGCTATCTGATTGCGCAAACCGGTAACTCGCGCGGTGCGTATCTCGGCAGCGGCTTCGATCTGAAGTCGGATGCGTATGGCGCGGTCCGGGCAGGGCAAGGTCTGTATGTATCGACGCACCCAGCGACCGGGACATCAAGCCAGCCTCTGGACGTCCGCGAAGCAAATAGCCAGCTCGTCAATTCGGAAAGCGTGATTGAAGCGCTAAGCCAGGCGAGTGAAACCCATCAGGCGGAAAGCCTGAAAGATGGCTATGACTCGTTGAAATCCTTCACCGACGCGACGCAGAACAGCGTCACAGGCGCTGCAGGCAGTGGTGGCAATACAGCAGGCGGTGGCACGGGCAGCGCCAATGCATTCAAGGAGCCGATCATGCTGTTCGCGACGCCCGCGGGCATCGCGATGTCGACGCAGAAATCGACTCACATCGCGGCGACGGAGCACATAAACCTGGTCAGCGGCCAGAGCACGCATATTGCGACAGGCAAATCACTGCTGGCAAGCGTCGGCGAGAAAATCAGCCTGTTTGTTCAGAACGCGGGCATGAAACTGTTTGCGGCGAAGGGCAAAGTAGAAATTCAGGCGCAGAGCAATAACCTTGAAATCACCGCTCAGAAGACGCTGAAACTGCTTTCCGCGACGGAGAGGATCGATGTGGCTGCCAAGCAGGAAATCCTTCTCACGTCGGGGGGAGCGTACGTGCGCATTTCCGGCGGCAACATCGAGATTCATGCGCCGGGAAAGATCGACATCAAAGGCAGCCAACATTCCTTTGCCGGCCCCACGAGCCTTGATCGAACCTACAACGCGGAAGGCAAGAAAGCGGACATGCGGATCCGCTACATGGACGCGGAGGGCAATGTGCCCGAAGGTGAGCCGATCAAGCTCGCATCGGAGGATGGCGCGTTGCATAACGTCGTTCTCGATGGCGAGGGCAAGGGCGAACTGAAGGGCATCGATTTCGGCAAATTTGTTGCAGACCAAATCAAGCGAAGCGGAGAACAATAATGGGCGACCGTCCCTTGATCCAACATACCGTATGCATCGATTTACCGGGTGAGCCGGTCGAATGCTGGGCCGAGACCGATATCACGGTTCTGCTCCGCAAGCACCGCGACGTGATATTCGATATCCAGGTGAAGAAAGGCGCAACCTACACCGTTGAAGCATCCGAGGACTGGATCTACGACGTGGCCAAGAAGAAGCGCGTTAAGCAGGGACAGTTTCAGGACGGGCAACGCTACCATATTTGGCTCAGCAGGGATTTCAAGGGGCATCTGACACTCAAACAGAATGGCAAGGTGTATCAGAACTATTCGATGCGGATGTTCGGTTTGACGAACACCGACCCTTCACCGAAAGCCAAGCCCGAGCCGATCATCATTGCGATCGGTACCAATCACGACTCGCATCCGCCCAGCGCTTCAACGCCGCCGAAGCCGACGAACATCTCGCCACTGATCGCGTACCCGCAAGCGGCCGTTCCCGAGTATCTGCGCCCTGCGCCGCCGTTCGATCCGCTGCGCGCGGATCGGCTCTGGTCGTGCCCGTTGCCGATCAAGTTGGCGCCTGGTACCACGGTTGAGCCGATGCAGGAAGCGCATATCTTCGAAGTCGACAAGAACTCCATTCCCAAGGAAGTCGTGGATGCGCTGGCCGCGGGCGGCGCCGAAGAAACGGCCATCGACACCAACAAGATTGCGACACGTAACTGGCTCATTGGGCAACTGGCTGGTGCGACGGCGTTTCTGAACGACAACAAGCAGTGGATTCAGGAGCTTTGGGGAGAGAAGTTCAGGCTGACGAAAGTCGTTCACAAGAACGTGGGAGAAAGGATGTATGTCGTTTTCACCGGCAACCCGAGACTGCGCAAGTTGGTGACGGCCGCGCGGTACGGCGTGAAGAACGAAAAGGTGCTGACGATTGCTGGCGGCGCCGGCACGGCAGAGTCGGGCGCGGCGGCTGCCTGGGAAGGATCCAAGGGTGCATTCAAGAAGGCCGGTTTGATTGCGTTGATTTTTACCGTCACTCTCGATACGGCTGAATGGCTGCACGATTACGAGGAGATCGGTCCGGACGGAAAGAGAAAGAAGGACTTTGCGGATTTGCTGGGCAAGATAGGCATCGATCTCGCCAAGGCAGGCTTAAGTGCCGCCATTGCCTCCGTCGTGGTCGGTGCCATCGTGGCCGGATTGGCGGGCACTGTGGCCCTGCCGGTCGCCGCAATCGTGGTGGGGACCATTGTCGTGGCGATCGCAGTGGGTTACGGGCTCGACTGGGTCGACAAGAAAACGCACGCGACGGAGCATGTCACTTCATGGTTTCGCTCCATCGGCGAGTCGATGAAGCACGCGGCCGAATACTTGGAAAAGTCCATGCCAAAAGATTACGATGCGTACCCGATGATGTACATGCCGTGATATGGCATCCACCTGAAAGCGAACCTAGATGCCACGAGCACAATCGATAACGAAGCCCCAGGCGGGACCGAAAGACTCGGTTTGGGAGATGACGAAGAAAGTGGCGCCGATGAGCCTGTTGCTTCCCTTGCTGGGCACAGGTATTTCGTACGCGGCATATGCGGACGATCTTGCCGTATCTGGATGGCCATGGAAAATCGGACTACTGGTTACGCTGGTTTGCCTCTTCCTGCCATTCGTCATCTCGATGATGTACCGCCGTTCGAACCTGCTTTGGGTATGCGGACTGATACTATCGATTGCGATATTTGCCACATATTTCTTCTTCGGCATATTTGCCTACTTCTACTATTTCGTGTTTGCACCGATGTCATCCGTTCTGCGTTGGCCGGGACTGCTGGGTGGGATCGCGTTGACGCTGTACTGGGTGATCGTGTCGAGGCAAACGGCGATGCATACGATCACGAAGACCTCTTTCGTCAAACGGGCCTTTGAAGAGAGCGCATCAGAGTTTCGTTATCGAAACCAAGCCGGAATGGCACTGTTCGAGCGGCTCAATAAAGAGCGCTCGCCGTTTCCGAAAATCTATTCTTACATTGTCTTCGGTATCGCGCCGTTCTATCTGATACTGGGTCGGCTACTGTCGTCAAACTTCGGCGCGAGCGGTGTGTTGCTAGCCCTGGCGGTGTTGGGTATGCCAGTGTCTCTTTGGTTTGTTGGTCTGCTCGTCCGGATCTATCTCGTGATGGTCAGCTTACCTAGAAAGCTGGAGAGGGAACACCACAAGCCTGTGTTAGTGGCCGATTAGAAGAATAGTTGGAACCTTCGATCACCGGACGAGCTCCTTAGCGGCGCTAGCTCGCTCGTCACTGAACTCGTCGGATACGGCCGTGCTGCATCCTGCGAAGACCTCCAGCGCCGTAGTACGGCTTTCCCGTGCTCATGAATGACAGATGGGAATTTCTGATGCAACGGAACATAGCGCCCGAATAAATATCTCGCAGAACTTTGATGAGCCGGTTTTCAGCCGCCGGTCGATAGTCGGGAGGGAGTTTAATGAAGAAATGTATCGGTAAGCCTGTGCCCGCGTGGGATATGGCGCATCGGCTGCCAATCGACCGACCGGTGGGCCCAAAGATTCAGGACTTCGGTTCGACGTTCCGCGTCAACTCGACTTTTATGGACGCGGTCGAACCGTCGTTTCTCGAGAAGCAGTGGTATATCACTGGCGGCACTCTCGCATTTGTCTGCGTGGGCATCGGCCCCTATGTGTATTGGCTCACGCAAATCCGTTATCCAGACGCAGGCGGCATCTTCGGCAATTTTTTTGCGCTTTGCGTTTCCGCTGTCTTTGCTCATATTGCATTCAAAGTCCTCCGACGCTTTTTCTTCGGTCTGCGTTATCGACCGGTGCGTTTTCACCGTCAGAAAAAAACGCTTTATTCGATCCGTAAGCGCCGGTATTTCGCCGGTCCAGGCGATGGCGACATCGTATGGGAGGCGCCTTGGACAAGGGGTTCAATATTCTGCCTGCATAGCGAGGACACGCCGTTTGGCACCGTGTTTCATATCCGCCACTACGCCATTGACGACGACGGTAACGTGGTTCGGGCGTTTTCGATCGGTCGAGAGTGGACGGGCGAAGCGCAAGTTGAGATGGCATTGGCGCAATGGAACTATTGGTGCACGTACATGAACGACGGGCCGAGCCAATTGCCGAAACCAATGCTGTTCCATACCGAGCACGAAACGCTGCGCGAATCGTTCCTCTTCTCCATGTACAGTTTCGGACTGCGGACACCTGCTTTTTTTCGCATTGTGACGTTGCCCCTGTTTCGCGAATCCCATAGCTGAGAGATTTACGCGGCTCGTCCCTGTTGAGCGGCGAGCCAGTTT
>NZ_JBFUPM010000038.1:0-28583 GCF_041355255.1 Paraburkholderia sp. RCC_158 | reverse complement strand
ACCGTATACGCAGGTGTATCAAATTCAAATTGCGTTTGCGTCCGAAGCTGTATCAACTTGAGATTGCGTTTGACACCACCTCTCATGCTGCACATCGTGTGTGGAAATGCACGGCGAGCAATGCGCACGCTTCAGACAGGACAGGAGCCGCTATTGTGTTTCCCAATACGCCTAAAAAATGGACAATAGTTGTGATGACAAGACGGGGATGCTCTCATGAGCCGTTCGCGGTATACCTCAACGTTCTTACAAGGCACTCGCATTGCGCTCATCGCAATCGCTGTCGGCATGACGATAACAACAGAGGCAGGCGAGGCTCGGCCCGTCGTCCAGGCCGAAATCAATTCCCTGCTCAATCGCCTTGAGACTTCGGGCTGCGGGTTCAACCGTAACGGCACCTGGTATTCAGGCATCGAAGCAAAGTCGCACATGCTTGCCAAGCTCCACTACATTGAAAGCCGCACCGCGCTGCAAAACACTGAGCAGTTTATCGAACTTGCTGCGACCAGAAGTAGCGTTAGCGGAAAGCCGTATGTGGTCAAGTGCGGCAACGGGCCAGGAGAGCCGTCTGCGACGTGGCTGACAAAGCAGCTGCAATCGCTGCGCGGTGCGCGGCCTGGCGGTTCAGATTCGACGTCGGGGCCTGCGGCGTTGGAGCACCCTTGAGTTAATCTGCAGACGGGACGCCCGACGACGCCGACGCCCCCAGGTGGTGGCGGAAATGGCGGCGGTGGCACCAGTGTCGGCACGGGGCGGGGCAGGCGTTGGTGATGCAAACGGTGCCGGCCAGGGCGGTGCAGGGATGAATGCGCCGAATTCAAGAAATACCGGCGGTGCGACATCCATGTCAAAAGAATTCTCATACGACAATGCCGCCCACGCGAAAGCCGCACAAGAACTCACGAGCCAAAGGCGCATCCGATACGGCAGCATGCAATGCGCAGTGAGTCGCTACAGATTGCTCACCGCACTACTTTCCGGCTTTCGTTTGGCGTCGGGCTGATGGTCTCGGGCATGGCCCGTCCAGCCAAGGTACTCGGGTTTCTAGACATTGCGGGACGATGGGACCCGTCTCTTGCATTTGTGAAGGGCGCGGCGGCCCGCTGTTGTAAGTGGGAGAGTGTGTCTGGACTTTCTGGGGGGCTGTTCCATTGGAGCGCCACGTCTGCAACGATTGGGGAATACTTGACCGCAGATGCAAATAGCTCCTATTATCAATTCTATTACCATCTATTACAAACCAGTCGATACCTTATGAAAACAACACGTACCTTCATCGCTCTTGCCTGTGCTCTCATCTGCACTCAAGCAGCCAATGTCGTCGCTGCGGAAGAGTCATATAGCCTGACGCTAAAGGACCACAAGTTCTCGCCGGCCGACCTGACAATCCCTGCAGGCAAGAAAGTGAAGGTCGCGGTGAAGAACCTTGATTCGACTCCAGCCGAATTTGAAAGCGATGACTTCAAGGCTGAAAAGGTGATTCCGGCTGGCAAGCAGGTTGACATCGTCATCGGACCGCTAAAGGCAGGGACGTACGAGTTCCACGACGAGTATCACGAAACGGAATCGAAAGCCCATCTGACCGTCAAGTAATCGCTCACGACATCATGCTATCTACTGCTCTCATCGTCTTCCGCGAGGTCCTTGAAGCCGCGCTCGTCGTGTCAATCGTGCTGGCGGCCACTAAAGGAGTCCTCAACCGGGGATGGTGGGTCAGCGGTGGATTACTGGGCGGGATTGTCGGCGCGGGCCTCATCGCCATATTCGCTGATGTCATTTCGTCATGGGCGTCGGGCATGGGCCAGGAAGTGTTCAACGCCTGCGTGATGCTCGTTGCGGTGGTCATGCTTGCGTGGCACAGCATATGGATGGGCAAGCACAGTCGAGAGATGGCGCAGCAGATTGCGGCAGTGGGCAAGGCCGTCGCGGCAGGCAGCAGACCGCTTACTGGCCTAGCGATTGTTGTCGGTGTCGCGGTGCTGCGCGAGGGCTCCGAGGCAGTCCTGTTCCTGTATGGCATTGCGGCTGGAGACCTTGGGCAGACGCCCCAGATGATTATGGGCGGGTTGCTGGGTATCGTCGGCGGTGTCGGTCTCGGCGCCGCCATGTATGCGGGCCTTCTGCAGGTTCCGCTGAGGCGCCTTTTCTCCGTAACCAACGCATTGATTATCTTGCTTGCAGCAGGTATGGCGAGCCAGGGCGTCGGTTATCTCGTGTCCGCCGGTCTCCTGCCATCGTGGGGTGACACGGTGTGGGACACCTCTTGGCTGCTCAAGGAAAGCAGCGTTATCGGCAAGATGCTGCACACACTCATTGGCTATACGGCGCGTCCGGCCGGCATTCAGATTGTCGCCTATCTGGCGACTCTGGTCATCATCGCTCTTCTCGCTCGCGGAGTGGGGCGTCGACAAGGCGCTGCCGGGCAGCCACGGCAGCCTGCGTAGTCACGTTCTTCGGCCGCCGTTCAATAGCACGCGGTTCACACTACCTAGTGCGCGTCTGACGACAAAAAGACCATCACGTGGATACCGGAACATCGAGCACAGCACCAAACTGCTCAACACACAATGGTTGCGGCTCGTCGCGGGGCTCAAGCTACGACCTCTCCACTCTGGCGTATGCTCACCGCACGCTGCGCCATTACCTCCCCTCGCGGCGATAAAGGCCACGGCCCGGCTCAGTACGGGCTAAGTCTTCCTGTGTACCTTCTCCACCGCGCAAATCCCTGCGCTGTTCCGGAGAAGCATCATGTACCGCTATACGAAACTTTCCCTCCTGGCCATCGCCATCGCTGCAACGGGCGCGGTCGCCTACGCCGCCAACGGCGGCATGGAAAGCGACGCACTGGCGATCACCAACGCCAAAATCCCGCTCAGTCAGGCAGTAACCGTTGCCGAGCAGCACGCCAATGGCAAGGCGTCGCGCGCCGAGTATGAGAACTCGAAACAAGGCTGGGTCTACGACGTGGAAGTCATCAGTGGTGCCAAGCTCTTCGATGTTCGGATCGATGCTGACAAGGGCACGGTGGTCTCGTCTGCCGAGGACAAGGCGGACCACGATGACGACCACGACAGGCAAGACTGACCTTCCGCCAATGTGACCGGATCGCCCGCCGAGCGGTGATCCGGCCCGGAGACCCCATGGAACATCTCAACCAAACAGTCTTTCTGTGGCTTAACGCGCCCGAACACTCGAACGCCTTCGTAGTGACGCTGGCCACTTTCTTCGCGGAATGGTTCATCTGGATCATCCCGGCCCTGATCGGCATCGGCTGGTTGCGCGGTAACGAGGGCATTCGGAAAACGATGCTCGTTGCATGGGCATCGGGTCTGACGGGGTTGCTCATCAATCAGCTCATCGGCTTCGTCTGGACGCATCCACGGCCTTTCATGATCGGTCTGGGCCATACCCTCATTCCCCATGCCGCCGATTCGTCCTTTCCGAGCGACCACCTGACGCTGTGGTGGGCAGTCGCCCTCAGCTTCCTGCTTCAGCCAAGAGTGCAACGCTCGGGCGTCGTATTGGCCGCATTGGGCGTACCCATCGCCTGGGCCCGCATCTATCTGGGAGTCCATTTCCCCATCGACATGGTCGGAGCCATCACAGTGGCCGCGTTCAGCGCCTGGCTGACATTGTATGGCGCGGGCTGGTATCTGGGATCTGTCTACCGACTTGCCACCGGCATCCATCACCGGGTTTTCGGCAGGCTGATCGCGCGGGGATGGGTGCGCGAGTAAGCCTATGGCCGGGCTAAGTCTGTCTGGCCAGACTAGCGGCCAGCCCTTTCACACCGGCAGGAAAACGCCATGAACAAAATGCCCGCTACTAGCTTCACAGGTTGGCTCAGCAAAGTCCCCGAAGTCACGCTGTCGTTCTGGATCATCAAGATCATGTCCACCACAGTGGGCGAGACGGGGGCGGACTTCCTGGCGGTCAACGCGGGCTTTGGCCAGGGTGTAACTCGCACCGTCATGGCCGCCTTGCTGGCAGCCGCCTTGTTCACGCAGTTGCGCACTCGCCGCTTCACCCCCTGGCTTTACTGGCTGACGGTGGTGCTCGTCAGCGTGGTGGGCACCGAGATCACCGACCTGTTGACCGATGGCCTGGGCGTCAGCCTGTACATCAGCACTTCGGCGTTCGCCGTGGCGCTCTCCGCGATCTTCTTCGTCTGGTATCGGGTCGAGCGCACGCTGTCCATCCATGACATCGTGACGCGCAGCCGGGAGCGGTTCTACTGGGCGGCCATCCTCTGCACGTTTGCGCTGGGCACCGCTGCTGGCGACCTGGCTACCGAGGCATTGGGCCTGGGCTTTACCTGGGGCGCGGTGGCTTTCGGTGCGCTGATCGGCGTCACCTATGCAGCTTGGCGCATGGGCGGCAACGCCGTGCTGACCTTCTGGATCGCCTACGTACTGACCCGTCCCTTCGGGGCCACGCTCGGCGATCTCCTGACGCAGGCCAAGACCTATGGCGGCGTCGGCATGGGTGCCATGTGGACAAGCGCCCTGTTTCTCTCGGTGATCATCATGCTCGTAGCCGTCGCACAGATCGGCATCAACGCAAGCCGCTCTGCCCAGCGCGCCGATTAACCCTCTTTCTAACTTTCAAGGAGAAATCATGCCTATGCAGCACTCTATCGCTCGTCCTGTGGCCGCCGTGTCGGCAGTCGTGCTCCTGGCCCTGGCGGCTGGTTGTTCCAAACCAGCCGATCAGAGCAACGCGAGCGCAGCACCTGGCACACCGGCCCAGACTGCCTCGGCACCGCAGGGCAAAACTGCCTCGAAACTGGGCGACCTATCAGCCTTCCGCAGCATCGCCGCTGACGTAGCCGCCATCGTTGAGAAGGACGATCTACCCGCCGCCAAGACCCGCATCAAGGATCTTGAGGTCGCCTGGGATTCGGCCGAGGCCGGATTGAAACCGCGAGCCGCCAGCGACTGGCATGTGCTCGATAAAGCCATCGACAAGGCGTTGGCCGCCCTGCGTGCCGACTCGCCGAACCAGGCTGATTGCAAGGCGGCTATGACCAACTTACTCGCAGACTTCGACACGATGCAAGGCAAGGCCTGATGAGCGAGTGTCCCGCATGAAAACATCCACTGAACACGCTCTGACCAAAGTGCCCGAAGTTACGATGGGCTTCTGGCTCATCAAGATTGCCGCCACTACGCTTGGCGAAACCGGCGGCGATGCCGTCTCGATGTCCATGCACCTGGGGTATCTGGTCGGCACCGGCATCTTCGCGGCGATCTTCCTGGCCGCCGTAATCGCACAGGTTAAGGCGAAAGGTTTCCATCCCTTCCTGTACTGGACCACCATCATCGCCACTACCACGGTCGGCACGACGCTGGCCGATTTTGCGGATCGTTCGCTTGGAATCGGGTACGCTGGCGGTTCGACCTTGCTACTGACCTTGCTGCTCGGCTCCCTATTCGTCTGGCATCGCACCCTCGGCTCTGTGTCGGTGAGCACTGTCAGCTCGCCCAGGGCGGAAGCCTTCTACTGGCTGACGATCATGTTCTCCGAGACGCTGGGCACGGCGTTGGGTGACTGGACGGCTGATACGGCGGGCTTCGGCTACACGGGCGCGACCGCCGTGTTCAGCGGGTTGCTCGCCTTGGTCGTGGCGGCCTACTACTGGACTGGCGTGTCCCGCACGCTGCTGTTCTGGGCGGCGATCATCCTGACCCGTCCGCTGGGCGCTGTGGTCGGTGACTTTCTGGACAAGCCGCTGAGCGCGGGTGGTCTGGCGCTGAGCCGCTATTCGGCATCGGCCACGCTCCTTGCTTTCATGCTGACGGCGATCTTGCTGTTCAGGCAGCGGGCGGCCAGGACGACGCATTGAGCAACGATTGAAAGGAGGGGGGATGCGGGTATTGCTGGTCGAAGACGATCCCATGATCGGTGATGCCATTCAGGGCGCATTGAAGGATGCGTCCTATGCCGCTGACTGGGTGAAGGATGGGCAGACTGCGCTCACCACAATGGCTTGCCAGCACTATGACCTGGTGTTGCTCGATCTGGGCCTGCCAGGAAAGGATGGACTGGAGGTGCTGACCAGCATCCGCGCCAGGGACAACCCGATCCCCTTGCTCATCATCTCGGCGCGCGATGGCCTGGATGACCGCCTGTGTGGGCTGGACGGCGGGGCCGACGATTACGTGCTCAAACCCTTTGACATGGCGGAGCTGCTGGCCCGGATGCGTGCAGTGCTGCGGCGCAAGGGCGGGAGCGCCGCGCCTGTTCTCGGCAATGGGACGGTGTCGCTTGATCCGGCCACGAAAGAAGCCAGCGTCGACGGCGGCCCGTCGGTGCAGCTGTCCAACCGCGAGTTCTCGCTGCTGCAAGCCTTGCTGATTCGGCCGGGGGCGATCCTGTCTCGTCGCGAGCTGGAGGATCGTATCTACGGCTGGGGAGAAGAGGTCGAGAGCAATGCCGTCGAGTTCCTGATCCACGCGTTGCGGCGCAAGCTTGGCAGCGAGATCATCAAGAATGTCAGGGGAGTGGGATGGATGGTCTCAAAAAACGCCTGAGCGGATCGGTCCAGTTCAAGCTGTCCTTCACCCTGTCTCTGGCGATCTTCGTTGTTGCCGTCGTTGCCGGCGTCTTCTCGTTTCTGTCCGCCTTCGATGAAGCGCACGAGTTGCAGGATGACGTCTTGCGCCAGGTCGCAAGATTGATGGACCAGCAGCGCATATCGTCCGTTCCGGCAGACACCGGCGCCCGTCTGAACGATACCGATGAGGAATCGCGTGTGATCGTCCAGCGCCTGGGCGATGGCAGTCCATCGGCGGCAAGCGTTGATGCCGGCGGAACGCTCCCCCTCCAGACAACACTGACCGATGGTCTGCACACGCTAGAGATTGGCGGCGAGACGTTCCGGGTGCTGGTCAGGACAAACGCCGCCGGCGAACGTATTGCCGTGGCCCAGGAGTCCGGTTTCCGCAATGAAATCGCACGCGACAGTGCGTTGCGTACTGTCACGCCCTTCCTGATCCTCGTGCCGGTTCTGCTTCTGATCGTTGCCGACCTGGTACGCAAGATGTTCAGGCCGATTGCCGCGCTTTCCGCGGAAATCGACCAGCGTGCCGAACAGGAATTACACCCCATTGAAGCTAGCCACCTCCCCAGCGAAGTGCGTCCATTTGCCGTGGCGATTAACCGCTTGCTTGGCCGGATGGACAGGGCAATGGACACCCAGCGCCGTTTCGTGGCGGACGCCGCGCACGAGCTGCGTTCGCCACTGACCGCCATGTCGCTGCAAGCGGAGAGGCTGGCAGAAGCGGAAATGTCCAGCCAGGCGCGTGCATACCTGGTGGTACTGCGCCAAGGCATCGAGCGCGGCCGCAGCCTGCTGGATCAACTCCTGACACTGGCCAGGGCACAGTCGCCTACCGCGTTGCCGAGGTCATCAGTATCGCTCCAGGGCACCTGCCGTCGCGTGCTGGAAGACCTCATGCCACTTGCAGAAGCCAGGCACATCGACATCGGGATGGAGGGAACCCAGGACGCCCATGTGTGGGTCAGCGAGCTGGACATGATCGCCATGGTCAAGAACCTGGTTGATAACGCCATCCGCTACACACCGGAGGGTGGCCGGGTCGATCTCTCGGTGACTACGGCGCAACGGTGCGCCGTACTGCACATCAAGGACAACGGCCCCGGTATCCCCCTGGCCGAGCGGGACAGGGTGTTTGATCGCTTCTACCGCACGCTCGGTAGTGAGCAGACCGGTTCGGGCCTCGGCCTCTCGATCGTCCAGACGATTGCAAACCTCATCGGCGCGGAAATCCGGCTAGGCTTCTCCGACGACACAAAGCAAGCCGGCTTGAGCGTTACTGTCCGCATTCCCGTGGCTGACCCGTCGCAGGCAGTAAAAACACAGTCCAGTCCACACCGCATCTGACGTCCGGGAAAGCCTGTATCTTCACCCGAAGTCCGTCGTGAACCGTCAGGGTGCCGGCCATGTGCGGGTCAATACGTCCGAGCAGAATGCCACGCGCCAGCTCGCCGGAAGCGGCCGCGACTCAACGCACTGCTGGCGTTCGTATGTCCGCTCGACCAGGTGAATCTTGCCCGCAGGGAGCTACTCACCGCCGCAGAACGCTTTCAATTGTTTGCGTTTCCGGACGACGACAGCGAATTGTCGGGCCGGCCACCCTGTCGGCGGCGGACTTCGCGTTATGCGACAACATTGGCGGCGGCTACAGCCGCCCCGGCATTGCCGTACGGTCGGCACAACCCGGCATCACGCCAGCGGTATGGGCGCGTACGCCAGGTGCAAACGGAACGCGCCGGGAACGGCTCGCCCCATGCATAGACAGCGCTCATCTGGGCGGATGCAAGTCCGACAATCCGGAGAGTCCATTGGACAGTTTTCTGGAAACGCAGAGACGCGCGTCTCGCCGTTCAACGACGGCCTTTGTAATCAACCCACTGGCGAACGATCGAACCTGGTATCAGTTTTGCGTTTCGATCCTTGCCCGCAGGGCACGGTCACGGGCATGACAGAAGTGCTCCGGTTGATTGCAGAGAAACGTGAGTTTGATGTGACATTTCGCAGTCACGAGTGATTGCGTCATGCAATAGGTACTTCTACAGTACTGCCGGAGCTTCCTCTGCTAGCGCCACCAACCATGAGGTCATTTGTCGTCAGGCTCGTAAGCAGTGTGGCTGGCTAGTGGAGCTTCACCAGCCTAAGATCGTATTGCCACGCTTAATTTCCACAACCATTACAACGTTTGGAGACGAAAATGAAGTCACAGCGGATGTTAGGTATTACCGTGGTAAGTGCCTCACTTTTGACAGCTTGCGGTGGAGGTGACAGGCTTTCATCCCCAGCGGTGCCGCATGTCGTCGCAGACATCGCAATACCCGGCGTGGGTCCAGGCGTAAACTTTTCGTTTGACCTGGGCGATATCAGCGGAGGGCGCTTCTTCTTTACGGATCGCAATAACGCGGCGGTGGATGCGATCGACATCGCAAGCCAGAAGTTCGTTGCCCAGATCAGGGGCAGTGGTGCATTGGTCTTTGCAGGTGCTGGTGCGAACCCGTCCGTGTCTGGACCGGATGGAATCAACGCCGTTGGCAACCTCCTGTACGTCGGCGATGTGAATTCCGTGAAGATTGCAGATCCGGCGACAAACACGGTCCTCAAGAGCATCACGGTGAGCACAGGTGGCGTCCGGGCAGACGAGGGATGTCTGGACTCCGTCCACAATGTTTACATGATCTCAAGCCCGGAGGAGGCAACGCCATTCGCGACGTTCATCGACACGCAGACGCAGACCATTCTGGCGAAGGTAACTTTCTCGGACGCCGGAGGAGCGCCGTCGGCAGGTCTTGAACAGTGCCGATATGACGCTGCAAGCGACACTTTCTTCGTCAACAATGACGGCAGCACTGCCAATCCGCACGGAGAACTCATCAAGGTCCCGGCGGCCGCGGTCCGCGCGGTTGCCCGCGGCGCGACAGTCAATTACACGGGCCTCGCCGGCGCTGCCGCGTATCCGCTGGGCAACTGCGATCCCACCGGGCTGGCGCTCGGCCCGGGTACCGACGCTGCGGTAGGCTGCCGCGAGGCGACAGCAGGAGCCCCACTGCTCGTACAGATCCTGAACCGCTCGTCCGGGGCCCTGGTGGCGTCTCTCAATGCTGGCGGAGGAGATGAAATCCAGTACGACGCAAAGTCCAACCGGTACTATAACGCTAGCTATCGCTGGACGGCGACGGGTAACTCTGTCGGCTCCGCAGGCTGCTCGGCTGCGGCTCCCTGTACGCCGGTGCTGACGGTTATCGATGCGACAGCGCGCGCGGTTGTTGCTCGAGTCGCAACCGGAAACAACACCCATTCGGTGGCGGTTGACCCTGTGTCTGGTCTCATCTTCATGCCGTACTCTGCTGCCGACAAGCCGGCAGGATGCGCGACCTGCGTCGCGAACCACTTTACAAACGGTGGAGTGCTGGCTTTCCAGATGTAATCCGATCATTGCTGCGATACCACTGGCGCTGCCTTGTATGCGCCGGTGGTTCTCGAGGTTGCCGCGGCAGGAACCTCAACGTCGGCGCACGCCACGATCCTTTCGGCGGCCTGGAGCGTGCGCGCCAACGCGGCAAGCGTTCGCACAATGGCCGAGTTGCGCAGTACGCGCTGACCGGCCACATGGGGCCTCGCGATCCCTCGCTGCGTCACATGCGTGCAGCCCGTTTTCCTCAGTAACTACTGGATAGCCTGCAAGAACTCCCCGCACCAGGTTCGCGAAGCCTGGCAAAGAGCCGGCGAGACATCATGTATGGATATGGCCTGTACTCGTCGCTATCGTGTAGAGACGCTACTCAGACATTAAAGCGGTTTGGTGGGCCCGCTCAGTTCAGGCAGGCAACGGCATACCTGGTGCGTTGCAGAGAGCCCGGGTGCCGGGTCCAGACCTGCATGTTCGGATTCCTCTTCATTTTCGAAATGACCTGAAAACGCAAGTCCCCGCGCCTCGTCTGCAGAGTTCGCCACGCCTTTTGCAAGCCGTTATGGCAACCCGTTGGCCGGATCCGGAGAAGCAGGACACCGCTCACGTGTACGCCTCATTTCATAGCCCCTCCGAAAACGTCCATTGCTGTTTGGTCAGGAAGGTGGAAGAATCCGTGCAAGAAATCAGCATCATGGCAACGCCTCGTCGAGCCAGTTGGACCATACATGAATACGACAGATCGGTGGGCGTTCGCACGCCTATGTGCCATGTACCCGGTACTGGTCGGCATAGCCTCCTGGTATTTCCTTCGAGGCGACCGTCTGGTTCGGACACTGAAGGCCCGTGCATGAAGAACCCCGGGGTCGCGCCCTAACGGCGCGCGGCAAGTCGGCCCACGCCTCCGCGTTCGGCGCTAAGGGCCTTCCACCTGCGTCGTTTGGCGAATTGAGCCCGCCGGGAAAAGTGGACGCCGTCATACGACGGTGTGAGGAGCATTAATTTGAAATTCCAGAAACGGAATTGCATCGTCGAAGCCACGCAGTGGTTCTCGCCGGGCGATCATCCAGCCGTCACCCAACGAGATCGCGTCTGGTCCGTCGCCACGCCCGACGGCTGGTACGCCGTGCGACCAGGCGATTGGGTGATCACAGCGTCTGATGGCACGATATATTGCATGCAGAACATGCTTTTCGTTGACCTTTATGAGCCGCTTAGTGGCACTTACGAGAAGCCGTCTTAATCGAATGTCAGTCGATCGTTCCATACATTGCCGCAAAGACTCACGCTGTCATGCTAAAGGGTCGGGCTCTGGCGCACTGGCGCTGGCCATATTGGGACAGCCGTGAGCCGAAACGGTGCAGAGGCTAGAGAATGAAAGGGACTTCCCCGTCCCGGGGCTGCGGCGGAAGCCGCGAGTCGGCATCAATGTGCCAGGATAAAGTTGCAAACGTTCATCGGCACCAGCGAGAGGGGAAGTCCCTTTCATTCTCTCTAGGCGCCCGCGAGCTCTCTCGTGCGCATTCCCTCGCATTGGTCAGGGCCGATCTCCTGCATGCTCAGCCTGGCTGCGTCCAATCGGCAGGCATTAGCCCCCGCGCCTCTCCAGCCTTGCGTCTGTGGACTCAGATGCATCGAGAACGAAGTCTGTGCGCGCCGAGACCGACACACGCCACGCCAAAATCCGTCGTGCGAAGACGTCGATGATGAAGGCCAGATAGCGAAGCCTTGCCGGGTGGCGACAAACGTGAAATCGGACACCCACGGTGCATTGGGCCGCGATGCCTTGAATTGCCGCTTCACGCGATCAAGTGGGCACACGCCCCTCGCTCGCTGATGGTGGTCCGGATTCATCTGTGTTGCCGCACGCCTTGCAGGCCGAGCCGCTTCATTAGTCGCTCGACCGTATATCGTGCGAGCTCGCACCCTTCGCGCCACAACTGCCGCCAAACCTTGCGCGCACTATATAGCTGAAAATTCTCTTCGCAGACGCGCCGGATATGCTGGCAGAGCAACGCATCACGCTGTGACTGCGGCGGCGACCGACGCGGATCAACGCGGCGCGAAGCAGGCAGGTAATACGTCGACGGGGTGTTCGGCAGCACTCTGCAGATCGGCTGAGCGCTGCGATCGCTCCCGATACTGGCTGAGGCTACAAGTTTTCGGGGAGCACGGGCTTCCCCTGTCTCGTGTCAAACGCTACACGGTAACGCGGATCCAGGCAGCGCCGTGCGGGCGCGAACCGCCGACTATGCATGCTCACGGGTGTCACAGCTCACGCATGCGCTGGACAGCAGACTCGCGCGTCTCGCGAAAAGCCGTGATCACCGCAATCACCACCGACAGCGCCGCCACGCCGGCCAGGAAAGCCAGAAAGAGCCAAGGCACAGTGAGGCGCTCGGGCGGAGGATCGAACACACCGGTCAGCAGTTTGACCAGCATCCACGCCAGCGCAAAACCCGTCAGCGTTCCGATGGCTGCCCCACCCAACAGTAGCACGAGCGCCTCGCTCCACAAAAACGCACCGAGCTGACGCGGCCTGGCACCGAGCGCGGTCAGAATCGCAAATGTGCGCCGCCGATCGGCGAGACCCAGCGCAATGATGAGTCCTGTTGCGCCGACGACCATCAACGCCGCGGCCCCGAGTTCGAGTTGTGTGAGCCCGCGCAAATCGACGGCCGTCAGGCTCGAACTGATCACGCGCTGCGCCTGCCCGATGTCGGTGACCTTGACTGCCCCCAACGGCGCAACCGTGGCGCGCGCGGCCACGGCCACCTTCTCGGGCGGCGCCGTTGTCTTCAGCAACACGATTTCCGCTGCGCTCGTGCCGGTTTGCCGCGCGATGTAGCCGGCGTTCGCGACGAGGAATGAGTCGCGCGGCGCGGTCGGGAATTCGCGCACGACGCCAACAAAACGAAACGGCACCACATGATATTGATGGTCGGTTGCGTTCTGAAGGCGAAGGTTGATCTCGTCACCTGGGTGCAGTTGATAGTCCTTCACGGTCTCTTCGGACACGAGGACGCCATTCGGATATTGCGCGAGCATGTCGAGCGATCTTTGCGCATTGCCGCCTTCAAAGTAGGCGTCTGCCATGCGCGCCGCCTGTCCGATGTGGCAGGCGTCGATGCCATACAGGTCTTGCAGGTCCGTGCCCACGTAGGCGAAACGGTGCTGCATCTGCTGGGCAGCGCTGACTCCGGGCAACGCAGCGAGTTCAGCGAATCTGGCTGACGCGGGCGCCTGCGAAGTCCCAGTCGCCGTCACGTCGGCGCCGTTCGTGAGTTCCGCGTCCACCCGCGCCTGCGCGTTGTAGGTTGCGTTGAACACGGCGGTGGACGTCGCGAACGCGAACGCCAATGCGATCAGCGCGATGCCCTGCGTCATTCGAGTGCGCTGTCGGCTCATCGCCGCTGCGGCCAGGTCGGCAAGCGAATGCGCAAGCGGACGAAGCCAGATGGCGAGCGCGCCGCGCCCGCGCCGCAATCCCGCCAGACCGAGCCTGATGGTCAGCAGGCCGCAGCCTGCCCAGGCAAGGACGGGCGCCAGAAAGGCGACGTAGTCGATCGACGATGACGGCGTGCCTTCGGGAGCCAGCACCACCTGATACCCGGTGCTCCAGGTCCGCCAGAAGATGATGCCCGACAGTGCGAGCAGGACGAGATCGAGGTAGACCCGTTGCCAGAGGCGCGGTCGCCCGGAACCCGTCATCCGGCGGGCGCTCCTGACGGACGTCGTGCTTGCACTGATCCATGCAGTGACGAGAATCCCCGCATTCGCCAGCACGACGCCCGTTATGGCCGCGCCGGCGACCCAGCCCATCGACGAAGCCCCAAAATAGCCAGGACCGAGAAACAGACGCGACATCAACGCGGCAAGGACCAACCCAACGAGCGTACCGCCGACGCCAACGCACATCGCTTCGAGCGCCGCCAGCTTCATGATCTGGGCGCGCGATGCGCCACGGATTCGCAGGAGTGCCTCATCCCGGCGTCGCCGTCCGGAACCTGCCGCAACGACTCCGATCGTCAGGAACGCGCCGAGAAGCGCGCCGGGTGCGCCCAGGAACAGAAACAGGACCTTTGCGTAAAGTGCGTCGCTGCGCACGCCGTCGAGCCGCGCAGCAAGGTTGTCGGCAACGAGCGCAGTGCCCGCGATGTGCACCTCGAGATTTCTTGCGGCGCCCTGCACTTGCGCAAAGGCGGCTTCGGGATCGCCCGGCAAACCGTCATGCGCGAGTCCGACGTGAAGCTGGATGCGCGACCGACGCGCTCCGGCTGCCGCCTCTGCGCCGAACAGGCGTTGCCACGCGTTCATCGGAAGCAGAAGCACATTGTCCGGAGGCGCTTGCGGCGCTGCGACAGGCGCGACGCCGATCGCCTGAAACATCGCATCCGCATTCGGCAGATCGACGATGCCGGCGATCCGCACGTCGGGCGCCACCACGTCTGGAGCATGAATGCTCACGGTATCGCCGATGGTCACATGCAGGTTCGCGGCCGTCTGTTGCGCAATCAGAACGCCATCCAGACTGCCCAGCAGCAACCGGAACTGACCCGGAAAATCCCGAAAGTAGGTGCTTTCGAGGCCGAGCACCTTGCCCTGTCCGGTCGTCTGTACGCTTTCTCCCGTGGCTGCTTCAAAGCCATCGACATCGGCATAACCAACAGCTTGCTGTTTGGTGACCCGCGCGGCCTTCGCGACGGCTGCTGCCGCCTGCGCGATCGAAAGCTCGCCCGTCGTCGCGGGCTCCAGTTGCACCTGCCAGTCCACGGGCAGGCTGGCGCTCGCGCGCTGTGTCATCGAAGCGGCGCTTTGCGCGATGAAAGCGCCAAGCGATGCGACCAGCGCGACCGTCACCGCGACGCCACCCGACACCCCCGCGAGCCGGCCCCCGCGATGCCTGGCAAGTCCGATAAGCCAAAGGCCGATCATGGCTGCCTCGCTGTCGGCCCGGCTTTGGTGAGCACGCCGCGCTCCATGCGCCAGAGTGTGTTCATCCGTGCTGAAACAGCCGGATCATGAGTGGCGATGACGAGCGCCGTCGGCGTGTTGGCGAGATGTGCGATGAGTGCGTCCAGCAAGGCCTGCCCGGTGGCCTGATCGAGCTGGCCCGTGGGTTCGTCAGCGAGAATGACGAGCGGTCGTCCGGCCGCCGCGCGCGCCATCGCCACGCGCTGCATCTGGCCGCCCGAGAGTTCCTCCGGCAATTTCTGCGCAAGCGCCTCCAGACCGAACCTGGCAAGGGCAGCGGACACCGCACCCTCGACATCGCTTGCGCGAGCGCCGGGATCGGTCGCATCGGCCATGAGGAGCGGCAACGCAACGTTTTCGCTCACCGTCAGCGGCTCAAGCAGGCTCGGCGTCTGGAACACCAACGAGATCTTTCCGGGCAGCAGCGTCATGCGCGCACCGAGCGCGGGCCAATCGATCGTGCCGCTCGTCGGCGTATCGAGCGCTGCCATCAGGTGCAGCAAGGTGGTCTTGCCGCTCCCCGAGCGGCCCACCAGCGCGATGCGATCACCTCCATTGAGGACGAAACTGGCCGTGGCGAGCGCCACGACTCGCGTCTCGCCGTGCCGGTAGGTGCGGTTGAGTGATTGGGCTTCGATGAGCACGTCAGGCATCGACAAGCCTCCCATCGCGGATGACGAGCACGCGGTCGGCGCGCGCCGCCAGAGCATCGCTGTGCGTCGCGATCAGCGCCATGGCGCCGCTGCCGTGACATCGCTCGACCAGATGACTCACGATCACGGTTTCGGTTGCCGCATCGACCTCGGCGGTGGGCTCGTCCGCAAGGAGCACCTCATGCCCGGCCGAGAGTGCCACGGCGAGCCCGGCACGCGCCGCTTCGCCGCCGGACAACTGCGACGGATACGCGCGGCGTCGCTCAGCCAGACCTGTCACATTGAGCAGCGCATCGAGTTTCACGCGATCTTTCGTGCCAGCGAGCAACATCTGCAGCGTCATGTTGCCCTCGACGGTCAGATGCTCGAACAGGTTGGCCGACTGCATCAGCATGCCGATGTGGCGGGCCCGCAAGGCCGCACGCACGGCTTCGGGCCGGCGCGACAGGCGTTGACCCATCACGTCGACATGGCCGCCGTCCGGTTCCTCCAGCCCCGCAAGACACGCGAGGAGTGTCGACTTGCCGCTGCCGGAGGGTCCCACCAACGCCACGAATTCGCCTGCGCACAGTTGCAGTGAGACGCCCCTTAGCGCAGCGGTCTCTTCATCTGCGCTGTGATAAAACCGGTAGAGTTCGAACGCTTCGAGCCGAGGCAGATCAGCGCCACTGGAACGAGTTGGCCATGAGGTTCCATTGATCGGCATTGTCGGCTCCAAGCGGCGCGGAGAGGTCGAGCGTAGCCAGTGTGCCGCCGCGATAGATTAAATACCGGTGATGCTCAAGACGAAGCTGCTTGCTCGTGACCGGGTTCGGTTCGGAATTCGACGCGTAGGTAATCAGCACGGCTGCCCCGCTGCGCAGCGATACGTTTTTGATGGCACCGATCCTGATTGCATGACCGGTCCTGGCGAGTTCGATGGCTTCCCGCGCAGTAACGGACGATACCGTCGGCGCGCTCGCAGCAGGTGCAACACTGATCTCGACGACGTTGTACTTATCGGCAAAGCGCGTCCCGTCGCGGCGTTCTGTGCGCGCCCAACCTTCGGGCACTTTGATGGAAAAGCCTGCCGGAGACTGATAGGTTACGAAGACTTGCGTGTCTGGAATGTCGCCCGGCGGATTCTTTTCGGGTGTGACAGCCTGCCCGGTTGTCGCCAGGACGCTTCCGGCCGCTTGCAGCGTGCGGGGCAACGCGGTGAACGCCAGCACAACGGCCGAGCTCCGCAGTAAGCGCTGACAGGTCAGATGCCGTCTCACAACCCCTCCCTGGCTTCACATCCGCGCAGCGGGGCCATTCCTGAGGACCCACTGTTTCCGTGCACAAAACCATCGAACCACCTACACCATAACCCTCGAAACTTAGAAAACACTTAGCGAGACCGATGTATGGAATGTCTTTAGTGATCCAAATCGTTAAAACTCTCTTTCGACATTCGGAAAAATCGATGGATGCGCGCTCAGTTGACGCAGGCACCGGCATCCTGGCGTCCTTGGATTGCTATTGCTTGACGCCGCTTGAATCGGTGCGCAGATGCTGGCCCGGGCCCGACAGCGTCCTTCAGGCGAATGGCGCTGTCGATTCCACTACGTTCAACGACAGTTTCTGCAGTCTGCTTTTCTCTAGGCACTTCGACATATCCGCACCGCACGCACTCGGGCGTGCAGCGAGCATCCCCGAACGATGCTGCCGGGCACGGGACGTCGGGACACCATACTATACCGGTGTTGCAAGGCCTATTCCGCGGTTAGGACGCGGCTCAATGAAGTAGTAGTGTAATCACCGGTTTCACTCGGAATGAATTGGCGCCGTCCGTGATGGCGGCTGCATGCCCGCTGATTTACGCATGGTGCGGTTGTCCGGCTCTCGAGATTTGAACTGACAGGCACAACCATTGCGGGCCCGGTTGCGCCTGAACGGTTCTGCGAACACGTCACCAACGGACTGTTCATGCGCGGCGAACTCGGCGCCAGTTCTGGCCCGGCTTCCAGGCCACTCAGGGAGGCAATCATGAAAGGAGGAAGGAAAGCGGCAATGTGTTCGGTAATCCTACTGGCGTTCGCGGCAACAGCGTTCGCCCAGGGCGGCGGCGGTGCAACGGGCGGCGGCGGGGCTGGCGCAGGCGGTAGCGGCGGGGCGGCCCAGGGCGGTACGGGCATGAGTACGCACAACACCGGCGGGACGACCGGCTCGACCTCCACCTCGAGGGGGGCAAACGAGATGAAATCGCCGTCCGGCATGTCGAAGAGCAACCGGAGCGCGAAGGGCGCTTCTGATCGGGCTGCGTCGGGCGCCCAACGAAGTCTCGACGCGGGTTAGCGTGAGGAGGCCAATGCGACGCGAAATACGGCGCACAAGCTGTTCCCGCGTGAACCGACGCGAAGCAGACCTACGGCTCTGCGACGACAAATGAGTCTGGAACCTGTCATCGTCCCGCGTTTCAGCTCTTCCAGGTATTCCGCCCGTCCGTCCTCGGATGTCCGTCGCGCCGCTCAGCCAAATCAGCAGGCCGCCGGCAGCACCACCGGCAAGCGCACAACGCGAGATCAGTTGGGACCATGCGTCGTGCGCGCGCTTCTGGTCCTGCAACGACCGCCGCCGCTGCCGCGCGGCGGCTTGCGCCTCCCAGTCGGACCTTCGGGGGCGTGCTTAAGCCGCCTTGGCAGCTGCCTCCCTGGCGAGCAGGCGTTGCGCCTGCTGATCGCCCTTTCCAGCTTCCTGCGCGGTTTGCACTGAGGTTTCGCTCGCTTCCGCCATCAATGCACGCGCCGCGCTACTGATATTCACCGTATAGGACGAAGACGTGCTGGCGTTCGACCCTGTCGTCGCCGAAGCGGTTGCGCTGCTGGGCGATGCCGGCGGCGTCGACGCGGAGCCAGAGCTCGATGTGACGGCCGAAGCCGATGCCGGCGCAGCGCTTTGACCAACTGCCTGAATGGACATCTCAATCTCCTGATGGAAAAACATTGGACTGCGTTCTGTCTATCGGCACCGGCATTCGAGGCTTGAGAAGTATATTTGATGAATTTTTCTATGACCTTAAGTATTTCTTAAGATTTGCCGTCGGAGCGCTTGGCGGGCTGCTGGCTACACCGCAGAAAGATGTCGGATGGCGCATTGCTTTTCTTGTGGGACTCATACGAGCACCGCTGTTGCTAGACTGGCTGGGCGACCCGATAGCGCCTCGTATCCAGACTGGGTGGAGTGAGATACTGGTCGCGGGATTTCTGGTTGATATCGGCACGCGCTACGCAGAGCGGTTGCACAAGCGGCCATGGCTGTTTGTGGCATATCGCCCGGCTCGCCCCGTTCGTTTATCGCGACAACAACGTTCATCATGAGCGGTTTCCGCCTGCTTTCATAGGCGCCCAAGGACTCAGGCCTGCTGGCTTCCCTGCTTTGCACGCTCGATGAACTCAAACGCCATCATGCCCGCAAGCATCGCGGCTACAAAACCCCAAGCCTTGAGGAGGCCCGCACCTAGTGCAACGAGCGCGGGACCGGGGCAAAGTCCTGCGAGCCCCCAGCCGATCCCGAACGCGGCGCTGCCAGCCACAAGCCTGAAGGTGACCGGTGCCAACGCCGGAATATGCATGTTTTTTCGACGTGTTGCAAACCCGAACTCGATAGAACTGGCGGCTACGGCCCCGCCCATCACTCCCATCGTCCCGCAATATCCAGGAATCCGAGCATACAGCCGTCAGCCCTACGAAATGTGAAAGCGGGTTCTTTTCAATGACGCAGTCTTAGTTCTAGCAGGATCACCTGACGGGCAGCTAGTTCGCCGGAAACCTCAAGCAGAACGCTTCGCTCGGAACGAACGTTGCCCCGACGCCATCGCGTCGGCGGTGACATAGCTGTCGATTCACACTTTGGCAGCGGAATGGCAAAGAACGCTGTGTAAATCAGCTGCGGCTCGCCAATGGTCAAGCACGCCTGTCTAAAACCAGCCCTTTATTTCTCCGACCCGCCAAAGCACAAACATGAGCAGTGCCACTGATGCAGTGGTCAAAAGAAGGATATTAAGCAAGCGCATAAGGTTCGTCCTGGAGCTGTCGGGCGAGACAGTCTAATCCGGAAGCGAGTCCTCGGGCCTAGCCAGCCAAATCGACTAGGCCTTTGGCGAGCCGTTATGGCCGAACAGCCTTTGCGGCCGATTTTTCGGCCAAGCTACGGAAGGCTGTCAGTACTTCGCGACGTCATCACCCTTGGAGAAATCCAGTCGCTCGTGGACACGAAAACGTTCGCTCGCGGCGAGGCCTACTTCCACGAGGGCGCCGTATCGCGGTACCAGTATCCCGTTGATCCTGATTTGGCCTTGTGCAAAGCGCAATTACGTTGCCCATGCCCCGATTATCCAGCCATCGGTGGTTTCATAGAAGGCAACTACTGGCTCGGCAGCCAACACCTTGGACTCCTGAACCGAATCCCGGACTCTAGAAGGCAGGCATGTCGGGCCCGCTGCCTCGCATCCTTGATGCAGCCGGTGGCCTCGACATCTTCCACGCCAACGCCGGCGCGTACGTGGGCGCGAGGTTGTCGAAGGCGATCCGGACGCATGGGACCGCATGTTGAACCTGAACATCAATGCCGCGTTCCGTTCGGTGCATGCCGTCCTTCCCCACATGGTCAAGCAGCAGTCCGGCGACATCATCTTTACCAGCTCCATCGCGGGCATGGTGCCGGTGGTCTGGGAACCCATCTACACCGCTTCGAAGTTTGCGGTGCAGGCTTTCGTGCACACGACGCGGCGTCAGCTCTCGAAGCATGGTGTGCGCGTAGGATCGGTTTTGCCGGGCCCGGTGGTGACGGCGTTACTGGACGACTGGCCGAAGGCGAAGATGGATGAGGCACTCGCATCCGGAAGCCTGATGCAGCCGAAAGAAGTCGCCGATGCCGTGCTCTTCATGCTGACACGGCCGCGCAACGTGACCATTCGCGACCTCGTGATCCTTCCGAACGCGGTCGATCTCTGAGGCCGGTCGGCCATGCCAGGGGCGCCAGTGCGCCTCGACTTCGACCCCAACGCTTCCTCAGGCAGTGAGCCATGACTTCTGATCACACGACCTTCGACGTAACGAACGCGCGGTTTGTCGTCGGAGTAGATGTCGGCACCGGCAGCGCCCGCGCTGGCATCTTCGACCTCGATGGCCGCATGTTGGCGACAGCAAAACAGGACATCACGCTGTACCGCGCGAGCGGTTCCATGGTCGAACAATCGAGCACTGAAATCTGGGCCGCCGTCTGTCATGCCGTCAAGGAGGCGATCACGCAGGCGGATGTATCACCCGAACAGATCGTCGGGATGGGATTCGATGCCACGTGCTCGCTGGTCGTATTGGGCGCAGGTGGCACGCCGCTCCCGGTCGGACCGTCGGAGGTGGCGGAGCGCGACATCATCGTCTGGATGGATCATCGCGCGGTGGAGCAGGCGGAACGCATCAACGCCGCGGGGCACGGCGTTCTGAAATATGTGGGCGGCAAGATATCGCCGGAGATGGAAACACCGAAGCTGCTGTGGCTTCTTGAGAATCGTCCAGCCGTATTCGATGATGCGTGGCAGTTCGATCTGACCGACTTTCTGACGTGGCGTTCGACGGGTGACTTGTCGCGATCCACCTGCACGGTCACGTGCAAGTGGACGTATCTTGCCCATGAGCGTCGTTGGGACAGTAGCTACTTTCACAGCGTCGGACTGGGTGTACTGGCGGACGAGGACTTCGCTCGCATCGGCCGGAATGTAGTGGAGCCCGGCACGCCGTTGGGAACCGGCCTTACCGAAGACGCGGCCGCGGAGCTCGGCTTGCGCGCGGGGACGCCCGTTGCTGCGGGCGTGATCGACGCTCACGCAGGTGGTATCGGCACGGTGGGCGCCGAAGGCGAGCCGGAAGCCTGTCTTGCTTATGTGTTCGGAACGTCGTCCTGCACAATGACGACAACCCGTAAGCCGGTGTTCGTGCCTGGCGTCTGGGGACCGTATTTCTCTGCGATGGTCCCGAACGCCTGGCTCAACGAGGGCGGCCAGTCCGTTGCGGGGGCGGCCATCGAAAGGCTGCTCACGCTGCACCCCGCAACCGCCGAGGCGCGAAGCCGTGCCGAAGAAGTGGGACAGTCACTGCCGGCGATGCTGGCCAATCTCGCGACGCAGGCGTCCCCCAGATTGCCGGACGTCGTGAAGCTGGCGCAAGGCGTGCATGTGGTTCCCGAATTCCTGGGCAACCGCGCGCC
Organism: Paraburkholderia sp. RCC_158; assembly: GCF_041355255.1. Classification (NCBI taxonomy): domain Bacteria; kingdom Pseudomonadati; phylum Pseudomonadota; class Betaproteobacteria; order Burkholderiales; family Burkholderiaceae; genus Paraburkholderia; species Paraburkholderia sp. RCC_158. Next base: position 6,766 of record NZ_JBFUPM010000038.1, on the reverse strand, counting down.
GTTCGCCGATCCGCATGCGAGAGCGGTGATTGCGGGTCTCGGCATGGAGACCGACCTCGACAGTCTGGTGTCGCTGTATATCGCGGGTATCTGCAGTATCGGATATGGCTTGCGCCAGATCATCGAGACGCAGGCGTCGGCAGGCGCACCGATCGAGCGCGTGATGATCAGCGGAGGAGCGGGGCGACACGATCTCGTCCGTCAGCTGCTCGCCGATGCGATCGGCAAGCCGGTGCTGGCCACGCGGGCGGAAGAGCCGGTTCTTCTCGGCGCAGCGATTCTGGGCACCGTAGCGGGCGGGCAATTCGGCGACGTGCAAACGGCAATGGGCGTCATGTCTCAGGTTAGCAACATCTATGAGCCCCATTGCGATATCAGCGCGTTGCACAATGCGCGGTTCGGTGCGTTCACGCACTTGCAATCGGTCGCCAGGGAGATTGGTTAGCTTATCACGTGGCGTGTCTCTGGTCCCGGTGGAGCGCTTCCGGCGAGCCCGATTTGCTTTCGTTTGCGGCCATCACCGACGAGCCGCCACCGGAGGTCGCCGCTGCCAGACAGGACCGGTGCATCGTCCCAATCAAGCCCGAAAACATCAATGCCTGGCTCAGCCCGGACGCGTCTGATTTGGCGTCGCTGTATGCGATTCTTGATGACCGGGACCGGTCGTACTATGAACACCGGCTGGCTGCGTGAAGAACACCGCTGCGTTCGCATTCCGCAGACCTGGTTCAAGGCCAGCAACGCGAATCGATGGCTTGCCGGCGCCCGCCGGCGTGGTGTTCCGAGACGCGTGGCGCCCGCGCGTATGTCAGGCGTGCAGCGATGAATGTATCGACGGTGTCGAGCAACACCTCCATTGAGGCAGGCTTTCGCAGAAAAGCAGTCCAGTAGCGAATCTCATCGACAGGCTCGGGCATAGCCGACAGCAGGACTACCGGTATGTCGGCAAACAAGGGCATGCATTTCAGACGTCCGCAAAGCTCCGTGCCGTCCATCTCCGGCATGTGCAAATCCGTGACCACAAGTTGCGGAAAATGTGCAACGGCTTTCGTCAGCGCGTCGCGTCCGTTCTCCGCCAGCACCATGTGATGTCCACGACTTTCCAACGCCAGTTGCAGCGCCCATCGGTTTTGATAGTCATCGTCAACGAGCAGCACAGTGCACATGGTGCGAAATGGTCGTAAAGCAGCACACATATTTCGCAAGCTGCGTACCTACGCGCGGTCGTTACTCGCTCGCTGTGTGAATCCCATCCAAGGGTGCCCGGGCACCAGAGATATTCGCCGCAAGATGCTCTCTGCACGATTACACATCGACGACATGATGGGCACGTTGGACCCGCAAGGCACCGCATGGGGAACCGGCGGCGCGGACATTGTAGACGGCGGAACCGGAGAAGGCCCGGGACCGAAGGTGATAGCCGCCGCGGCGCTCGAAGGTACGCAGACGGTCTCGTCGGACGGCTGGGACGTGTGAAAGTCTCCGACGTCATGCTTGACGTACGCAGCGGCATGCAGTGCATGCAGTGCTGTCAGAAGGCGGCTTCCTCGGCATGGGCACGGACCTGCACGCAATACCGTGGAATGCACTCACGCCGGGTACACACGCGAAGTGCCTTCCGGTTAGCATTGACGCTCAGCGCATCAAGGACGGCCCCGGCATTGACGAAGACCACTGGCCGCCGATGGCGGGAGAACACGTTGGGGCACCATGGTTCATCAGTATTTCAACCGCGAGCCGTACTGGTCATCGACGCGCAGAGTAGACGGCTTGACGTCGAGCGTATCGAAACAGGGCGTCATGAACGCTGGCTTCCGCGCAGGCTGAGCCGGCGTTCGGCTTATCGAGGATGCAATCATGAAGACGATAAAAACTGCAGTACTTTGCTCCGCATTGATGCTGGCTTTCGTCGGCACCGCGTTCGCGGGGCGCCGGTGATGGCGGCAATGGTGGCGGTGGCACCAGTGTAGGAACAGGCGGGGGCTGGCGTTGGTGGCGCGAACCCCGCCGCAAGGGCGGTGCAGGGATGAATGCGCCGAATTCGGAAGGTACTGGCGGGTCGAAACCCATGTCAAAAACGTTTTGATACGTAATGGTCGGAATTTGCGACCGGACCTATCCGGATCATGGGCGCGTCGGCAACTGGTTCATTCTGGCATCCGCAGCAACAGATGTCGACCGTTTCGAGGCATACAAAGACACATACGGCCACCAGGCGGGCGACGATGCACTGGCCGCCGTCGCACGCTGTATCGGCGATAACATCTGGCGGCCGGCCGACACGGCGGCTCACTATAGCGGCGAAGAGTTCATTGTTGTCCTGCCCGAAACCTCCCGGCACGGGGCATCCGTGAATGCCGAGAAGATATGGGCGGCGATCAGCGAACTCGCCATCGAGCATGCAGCCAGTGAATACGGACGCGTGACCGCAAGCATCGGCTCTGCAATCTTGACCCCGGACCAGGAAGCCGACGTAACAACCGTCATCAAGGCGGCCGATGAGCCACTGTATAACGCCAAGGCGACCCGTCGGCGCAGGATCGCGAGGTATCACGAGTAAATGTCACGCCGCTGGACCTCGCTTTTCCAACTCGCCGGCGACGCCGCGCTCGCGCTCGCCGATCCAGACGAACGCCAACTGCTGGGCAACTTCGACCGCCTCTTCCTCCGTGTCAAAGCAGGCAAGATCACGCTCGATATGCATCTCGCCGTCCGCCTCGTCGCCAGTCGATGCCCGGACCAGCCGCGCATGGGCAAAGAATTTTCCGAGGGAGAAACTGGGCGTTGCATCGATGATTCACCCACGGTATCCGCATTCCATGATTGCCTCCAGTGTTCAGCCTGATGGGAACTCAAAGACAGACATTAGCCGGGCCGGTCGCGTCCTGAATCTCCCGCAGTCAAAGTTCTCCGCCTTCCGTGTTTTATGCTGCCGATAACTGTTATAGACCCTGCACTGATGCAAAGTGCTGAAGAAAGTCCTGTAAAGCGGACTTGGACCTGGCTTTGCGCTACGGCAATCTTCACACGCGACCGCTCGCGCGATCCGTCGCATGACTCCGGAATGTGGGCTAACCCATTCCCAGGTTCAAAATCGGTGGTTGCAGCTGTCAAGCGGTGACAGAATGAATTTCACGTTCTGGCGCGCATGCAGGCAGTGATGCTGACGCCTTGATCTGGGGTAACCAATGGACTCATATATCTGGCATGCCAAGCGCGACACAAAAGTTATCGGAGCGCTCAATGTGGCACTTCACACTCTGGTCGTCCATGACGGCATGCTGGTCCGTGCCGAGGGCAATGAGTGGACGCTGAACTTCCGCTCCCAGATCGAACGCGTCAGGGAGGCAATGGAAATGTTGGGCATCGATACGTCTGAGCCGTTGATCGCGCCACCGTTAGAACGTGGTGACGAGGGCGATGATGACGGCGCGTGAGGGGTTAGAGCTGGAGCCATCATCTCTATGTCACGACAGGAGGCGGCCGCCGCCAACGCCAAGATGCGCGCGCTGCCGGAAGTCTCTGTTCGCAAGCTCTTTTTCGATGCCTGCCAGCACGCGCCGTGGCGTTCCGGCATTCCCGCGGGCGATGGCAGGCGTCAAAACAACTTTTTGCGCCTCTTGTCAGGTGTGCTATGCGGCCCGACGTCCGCAAGCGACAAAAACAGCCGGGATCAAGGGTCAGGCATCGCCGCCGCCTTGTCGCGATGCGCCCGCAAGAGCAAATCGACGGTATTGCCGGCCTTGTCCACCGCGCGATACAAGTACTTCCACTGGCCGACCACCCTGACGTAGGTTTGATCCATCCTCCAGCTTGCCGACCGCACGTTTGTGCTTGCGAAAGGCTTTCTCGAACAACGGTACGAGTTTGATCACTCAGCGATGCACGCTCGAATGGTCGACCTCGAAACCCCGTTCGGCTATCATTTCCTCGAGACTTCGCAAGCTCAGCGAGTAGGCCACATACCACCGCACGCACAGAAATATCACGTCCAGAGGATAGTGCAGGGGCTTGATTACCTTCGCTACGCCGGCAGGCAGGGTTTGTCTCGCAGTCGCCTACTTCGTCTTACGCTTCACTTCGGGCAAATATCGACGCCGATTTTAGTCCTCCCCGTTAGCGCGACAAAACCGCATCGTCGGCATGATCAGCGAAGGCGACCTGCTTCGCCGCAGCGAGATGGGAACCGACCGGGGGTCTGACCGGGCCGCCTCCTATACGCAGAGACCAGGGGGCGTCGTGGCTCGATTTCTGGTCCGCGAGTCACTCGGCGCGCGAATACGTCAAGACGCATGCGGCCACGGTGAGCGATGTGATGACGACCGATGTGGTGACCGTGCAGCCTGACACGCCGCTTGGCGAAGTTGCGGGCATTCTCGAAGCACGGCACATCAAACGCGTGCCGGTGACAGAACGGGGACGTGTGGTCGGCATCGTTAGTCGTGCCAATCTTGTACAGGCGCTCGCGAGCGTGCCCGATGAACCGGTGTCGGACGCGACGCTCTCGGACGCGGAAATCCGCGCCGTCCTCATGGGCGAGCTGTCGGGACGTAGATGGGGCTTTGCCGGCCGCAATATCGTGGTGACAGACGGCGTCGTGCATCTATGGGGCGTTTTCCAGTCGGCCGACGCAGTGGATGCCGTGCGCGTGGCGGCGCAGAGCATACCCGGCGTCAAGCGTGTGGAAGATCACACCGAGCCGTATCAGATGGTACCGGGTATCTAGTAGCAGAAAGTAGTAGACCGGGCAATGCTTCCGCGTGCAAAGCGGAATTTCAACGCGCTGACCCTGCCCATCTGCGCGAGTCTGCCGTCGCGCTCGCCATCCCGAGTTCCAGTTCCGACAGGCTCGCGACAGAAAACCGAAAGCGTCCTTTCAGGCTTGCTGGAGCGTCCATGAAAACTCTGTTCTTGCAGGCGCCGTCGTATGACGGCTTCGACGGCGGCGCGGGCTCGCGTTATCAGGCGAAGCGCGAAGTCCGCTCGTTCTGGTATCCGACGTGGCTTGCGCAACCCGCCGCGCTCGTGCCCGACAGCCGCGTGCTCGATGCACCCGCCGACGGCCTGTCCGTCGAGGCAACGCTCGACATCGCGCAGCACTACGATCTGGTCGTCATTCATACCAGCACGCCGTCGTTTCCCACTGACGCGCTCTTCGCCGAAGACCTGAAGAAGCGCAAGCCGTCGCTTGTGATCGGCATGGTCGGCGCGAAGGTCGCCGTGGACCCGCACAATTCTCTAACAGCGAGCGAGGCGATCGACTTCGTCTGCCGCGAGGAATTCGACTTCACCTGCCAGGAAGTGGCCGCGGGCAAACCGTTCGCGCAGATTCTGGGCCTCAGCTATCGTGCCGCCGACGGCTCGATCGAGCACAACGCAGCGCGCCCAATCCTCGAGAACATGGACGAGTTGCCGTTCGTCGCGCCGGTCTACAAGCGCGATCTGAAGATCGACAATTACTTCATCGGCTATCTGAAGCATCCTTACGTGTCGATTTACACAGGGCGCGGCTGCCGCTCGAAATGCACGTTCTGTCTGTGGCCGCAGACCGTGGGCGGACACCGCTATCGCACGCGTTCGGTCGAGAACGTGCTCGCTGAAGTGAAGTGGATTCGCGACAACATGCCCGAAGTGAAGGAGATCATGTTCGACGACGACACCTTCACCGACTTCAAGCCGCGCGTCGAGGAAATCGCCCGCGGTCTCGGCAAGCTCGGCGTGACGTGGTCGTGCAACGCGAAAGCGAACGTGCCGTATTCCACGCTGAAGATCATGAAGGAAAACGGCCTGCGTTTGCTGCTGGTCGGCTACGAGTCCGGCGATGATCAGATCCTCCTGAACATCAGGAAGGGTTTGCGCACCGACATCGCGCGGCGCTTCAGCGACGACTGCCGCAAGCTCGGCATCAAGATTCACGGCACCTTCATTCTCGGCTTGCCGGGCGAAACGCAGCAGACGATTCAGAAGACGATCGACTACGCGAAAGAGATCAATCCGCACACCATTCAGGTGTCGCTTGCGGCGCCGTATCCGGGCACGCGGCTCTACGACCAGGCGGTCGAAAACGGCTGGCTCGAAGAGAACAAGGTGATCAACCTCGTCAGCAAGGAAGGCGTGCAACTCGCGGCCATCGGCTATCCGCATCTGTCGCGCGAGGAGATTTATCACCAGCTGGAAAACTTCTACAAGCGCTTCTATTTTCGTCCGTCGAAAATCTGGGAAATCGTGCGCGAGATGCTGACCAGTTGGGACATGATGAAACGGCGCTTGCGCGAAGGCGTCGAGTTCTTTCGCTTTCTGCGCGCACACGAGGCGTGAACGGCGCGCATTGGGCCGCCACGGTTTTCGTTCATGCGTGCGCTTATCTGTGCGCTGCATGCGCACTGTTCAGCATCGGTTACACGACGATTGCGAGCGTGCTGATCGGGCGGTTTTTCGCGCGGCCTGTAACGGAGCCAGCCAGCTTTCTGCCGGTGACAGTTGTGAAGCCGCTGCACGGCAGCGAGTGGGCGCTGCTCAGCAATCTGTCGAGTTTCTGCGAGCAGAACTATCCGGGCCCGGTGCAGTTTCTGTTCGGCGTGCATGACCCGGCGGACCCCGCATTGCAGGCTGTCGAAAGCCTTAAGCGCTTGCATCCGCACGCGGACATCGCCGTGATCGTGGACGCGCGTCTCTATGGCCCCAATCGGAAGATCAGCAACATCATCAATATGATGCCGCACGCGCGGCACGACCTGCTCGTGTTCGCCGATAGCGACGTTGGCGT
>NZ_JBFUPM010000037.1:0-29177 GCF_041355255.1 Paraburkholderia sp. RCC_158 | reverse complement strand
CAAACGCGACCACCGACAGGAGCAAAAAGCCGCCTAAATTTAATCGTTGAGGCGACATCTAGCTTGAAATTTACCGGAACGTCATGCGTTCCCCTCGAATGTGAATCGAAGTTATATGCCGGCCATTATTTGTCCACTTCTCCATCGAGCGGTCGAGGCCATTGGAGCAGTAATTGACGGGTCGCCGCCGGAGTGCTGCCACAGTGGCCGCTTCGAGGTTTGGCTCCGACGCACAAGTTCATCTCCGCCGTCGGAATTCCCTGCGACATTGCGCGCACGCAGGCCATCACTACCGCCACCCATAGCCCTAAACGACTGAATAGTCTCCGCGCCAGTTGAGCGTTCGGTGAAAATCCACCGGCATGATGCGTTTGCGTCGACTGCTTGGTAGGTTGCATTCAGCCGCAGAGAGGAGTGCAGTCCCTGCGGCAGCCAAGAAGCAGCGCAGATCCGGCGGATGCATATCGCATTCTTCGGTGACGGGATACCGTCACTGAAGACGGTCAAACCGGTAAACCCATTCCGCCCCCTTATCGGTCCCGTAGGCGAGTACCGTGGCAAGCATAGCGAATGGCTCGATGTAGCGGGCGAGCCTGAGCGGCCCTGCGTCGACCGGATCGAAACCGACCTGTTCGAGCAGCGCGTGCACTCGATTCTTGCTCTCTTTGTGGTCGCCGCAGAAAAGCATGCTGGGCCGAGGTGACTTGCCGCGCGCCTCGAATACGCTCTGAAGCACTTCGCTCGGAGTCGCCTGAAACGCCGCCACAACATGAGCACCTGGGCTCCTACGAGCGATAGTCTCCGCCCCAGAGTCGGTATGTGCCACTACGAGTTCGCTATTGCTCGCGTCTAGAGGGTTGGTACAGCTCAAAACAATCTTCCCGGTCAGATCGCCCGCGTGCGCCAAAACGTCATTGAGTCGCAGCCAATGGACCGCCAGGACAATTAGGTCGCACTGTTCGACGGCTTGGCGCGGCGCTCCGGAGCGAGCCGTGGAGCCTGCCGCGGCGGCAAGTAGTTGCAGTTTCTCCTCACTTCGAGCATAGGTAAAAATAACATCGTGCCTGAGTCTGGCGAGAATTGTCCCGATCGCTCCTCCCATCCGGCCAGAGCCTAGAATCGCAATTTTCATTAGTACACCATTGTTATTAAGCTTCGACTTTGCAACGCCAGTGAACGACCCAGCACCGGCTATCGGGCAAAGACAGCAACCAAGTCCGCGACCACCATGTTCACGCCGAGTCAACGTGCGGCTGGGTCAGCGATGCCATGTCGATCACGAAGCGATAACGCACGTCCGACCGTAGCAGTCGCTCGTAAGCCTCGTTAATCTGTTCAATACGGATCATCTCTACTTCCGGCAGCACATTCTTCCTAGCGCAGAAATCGAGCATCTCCTGCGTTTGTGCAATACCGGCGATAGCCGAACCGGCAACGCGGCGGCGGCCGAGCAGCAGTGGCAGGCTATTCAACTCGTCCAAAGGACCGACCTGCCCGACCACGCATAGGATCCCGTCCACGTCGAGCAGCGGAAGGTAGGGTGTAAGATCGTGTTTGGTTGGCACCGTGTCGATGATGAGATCGAAGGCAGAGGCTGCCTGGACCATCGCCTCTTCGTCGCTTGACAGGAGGAAGGCGTCCGCACCGAGTTCCTTGGCATCCGCCTCCTTGTTAGGTGAACGACTCAAAACCGTGACACTTGCGCCCAGCGCGTCAGCTAGCTTGATCGCCATATGGCCGAGGCCACCCATGCCGATGACGCCTACCCGGCTGCCGGGTCCGACGTTCCAGTTGCGCAGGGGCGAGTACGTCGTCGCGCCCGCGCAAAGCAGCGGGCCGGCTTTCGCGAGATCCAAACCCTTCGGCACCCGTAGCACGAATTCTTCGCGCACCACGATGTGCTTGGCATAGCCGCCCATCGTCGGCTCGCCCGTAATTCGATCCAGTCCACAGAAGGTCTGCGTGTTGCCCTCGCGACAAAGTTGTTCTTCGCCCTTATGGCACTGGTCGCAGTTTTGGCAACTATCGACCATAGTTCCCACAGCAACATGGTCGCCGACCTTGTGTCGCGTCACGTGCGGGCCAACCTCGATCACTCGTCCGACGATTTCATGTCCGACCACGATCGGATAGTTCGTCCAAGCCCAGTCGTTACGGGCGGTATGCAAGTCGGAATGGCAGACACCGCAGTAGAGAATCTCAATCGCCACATCATTGACGCGCAACGCGCGTCGGTCGAAGGAAAACGGCGCAAGGGGTTTGTCGGCTGCGAGCGCGGCGTATGCATAGGTTTTCATCAAAAGCTCCCGGAAATGGCCCTCGCCTATTGGAGCCGTGGGCCGACATGCAATTACTTCAAATTGGTCTTGAAGAACTCAGTCAACTTTGCGAACGGAATCAAATTGACGCGGTTATACAGGTCGACATGGTGAAGAGCATTCTGTCGACAAGCCACACGTTCGAACAGGTGCGTTTCGCTGGATTTCTTGCCTGATCCTATGGACCTTCACGCTCCGGGTCTCGGCTTATCCAAGGCTCCGAATAAACTTTCGTCGACGGACCTAACCTGGCGGTCTGCCGGCAGCATTGCTCGATAATTCTCGAGCATCCGAATCGGTCATCTGGCCGTCGATGGACGTTCGGAGATCAACATCTTTTGTCTCCGGCACGAATTGAACAAGGACAAGTGTGATCGCCGCGACGATAGTCACATACCAACCCGGCGCGAGCGGCGAATGCAAGAACTTGATCAAAACAGCACTTACCAAAGGGGTTGTTCCGCCCATTACCGCAACTGTCACCTGATATGCAATCGCATGCCCCGTTGCGCGGAATGACGTCGGAAATAGCTCCGCCGCGGCCACCGAACACGCTGCTCCGTACAGACCGATACCTACTCCAAGCAACACTTGTCCAGTGATCGCTCCAATCAGCGATCCATTCGCGGCCAACCGGACCGAAAAGTACGCGACCACGAAGAGCCAGCACGCACCCGCCATGAGCATGGGCTTGCGGCCAAACCGATCGCTGAGCGTCCCCCCACCAGATAAAAAAAGGCGTATGCGGCGATACCGACCGCGTTCGACAGTAACGCGGTCGTCGAATCCATTCCTATTTGCTTAACGAGAAACGTGTACATGAAACCGAGCAAAAGATAGGCAGCGACAGACTGGATCGGCATTATCATCGCCACGTACATCATTGATCTAAGGCCAGAACGGGTAAGAGCCCCGAACGGACTTTTGGTGCGATTTCCGCGCGAGGCGTCCTTGTACTCGTCCGGATCCTCAAGATTTCGACGGAGCCAGTAGCCAACAATGCCAATGAGCCCGCCAATCAGGAAAGGCACTCGCCATGCCCAGTCGAGGTACGTCTCCTTCCCTATCACCATTTGAAATCCCAATAGCAACAAAGCGACTACAGCGTTCGGAATATTGGCAAGGCAATAAGAAAATCCGACCCAACGCCCTCGTCGTGCCGGTGGCGCCGATTCAAGGATAAAACTAGTGCTGCCCGTGAGTTCCCCTCCCATTGCGAGCCCTTGCGCGAATCTACATATGACAAGGAGAAGAGGAGCACCAAGGCCGACACTCCCGTAAGTAGGCAGAAGACCTATGATTGCCGTGCCCGCCGCCATCAACCAAATGGTAATCGAAAGCACCTTGACCCGGCCCATTCGATCAAGCAAGTAGCCAAACAGCAGGCCGCCAACCGGTCGAGCAACAAATGCGACCGCGTACACCGCGAATGTATTGAGGAGCGCGGCAGCAGTGTCACTCGTCGGGAAAAAATGTGCTGCAATGAACGGTATCGAAAACCCAAATACAGCGAAATCATAAATTTCGCCAAAATTTCCGATTGAGGCGGCGCCCAGAGCGCGCTTTGAACCACTACTTTTCATACAGACTCCAGAACTCATTCATCAACTGCCGCTCCGCTTCGCAAGCAACGTCTTCGCCTTTGTCCGGTACGTGTCAACAGCCTCGAAGGACGAACAAACGAGAACGGGAAACTCGCGTAACGTCAGTTGTTCTATCTAGTAATCAAACGTAGATACGACGGAGATGATGAACCACCGCCCGTCCACCCGCTCGGTCACAATTCCGAGCGTCTCATACGGTGCATCTAGTAGCTTCACAATGGCGATCGCCCGGGGACGATTTTTAGCCGAACTAGGCAGATCTAGCACGATGAAAGGGAGTACTGGAGAAGGAGCATCGCTCTCATACAACAAGGGCAAAACTGCGTCGGTAGGAACAGCGTACCGCTCGAAGGCCGCAGGCTTCGCCATAAGAGCTCTTGCGCCTCGAATCACCTTTGGCCCACCAGTTCTGTCAAAGAGGAAGGGAATCGCGGCACCATGATCACGGAGCCGCCATAGCCAAAGACGAAGCTCAAGCGGTAAGCGCTGTGCATTCTTAGAGGTTGCATCTGCTATAAATGGTGCTAGCCTTCCGAACTTCATTGACCCGGTTAGCCATTGCTCGAAGAAACCGCGATAGAAGTCAAGGATTTGTGGGTCAACATTGTGCTGCGTTGAACCGGCGTTTAATTCAGGTAACTTTCTCCCATGCCACCTAATCGACCTCCACCCATCTCCGTCAGGCAAGCTGATCCCATCTAAGAACGAGACGTCAGAAAATCCGCGATCTCGAAACCAGTCCGCCTTGTTCGCTTTGGTCCTAGCAACTGCAAAGCTACTTAATTCAGACGAAATGTTCTCCCACTTCTTCGGAACACGTACTCGTCCATCGATCGTTGGATATCGAACCAGTGCATCAAACGTGGCGCGGGCCATAGGTGTGATCGTACCCGGCCAACTTGCCGTGACTTCTGCATCGTGAACGCTGATACTTTGCCTGTCCCTAGGCGCGCTCATCGAGAGTTGATCATCGCACTTTATGCCTGCCTCTTCTAGAGAGACTGCGACTGGCACGCCTTGATGCGAGTACGCGTCTTGTAGTGGATGCAGCGCTTTTCCGAAGAGCTGAAGCATAAACCCAGCTTTCCCCCGTGCTGTTTCGATCAACTTCTCACTCTGCGCTGAGCTTTCACGCGAGCCGGCTGTGACTGTGCGTCTGTCGGGCGAGATGGGCACCTTCCGAGCGCTAGGAAAGTGAAGCGCTTGTACTGCCAGCGAGTCCTCTTCGTATGGCAACAGGCACGCATACTGCAACTGAGATTTCATGTTCTCAATCAGCCCGCCATCAACCCGCTGGTTTCCGAGTGAAATCGCTTCCGCCTCTTCGGGCAAAAATCCGGCCTTCTGGGCGAGCCAGTACGTTAACCCATAGTGAACGTCAGACTCGAAGCAAGGCGCAACCCGGGGGAATAGCATGATCGAAACAGTCAGAAGCATTTCTATGCCCCTGAAGAACATTTTGTTTCGTGTAACACGCCACTGCCCTCGGTGGTGAGTGCGCAGACAAGACACCAATCGACCTCCCGCTTTCCGTGTTACTGCTATAGGGGAAGCCCATGGAGCTTCCCCTTGACGAGCACCTCAGTTGCTGGCGTCTGCCGCGGGGGTGCTTTCCGGCATCGGCCAAACGCCGTTCTTGAACGCCATTACGAGTTGCCCGTTGTCCTGACACGCGGTTACAAGACGGTGGTTCTCAAAGTCGAAATCGAGTCTAGCATTGCACCAGTCTGGATTTCCGGCGTGCCATCCCCGATACGTATGCTGCGAACCAGGCACACTGACGGTTGTACCCGGGGGGTTGAGATACGCAATTTCCTTGGGCGCAGCTGGATCGCGAATGTCGAACACGCGTACACCTGAATCTTGAAAGCCACACGCCATTGCGGTGGCATTTTCACGATTATCGACGGTACAGTAGTGACTGCCGTATCCGAAGATGTTCACGCCAACCATGTCCGGCAAGACTCTTGAGCAATTCGCCGTAACGTGTGTTTCCAGGCGCGTTTCTGCGATCTGCACGGGGCTGGCTTCATTCGACATATCGTAGATATGTGCCATCGGGAACGGAGACAGGCCCGCGGCACAGGCGGCCGCCGCGTTCTTAGTTGCGGGATCCAGTAGCCCCCCAGACCCACCTTCATCGACGTGCACTAGATATGGCTTCCCTTTCACACGAATGGGAATCGTGTGCTGCGAAGTTGATCCATCTCGCACAGGGACTGAAGCGATCAGCGTCATTTTTGCATTCGGAATGCGTGCTTGTACCTGTGAGGTGTCCATCACGTAGAAACCGTTTTGCACCTTCGCGTTCGGATCGTTCAATGGGGGAGGCAGGCTTGCAAGACCGATGGCGTCCGCTCCGATCGAGGCGAAGTAAGCACGCTTTCCGTTATCGCTCACAGAGAGCCCGTGAGCGAGTCCCCCCAACGGCAATGTAGCGAGGTCAACGGAAGCAATGTTCTTCGGGTGCTGCGGGACCGAGATGTCGATTGCGTAGTACGCGTTTGACGGTAGAGAACCAACGTAGTACGTTAGTCCGTCAGGTGACAATCCGCCTTCATGACCTGAAGGTGCTTTCGGGGCCACGACTCCCCCGTCACTGCCAGTGCCGACGTCAATACTCGCCAGCAGCTGCGGGTGACGACAGTCCGAAGCGATGTCGTACACATCGACTTGCGCTCCTCCTCCGCCATTACTACCGTTGTCTGCTACAAGCAGTCCTCGCTTCATGCTTACACGTAGTGACTCCCATGGGTCGAGCATCGCGGGTGAGGTCAGGGACGTGATGTAGACAGGCTTTGCGGGATCGGTTATGTCGATCACCGGAACGCCAGGTTTTTGTATCCCACGGCTTTTGCCGTCCGAGTCCGTTGGAGCAGCCATCGCGTGATACGCGCAAATATGTCCGCTCGCATCCTTGAACATCGCTGCGGACCAGTCCGCCCCTTCGCCCTGGTATTTTCCGACGATCTCGAGGTTGCAGTTGAAGCCACTGAAACCGTTGCGCATCGATGCCGGCACTTGACCCTGAAGTGCGGTTTCTGGATGGTCGCCCGATCCGCACGTCGCTTTCGGAACGACATAAGCGGCGACCGCTGCAGGCGGACTACCAGCTGGAGTAACGTCATTGACGCCTCCTCCACAGCCCGCCACCGCCATCGCGGTCGCACCGACGATAAACCACATTAATCTCTTCGACCGATACATGACGTCTCCTCCGAAAGAATACCCTTCACGGGCTATACCACCTGGGCACTAGTTTTGAGGCAAAACCGCGATGGTCGCTATTTCTATTTGTGTTCCGTCCGCGGCATGCAGGTGCAGCGAGAATCGTCCGCTCGTTTTGGCGGTCATATGGAATTGAGTTGGACGTCCCGGTTCAACTTCTGGCATTTCGTCTACCCCGTGGACCATGACCATCCCGGGCTCGTTCGATGAAATGTTGACGATCACCGAGTCACCTTGCGCCACCGACAATACTGGTATTTGCACACCCGGTTTCTTGCGGACGGCAGTAACATGGAACTCATGAGTTTCATGCCCATGAACGGTTCGAACCGGCTTTGCATACTCGTATCCCAAAAGTAAAATCGCGATCAGAACACAGACAAGGATTAGCTTGAGCGGTGGCATCCTACGTTTTACCGCGACTAAAGCGTTCATTTACTTCTCCCTCGAGGCCTTGACGTTCAGGCCGAATTCATCGGCAAGGAGAGGATCCATAGCCCGCTTGCTGTCAGCCCCATCATCAGCGTCATCATCGGAATCTGACTGATGAGCGCCTTAGAGCGGCTTTGAAAGCTCTGGAAGGACTGCCCATGCGCGATATAAACTGCCAAAACGTGGCCGATCAGCACCATCACGACCTGAAGATGCCAGACCACGCTAGCATCAATCATGAATGGTCGAAGCGCGCCTTGCGCGGTACCGAATAAGTTCCATCCCCAGCCGAAAGGATCGGAAATCAATCTATAGATCTGAGGAGCTTGGCTAAGCGCGACAGAAAAGTAATGCGTGACGTGGTAGAAGAAGGCGATCGGCACTAACGAGCGTGCAAAATCCGAGAGTAGTTGTCCAGCGGATCTAGGGCTACCGACCGTAAACTTGCCAACGAAAAGCACAAATGCATAAGCCACCAAATATACAAACGGAGACAAGAACAGACAAAGCCACTGCCAGCCGTAGTAAATCTCGGCTGCGATAGCGTCGGTGTCTGACGGATGCGATCCCACGGCCGACATGAGAACGGGCGAGACGCTTTTCCAGTATCCCGAATTCCACAAAAACGTGTCGTGAATCCCGTCAAAAGCGGTGGAGGAAATCATGAACAATATAAAAAACGTTAGGCTGAAAGGTATTAGCGTCGGTTTCATCAAGCCTGCCAGCGGCCACCTTAATCGAATTCGCCACCGGCTGTCCTCGCCCAACCATTCGACAGGTGCAAGCATGCCTATCAATTTAAACATAAGCCTAAAAGTGTCGGCATGCTCTAACCATATCGAGGGACCAAAGAGGAATGATCCGAAAAGCATCCAGGCGAAGTATGCTGCGAGGAAAAGGCTTAAGGTCGCCGGATTTCCATTTCCAAATAGCTCAAGAGCAACGAGTACAAAGTACACTCCTACGGCAGGGAAGTGCCCCAGTTTCTTTGGATAGTTCAGATACTTGGCTCCTTGTCCCTTGAAAATTTTCTGCATAAGGCTCAAAGGCAAAGACCAAGGTGAAACCAGTGGATAGAAATCGCCGATCACAGACGCGAGATAGGCTAGGACCAACAGGAACAGTATCCAGAACCAAGTCATATTGAAATTCAGCATCGGGTTGGGTGACCCGATAAGACCACTGACGATGCAAATCGTTATAGTGGCAAAGCTCAGACATCTGAGCGCTGTCTCTACCTTCGGATGCAGCCTAAGCTCTTTCTTACGCGTTACGACTAACGCTACGGCACCGCTTTCACCATGTTGCGGAACACGGGGCGACGAAAAGAAAGCAAGGATAAGGAACGACAATAAGAGTGCTGCTGTCGATCCGTATGCATACAGCCAAAACGGTACCGGGAGGGTGTAAGGCGCAGCAAACGCGTGCGCCTCGGCTTCAGTGGCACCGAACAAGAAGCAGACTAAAAAGAATAGCAACCCACGAGACATAAATGAAACCTGCAACATCTCGCCTCCTATCCGGTTCTCTGTAGCATCGGGCAAGGGATCAGCTACCGCCTCCCTTACCCCTTGTCCGACACTTGTCGCAATTTGACCTGGTTCATCGTTGATGGTGGCGCGCGAAAACTTAGCACAATGATGACCGCTATTACATCCATGACGGCCATCGCGAGCAGAGCAGTTGAGAAATCACCACTGATGTCTTTTGCGAGACCCATTATCCAAGGCCCTGCAAACCCCCCGAG
The DNA here is from genome assembly GCF_041355255.1 of Paraburkholderia sp. RCC_158. Classification (NCBI taxonomy): domain Bacteria; kingdom Pseudomonadati; phylum Pseudomonadota; class Betaproteobacteria; order Burkholderiales; family Burkholderiaceae; genus Paraburkholderia; species Paraburkholderia sp. RCC_158. Next base: position 19,848 of record NZ_JBFUPM010000037.1, on the reverse strand, counting down.
ATTGCCGATAGAGTTAATTAGCGCGATACCTCCCGCAGCAGCAGCTCCCGAGAGAAGTGTCGTCGGCAATGCCCAAAACGGAGGAATGGAGCAGTAGGCGCCGAAAGCCACAACGCTGAAAGCGACCATCTTTACGTACGGATTTTGAACAGAAGCGGCAACGACCATCGCAAGGGCCATCGCAATGATGGGCACTGCTGTGTGGAAGCGGCGCTCTCCTTGCATGTCGGACCGGCGTCCCGCCCAAAGGATTCCGAACGTAGCCGCAATGAATGGAATCGCAGTAATCCACCCTGCTCTTAGATCGCTCACCCCAAAACCTTTAGCAATCTGAGGCAAGAAGAACACGACGCCGTACACGTTCAGTACGACACTGAAATTTGCGGCTGCGAGCATCAGTACTTTGGGCGAGGTAAGCGCTTGAATGACAGAATGGCTCCGCGCCCCATCGCGAAGTCGACGCTCCTCGTTGAGCTGCTTTGTCAACCAATCCCTTTCGTCTTGCGCTAGCCATTTCGCTTCGCTCGGGCGATCGGTCAACATCGTCAGAATGATGACGGACATGATGATCGCCGGCGCAGCTTCGATAAGGAACAGCCACTGCCAGCCGCGCAGATTCAGCAGACCGTTAAGATTCAGCAACGAGCCCGAGAGTGGGCCACCAATCAGAAATGAGACAGGAGCAGCGACGACCAGATAGCTCATCGCCCGTCCGCGATACGCCTCTGGAAACCACATTGTGAGGTAAAAGATCATCCCTGGGAAAAAACCGGCCTCGGCGACGCCGAGCAAAGCGCGCAGGATGTAAAAGCTGGTCGAACCCTGCACAAAAGCCATTCCCCCGGCGATCACTCCCCAAGTTAGCATGATCCGAGCAATCCAACGGCGCGCACCGAACTTCTCTAGCAGCAAGTTAGATGGCACTTCCAAGATGCAGTAGGTAACAAAAAAGAGTCCCGCTCCGAAACCAAACATCGATGCTGTGAGGCCCAGATCCCTGTTCATCTGCAGGGCAGCGATCCCGATGTTCGTCCTGTCGAGGAAATTTATGAAAAAAGAGATTGTGATCAGCGGGATAAGGCGCTTCGAAATGCGTCTGATCGCACGTTGTTCTACCGTGTCCATGTCGTCTCCGATGTGTTTTCGCTCACGGTTTCAGTCCGCAAGTCGTTTGACCGCAAGATGCGCTTCAATCTCTAGCAGGCTGTTGAAATACCCTCCACGTGGGTCATCCAAGTGGGAGGGGCAAACATTGATTCAACGAATCGAACAACACCGAGACCGAAACGACGCGCGGAGCGGACAGCTATTCCAAATCGATGTTCACGATGACCAAGCTGTATGACTTCGTTCCGGCCAATCACCCGCTGCGATCGGTTACACAGGTCACGCAGGCGGACGGCATGGCCGAGCGAGACACGGCAGCGCAGATGCTTGCGGGCGCTGCGCGATTCGCCGGCACGTCCATTGCCGTAGGCGCTGATGAAAACTACGACACAGCGGGCTTTGTGGCAACGCGCCGCGCCAACAATGGGACCCCGCACGTGGCGCCGAACTTCGGCCGCGCAGGCGGCTCCGCCATCGATGCTCGAACGACCCGTTGGCCCGGCTACGCTATCAGTCACCGCAAACGCAAATGCATTGAGCAGGTGTTTGGTAGGAGCAAGACAATCGGGAGGATTCGGCGCGCGATGTACCGTGGTCTGAAGAGCGTCGACTAACTCTTTCTGTTGCCCCAGGCAGCCTACAACCCGACGCGCATGCGAACGCTTGCCACTGGGGCGGCATGAGAGCGAAGGCGGAGGAAAATTCAACATTAGCAGCACCTGAATCAACGGAGTTCGGCGTCAAATTAATTGCGACTCTACGTCGCGTTGACTCTTTCGAATGAGCGGGCGCGCGTTCAGGCAGGGATATTTCAACAGCCTGCTAGACTTCGCGTCGAATCGGGAAGGTTACGTTAAGTCTAGGAGCCCGGAACGGTACGTGCCAGCCATCAGAACGGCAAGGAGCGTTGCTCTGGGAGCAAAGTCAGCGAGGGGCTTGCTGACGAGTAGTCGTTACTCGCTCTTAGGCAGAAAGCGAAGCTTCTCGCTTCTAACCTGCACCTAGGTGGAGAACGCTGCTCAAAGAAAGACAACGGCATCCGCGCTTAGCGCGTGCTGAGACTTTCTCCGGGATTCAACCAGCTTGACGGGACGACACCGAATTACCCGCGCGCGGGCGTGCGCCTCGACACGATAGGTTCTCGCCGAGTGTCCCGCTCGCGCTGTAAAGCCGATAATTCGTATGAACATGCGACATCAAATGGCTGTCGACGTACGGTCGTGCAACAGCTCATGAGCAGCGCCGCGCAAGTGTCAGTAGTGGTACCGAGCCCGCTTTACGCCGTCGATTCGACAACCCAGATACGTCATTAAATGGGCTGCGCAGGACTCGCTCAGCTATCCGGCTAGCTTTGCTTCCTAGACTTACGACAGCCTCATATCCCGTTCCTGCCGCAAACGATAAGGCCAAACCGCTCGGAGGCAGCGCTTGGGCCCAACGATCGCATGATTTACGCTGAGGTCGATCCGGGCTGGAAGTGATACGGCTCAGGATCGGCGGTGTACTCGAACTCGGTCGGAACGCTCTCAGTACGGTGCTGGCTGTTAGGAGCCTTGGGTACGGTGTAAAAATCGGCAAGGTCAGCCTGCCGCGTCAACTTCCAGTAATCGACGAGACGCCATGGGCTGTTGGTCACAATTCGACCGCGGGCGTTGCGGAAATACGTTGACATGCCAGGGTGGCTCCAAATCATCTTCTGGTGCATAGCTTGGATATGCTGGTTATAGGTGTCGTACACATCCTGTCGGCATTCAACCTCAACGAGAGAGAATTCTGCCATTTGGCGAAGAATACTTAAAACGAAGTCCACCTGGCATTCGACTGTAAAGATGAAGCTGCCGCCGTGCCCAAGCGCAGTGTTCGGTCCATACAGCATGAAAAAATTGGGGAAATTTGGAACTACGGTACCGAGATACGCTTGCGAATCGTCGTCGTCCCACGCTTCTCGAACAGTGACTCCTTGCCGACCGATCACCTCGACGGGCGAAAGAAAACGCGAAACATCATATCCTGTCGCAACGACAAGTACATCAACGTCGCGCTTTTCGCCGTCAGGACCATAGACGGTCTTGCCCTCAATTTTGTTCACCGGTCCATCGATCAGCTCAACCTGCGGCTTGAGCAAACTCTTGTACCACCCGTTGTCCAGCAACATGCGCTTGCCAAACGGAGGGAAGGTCGGCGTGACCTTTTCAAGCAGGTCCAGACGATCCCCCAATTGCTCTTTAATGTATCGGGTGAAGACCTCACGGTGTCCATCGTTCGTTGCGTTGATCGAACGTTCGGGGTGCGGCCACTCCGGGTCTTTCTGCAGAGTTTCGTGCACCTGGCTGTCGAAGATCCAGCTCAAACGCAGTCGATACAACCATTCATAATGTGGCACCTCACGAAAGAGCAATCGGACGGATTCAGGAACCTTCTTTCGGAACTTTGGAAACGGGGCCGCCCACTGCTTTGAGCGCTGGAAAACCGTCAGAGACTTAACAGTGTCAGCAATGGCAGGGACAAGTTGCATGGCGCTTGCACCATTGCCGATCACGGCTACACGTTTGTCGTGAAGGTCGATCGTCGGATCCCACTTCGACGTGTGAACCATTGGCCCGTCGAACTCTTGCAAGCCGGGAATGGGCGGAAACTTTGGCGTGGTAAAAGCACCGACCGCCGAGATGACGACATTCGTCACCAGAACTTCTTCGCTGCCGTCCGGTAGCCGAAGGCGAGAATGCCAAGTGTGGCTTTCCTCGTCGTAACGGGTTGAGACGCATTCGGTCCCAAATCGTACGAGCTCTTCAACCCCTGTCTGTCTAGCGACCCGGTTGAAGTAACCCTCGACTTCCTCTTGCAGAGGAAAATACATCGACCAGTCGCCACTCGCGAATGTATACGAATACAAGTGGCCCGGTGTGTCTACGCCGCAGCCCGGGTAATGATGCGAATGCCATACACCGCCGGCGCGGTCTTGCTTCTCAATGATGGTAAAAGGAATTCCAAGTTGTCGAAGGCGGAAAGCAGCGACTACGCCAGACATTCCAGCGCCAATAATTAACGCATGGAATCCTTTTTTTAGGGCGACCGGTTCGGGAGCAGCACCAGAGTAACGCTTAAGTCGGTGCATCATCAGGCCGGCGTATTCCTGCGGAATCTTTGAAGATTCCGAGAACGACATCATCCGAATCAGCTCGTCGGCTGTGAGATCGGGTTTGGCAATCGGCTTGCCGGCGCGCCAGGCAGTGATTGTATCGAGTGCTGCCGCACGGACCTCGTCCTGGATCGCATCGGGCAGCCCCCCGGAATCGTTGTCGTCCCAGCGGCTACGATCGACAATGTAAGGCGCCTGGAGCCAACGCTCTTCGCCGGTGAATTGGTGAAGCAGCAAAAGTAGCGTGGGGATGTTCGCAGAGGGCAGAGCTTCTGCCAAACGTTGACGAAAATCGTCGGAGTCAATGCTTTCGGGGCTAGTCATCGCTTAATTTCTCTTTCGGCGGAGGGCAATGAAGACTGCAATCCATCACCACTGAGGGATAGTTAGACGTCGTACTCGTAGGCGAAGTCTTGCTTTTCTCAACCAATTGCTTACTCACCGTCTCCTTGTCGCGCGTCTTGCGGAGATCGGCTCGAGGGAAGAAATCAGCGGCTGAGCGAGGGCTCGACCATCAACCTGCAAGTGAAGTTTGCCCCCTCCTTGCGGGACTGCCTATTAAGCGCTACGCCAAGCATCTTTGCGCTGTCTGCAAGCCAGGTGGGTTGGACCAGTGCCCGCTACCGTCGTATGCGGATCCCAAGGAAAACTCGCCTTTCGTTTTGCGGATTCAGATATAAAGCACGTCCGGTACCGTATCGTCTCGGAGCGATTAGGGTGCTTGATTGCTACGGCGGCTCACGGCCGCGCCAACGCAACTACCGTTGCTTAAGTGATTGGGAGGATTGACGGTGCAACGTGGGTAATCGACTGCCGCGATCCCGTGCGGAGCCGGACGTCACGACACAAGCATTTCGTTCCGGCTCGTTAATGGCGAGTTGTCTTCAGGTTGTGCTTTCGAGCAGCTCACGCCTCGGAAGAGCATCTTTCCTTATCATATCTGCCCCCTTCGCGCCAATCATCAGCGACGGGGCATTGGTGTTGCCAGTCGTCACCCGCGGCATGATCGACGCATCGACGACACGAAGTCGCTGAACGCCAATTACACGAAGCCGGTCGTCGACTACCGACATCCCGTCTCGGCCCATCTTGCACGTACCGGACTGATGCGAAGCTGTGTTGCCGGTCTCTGCGATGAACGCTCTGATTTCTTCATCGCTTACAACGTGACTTCCCGGCAGTTGCTCTTTGAGCACATGCGAAGACATGGGCTCCGCATCCATGATCCTTCGTATGATCTTGACGCCTTGAATGATATCGGCGAGGTCTTCCTTGTTCTCAAGGTAGTTAGCGGTGAAACTTGGCGCGTCCATCGCATTAGCTGATCGAAGCAACACGCGCCCTGAAGCGCGCGGCCGCATCAGGTACGTGGACACACCAATGCCAGCCACGGCATCTACATCGACCTGTCCGCTGGGGTGAAACTTAAAAGTCATCGGCCTGAAGCTAATTTGCAGATCTGCGTATTCTGCCTCGGGGCGACTTTTCACGAATGCCGCCACTTGAGATGCACCCAGCGCGAGATATCCTCCACTAGTCAGCAGATATCGAGCCCCTTCAATGTACTTTCTAATGCCCCGGATGTTGCGGTTGTACGAGCTTGCCTCTGCCGAGCGGTATGCAGTGTGGACGACAAGATGATCTTGGAGATTCGAACCTACGCCAGGAGACTCGACAATTGTGTCAATTCCATGCTTCTGCAGCTCGCCCGCGGGACCGATACCCGACAACATCAAGATCTGCGGGGAGTTCAGTGCACCGGCAGAAAGTATCACCTCTCTTGAAGCCGCGATTTGCCTTCGTTGCCCCCCCTCAAGCACTTCAACTCCTGACGCCTGCTTGTTTTCCAGAACGATGCGTTGTACGAGGCAATCGGTTCTGATTGTCAAATTCGGTCGATCTAAAACAGGCTTCAGGAAAGCCACGTACGCAGATTGCCGCCGACCTGCCCGAATAGTGTGCTGCATGAATCCAACACCTTCATGCAGTTCACCGTTCAGGTCTTCCGTAATCGGAATTCCAACTGTCCGAGCAGATTCAATGAAGGCATATGAACTCTGCATCTTTACAGCAGGATCGCTGATCCAGAGAGGACCCTCGACACCACGATACTTACTTGCGCCGCGCTCGTTGTGCTCTATAGCCTTGAAGTACGGGAGCACATTGTCGTAATTCCATCCTCTGTTTCCAAGGCTTTCCCAATAATCGAAGTCCTTGCGATTCCCCCGTATGTAAATCATTCCATTTATGGAGCTCGACCCGCCCAACCCTTTGCCTCTCGGCCAATATACGCGGCGTCCGCTTAGGGTTGTCGATGGCTCAGTGAAATAGTTCCAATTCAACTTCTTGTCGAAGTAAAGCTTCGCCATACCGGCCGGTGTGTTCACCCAAAACTTGTCCGATTTCGGACCGGCTTCAAGAAGCAATACTTTGTTGGCTGGGTCATCTGAGAGGTAGCGCGCAAGGACACAGCCAGCTGACCCCGCACCGATGATGATGTAATCGTACGTTTCCATGCGTAGCTCGATATCAAAGAAATGCCACGATTTGACCTTTCAGCGGCCAATATTAAGCAAACCGACGGGAGATACTTCCATGCCTCACATGGAGTTCGACGTCGGTGCCGCGCGCGGTCGGTCAGTGTTCGGATGTTCCGAGCGATCTGAGGAGTTCAGAGACATCGCCAACAGACTCGAGATTCATGATTGACGAAATAGCGTCTTCAACAGTATGCGGAGGAATTATTCCGTCAGCGTTGGTCCGAAACTTGTCCGTCAACTCTTGATCCGTCATAGCAATCCCGCCAGCGGCGCCAGGGGTTCCACGGGGGTAACGAAGCTCAGCCACAAAAGTGCGTCCGCGAGCGTCGACTTCGATGCGAGACGGACGGGCAGCCGGATCAGAAGCAATTGATGACGCCCAGTCGGGGTGGATCTGATATGAGACCTTGCGCATCAAGTCTAGTACTTGCGGCGCAAATACGACTTCCCGCGACTGCCAGATTTTGCTAGAAGGAAGCCGCTGGGCAGCGACGGCTAGACCGTGCGCGGTGCTAAATTGCGCCTCTACAGGATCGTCGATCTCGCTTACCGTCCAGCAAGGGCGGTCTACGTGCCCTTCACCCCATGCGCGGATCGCTTCGATCTCCGTTGCATCCAACGCATTTTCGTCAATGATGCCTCCAAGGAGATCGATAAGGCCGTGCGGTGCGCGGCAGTGCGGGTAAAGCTTGAACGAGTTCTCCCGTTGGAACCTCCAGCTCCTTCCTAGATCGACGGTCAGCGCTTCTGGGCTCCAGCGGGTGCTTCCGATAAAACGTCGATAGCCGAACTCCGCGTCGTCAAAAACGCGCGGATCGCCCCTGTGACCTAACAAGGCCATATGAGCCGCGGTCAAAGCGGTCTGTGTAATTGGACCTGCCATCGTGTACTTAATGGTTGAAACTGGCGTATGCTCAATCCAGGAACGATGGGAGTTGACCGGTGTGATGCTTGCGGCAATTGAGAGGGCATGCGCGGTCATGTCCGGGCTTGCTTCACGCAACTGCATTATGGCCGCTGTTGCACCGAAGATAGTGCTGTTGTATCCCAAGACGGCCGGCATGGTGTACTTGCCATCAACAGTATCCCTGATGTAATCCATTGCCTTGCCGAACCGATTTGACATCTCGTGTGCAACGGCGATGGCCTTGACTAGTGCTTGTCCGGTGACACCGTCCACCTCTGCAACAGCTAGCGCGCCAGGCAGGACATACGGTGAGACGTGCCCTGGAGGAAGGATGGCGTCAAAATCCAAGGCATTGATAAGCTCACCGTTAGCGAACGCGGCACCGAAGATCGATGACCGATGGCTTGCACCAAAGATCGTTGCGTCTCGCTGCCCTGCGCCTAGGATCCGTCCGTATTCGATGCCAATTCGGCCTTTTGTATCGTTCCCGCCCGCGATCGCGCAACCTAAGGAATCCAATAAGATTCTCTTAGATTCCAAGATCACGTCTTCGGGCAGATCGCCAAAGTCGGTGCCCGAAACGAAGTGCGCTAATTGTTCGGCGATGCTCGTCTGCATGTCTAGTCTCGCAATTCACTATCAAAACATTCAAAGAGCGGCACGACTCCAGCCGGGACGCTCACACGACTTACTGCTGTTGCGTGACAGGTCCCGGGACCCCCCCGAAAATGCTCCACGGATTGGCTACCGCCCAGCCGGCATCGATAAGCAAATCGGTGCCCGTGATCGCTGAGGCGCGATCCGAGAGTAAAAATTCTACTCCGTTGGCGATTTCCTCCGGCTCGATACGTCTTCCCAACGCCATTTGTGAGTCAATATCACCGGCATATCGACCCGGCGGCCGAGCCTTTACACGAGCCACAAGCACTGCACCGGGGGAAACCGAATTGACACGTACTCCACTTTTGCCATATTGAGCTGCGAAATTTTGCGTCATATTGATCACAGCGGCCTTGGTAGGACCATAAGCGTGCTGGGGCGACGAACCGTGCCCTGCGATCGAAGCGACGTTGACGATGCTTCCACGACCCAATCGCGCCATGCGCGCCGCAAACACCCGGTTAGCGTTGAACGCACCCTCCAGATTGACTGTGACAATACGGCGCCACATGTCCATAGGGAATTCATCCGGCGCGAACTTTGTATCTTGAAACGCCGCAGCCGCAACCACCAACCCGCTCACCGGACCAACGTCTTTTTCAACAAGATCGCTGATAAGCTCTACGGAGGCAAGGTCACTAATATCAAGGGGGTAAGAAGATCCGCCAAGTTCCTTCGCCACTTCCTCGGCCGATTCTTTATTCAGGTCAACAACGACTACTCGCCATCCTTGCTGCGCCATCAATCGGCAACAAGCAGCCCCGATCCCATTACCACCTCCGATTACTACTCCCACCTTCGATTCCGTTACCATAGCTACCTCTCTCCGAATTCAACTTATCTGTTTAGCGGACTAAGGACGCTCCGCTGTGTCACGTAGCTCTTCTGTTACCTGATGAGATGTTGCTCGATTCCATATTTCAGCGAGTGGCCCCGTACAGCTTGTGCTTGACGGTGTGTCTCGTTTTCATTTCAGTCGGGCGGCGACTTCGCCCGGGATCCCAACTGACTTTAATTCGACGAATGGATCAAGTCCTTCGGGTCCGAACTCTCTCCCGAGGCCGCTATGCTTAACGCCTCCCATTGGGGCACGAAATCCAGCGGAGTTACCGTTCAATTCCACGGTTCCTGTCTCCATACGCCTTGCAACGCTGATACCACGGTCAATGTCTGTCGTGAAGACCGAGCCGTTGAGGCCATAGCGCGTATTATTCGCGATGGAAATCGCTTCCTCTTCGCCATCGTACGGAATCACAGCTATGACCGGTCCGAATATCTCTTGCTGCGCGATTGTGGTGTCGGGGCCTACGTCAGCGAATACTGTGGGTTCGACGAACCACCCGCGGTCAATGTCGGGCCGCCTGCCCCCCTTCGTGAGTCGAGCGCCGTCTGCGAGCGCCGACGCGATGTAACCTTCAACTATATTGCGTTGCCGCTCGCTTACGAGCGGTCCGATATCTGTGGCGGCATCCCGAGGATCGCCGATCTGCATCGAGTCGATGAGCGAACCTATGCGATCGACAAACTCCTCCTGCAAACCGACAGGAACCAGAATACGCGTCTTCAACGTGCAAATCTGGCCGTTGTTACGAAAGGAGCCGAGCCGCAAGGCGGCTACAGTTTGGTCTAGGTCTGCGTCCTCGAGAACAATAGCTGCCGACTTCCCCCCTAGTTCAAGGGTGACACGACGCAAGTCGCGCCCGCAAATCTCGGCGATTCGCCTGCCAGCCGCGCTAGAACCTGTAAACGTCACCTTATTGACGCCCGGGTGAGAAATGAGATATTCGCTGACTTCCCGACCTGCTGGAACAATGTTAACGACACCAGGGGGGCAACCTGCCTTTTCCAGCATCCTTGCAACAAGATACGCATCCAGTGGCGTCTCGGGAGACGGTTTGAGAACAAGCGTACAGCCGGTAAGCAATGCAGGAACGAGCTTCTGCATAGTCAACGACAAGGGAACGTTCCACGGTACGATGCCGGCAACGACGCCAACCGGTTCTCGAAAAATGAGCGCGTGCCCATACGAAGAACTACGCACAGACCGGAACGGATACTGGGCAGCGGTCTCGAGATAGGCTTCGAGGATACGTACTGGGTTGACGACTTGAATCGACCGGGATTGACTTATCGGACACCCCATTTCCTGCGTAATCGTATCCGCAAGGAGATCGGATTGGTCGACCATAAGATCTCGAAGTCTGGCGAGAATACCGATGCGGTCTTCTAAGGTCATGCTAGGCCAAGGCCCAGATGTGAGGGCCCGATGAGCTGCCGCGACGGCGCGATCAATGTCCTCGCGTGTGCCTGCCGGTACCGAGGCAATGACCTCCTCCGTCACTGGCGATATGACATCGATGCGTTCGTCGCTGGCGGGAGTCGTCCATTCACCACCTATAAAAAGGCAATTCTCACTAGTTACCGAGTTCATTGTGTTTTCCTTAAAGCTACCAGTTCCTTGCACACAGTTGCTAGATAAACGCGAGCGCGGGTCGCATAGAGACTCACTCTGCGTCAGGCAACCATGAGGACTATCTCGAGGGGTCGGGAGTGGCAAAGCGCTTCTCGACTTCGTTGAATGCTCTGAGTCCGCCCAACGATGTGTACTCTTGAAAGGAAGCGCAGCGCTCAAGAATTCCCGCTACCGAGCCGGTGCGCCTGATCTCCGACAACACCTCAGACATAGCCTTTATCGCTGCCAACGTTGCGAAGTTCGGCAGAATCATGAGTTTGTAGCCGAGCTTTGACACCTCATCGGCACACAGCAGCGGTGTTTTGCCGCTTGTAGGAAGGTTGAAGACGTGCGCCGCCGGTAATCGCTTCGGTATCTCTTCGATCTCTTCAATCGTACTGGCCGATTCGATGAACAGCAGATCAGCGCCGGCAGATAGATACGCGTGACCACGACGAATTGTCTCGCTCATTCCTTCTTCGGAAAGTGCGTCGCAACGAGCAATAATCAAGAAGTCCGGATCTGAGCGAGCTGCAACAGCTGCGGCGATTTTTTGTGCCGCCTCCTCACGTGGTGCAAGTGCCTTACCAGAAAGACTTCCACATCGCTTGGGAAAAACTTGATCCTCGATATGAATTGCGGCAACTCCCGCACGTTCGTACTCTCGAACCGCGCGTTGTACATTGAGTTGGTTGCCGAAACCCGTGTCCGCGTCAGCTATCACGGGCACTGAAACCGCCTGCGAAATCGCTGCAGCATTTTCGACCATCTCCGTCATAGTGATCAGACCGAGATCGGCGAACCCTAGACGATTTAGGGCAGTGCCTCCGCCGGGCATGTAGACTGCTTCGAATCCGGCTTGTACCGCGAGCTTAGCTGGCATGGGACCAAACGCGCCGGCCGCAACCAATACCCCTTCCCGCCGAAGCAGCCGGCGCAGCTTAGTTGTGGGTTTTTCCATGGCCGTCACTTACAGGTCTTAGCGTCCGCGCCGAATACCTGCTGCTCGGATACCCACCCTTTGGGTGCGATTGTCGTGACAAATCCGCAGAGATTCGCTTTAGTGACGCTGGTGAGCTTGACGTAGTCCGTCGGAACACCGTTGATCGTCGCGCTTGGCGCCGGCGTCGGACTGCCCGAGCCCAATGCGTGCGCAATATCCGCCGCATCTTTTGCCATCTTGTCGATGGGAGTCCAGGTCGTTTGCGATTGCCAACCTTGCGCGATGTACGCCAAACTCGGTGTTGAAGCGTCGGAGCCAGTTACCCAGATCTCCCCGGGGCGCTTCCCGGCCGACTTCAGGGCCTGAACAACAGCCTGAGCGCCGTTGTCCCACATAACAACGAATGCTTTAATGTCAGGTGACTTCTGCAGTGCGGCTTCGGCCTCTCTTTGCGCAGTGCTTGTGTCCCAGCCAGGCGTCATAGTGTCGTAAACGACATTGACGCAAGCCTTAGTTTTGATGAGCTTGTCGTACGCCTTGGACATGTCAACCTGCGCGAGCGTCGACTGATCACCTCTGATAATCGCGTACTTTCCGCAAGGAACCGCACCGAGCGCAGATTCAGCTTGGATCGTACCCATCTCATAGTTGTTTCTGGAAATATGGTAGTCGGCTGTCGCGCTGGTAACGCCACGGTCATAGGTAATAACCTTGATTCCTTGTGCCTGTGCTCCTTTAACAAGGCTACCGGCTGCTTGAGCGTCGATCGCCGCCATGACCAGTACCTTGACTTTGCGCTGGATCATACTTTCGACTTGGTTCTTTTGCATTGCCGCGCTCTCGTTCGAGAATTGAACGATTACGTCGTCGCCATTGGCCTTCGCCTGCGCCACAAGAATTTTCTGCTCCCATGCCCAGCGTACCTGATTCTGAGTTGGGAATACCACTCCAATCAACACACCGGCGTTCGCGACGCTCGCGAACGCTGTCAACGTAAGCGATACGATCGCGGCAGCGCACATCTTTTTAGCGAAATGCATGCCTTGCCGTGCAGCCTCGCACGAGTCGGCATCAGCCTGCGCATCATCAAGTTGGTCGATCTTAAATTTATTCTGCATGTCTCCTCCGCTTATGGTGGAACTTCGAGAACATCTGCCTTGAAAATAACTGTTCAAGCGACAGGTCGCCCATTTCTCAATCTATTGAGTGAGTGTGACCGCGGCGAGCAGAATTGCCTATAGAGGCTGGCGAGAAGCAGCTTTGCACCCGCGGCAAATGGTTTCCGTGCGCGTCTATATCAAGTGGCGTGCGGTGGACCCACTTCGAAAACATGGAGAAGCTGAGACAGCGTTCGGTAATATCCAACTAAAACGACAAGTTCGAGTAGAACATCATTTCCGAGGATAGCGCTCAGACGGCCGAAATCATCACCACTCAACGGCAGTTGACCGCGGTTGAGCATTTCACAGAGTTCGTACGCTGCTGCCTCTTTTGGTTCATCGCTTGTGAAGCGCCCCTCTCTCAGACCAGATAGTTCTTGCTCTGTCATGCCGATAGCACGACCAATCCGTTCGTGAGCATAACGCTCGAACGAGCTGTCCGTGTCGGCAGCGACGCTCAGTATCGCCAGCTCTCTTATCCTTTCACTGAGGCTCGTTTGGTATCGGATCGCGGCTCCCAATTCCTGTAAAGGACGGCAAAGAACTGGGTTATGCAACATTATTCCAAAAGGACCGGTGAGCGCGCCCGTGTGATCAATCAAGTGAAAATGTTGCGGACCGTTAGATCGCGGTCCCGAAACGATGGAGTTGTATAAAGCAAGCTGACTAGCGTTCAGCTCTTCCTTTGTTAAGCTGGGAAGGCGCATGTGTTCTCCTGTCTATGCGACTCGAAAGGCGAGACGCTCTCTGTTAGGCGGCTATATGCGCCATGATCCGTCAAGATGACGGAAGAAAAACATAGCCACAGGACCGTCGGATCCGACGGCCTCGACGCACACATAAGAACCATGTTTGGCCGCACCGTGCCTGAAGGCAGTGACACGGACTTTCTCAGCGTTTCCACAAGTCAGCCAGTGAGTAACTACCGCGCGCAAGGGGCGTACTCCGCTAACCATCGGCTTCTCCTTAGGGTGAGTTTGGAGGAAAAAGAAGTCCGTCCGGCTGCTAGTGCGCTACAAAGCCGCCGTCGACGGGTAGGGCAACACCGATTACGTAACTTGCACCTGGGCTGCAAAGCCAGAGCACGGCGGCCGCGATCTCGTCGGGTTGACCGATTCTGCCGATGGGCGCACCGGCCAGCGCATCGGCGAGCACCAGCTCGCCTTTCTCGACAATCGTTGCGACCATCGGCGTCTCGATCGTTCCCGGACAGATTGCATTGATGCGGATGCCGCGCGCCGCGTACTCCAACGCGGCGCTGCTTGTCATTCCGATAACGGCATGCTTCGACGCATGATATGCCGCCCGCCCCGCTCCGCCCACGAGGCCCGAAAGCGAAGAACAGTTGACGATCGCTCCACTACCTTGCTTGCGCATCTGCCTAAGTTCGTGTTTCATGCAAGCCCACACGCCACGTGCGTTTACTGCATTAACACGATCAAAGTTCTCGGCAGGTTCATCGGCGGTTTCACTGGGAGGGTCAATAATGCCCGCGTTATTGAAAGCCATGTCCAACCGCCCAAACGTGGCGACAGTCTTTTCAACTGCGTCCGCCACTTGTTGTTCGTTCGACACGTCGCACGGAATTCCGATAGCCTGGTAGCCGGCTTCTTTAAATTCCTTCTCCAACGCCGCGACCCTGGTTTGATTCACATCGACGAGTCCGACTGATGCGCCAGCTTGCGCGAACTGACGCGCAGTTGCGAGTCCCATGCCTGAGCAAGCGCCAGTGACCAAAGCAACGTGTCCGGAAAAGTTGTAGACGGGATTCATGGTGATTCCTTTTAGGAGGTCGGGTTATAGAAAATCGTAGGAACCCTCGTTAAAGTCCATGCCACATCTGCCTTGCATTTGATGGGCCGGGTTTCAGGTTTCGGAATTCGAAAGGTCACCGGATCTGCTGACGTCTCGTAAAATATCCGTCCAAGCCAACGGCGAATACGAGAATAAGCGCTTTGACGACATTCTCAGCGTAACTGGAGACCCCAAGCAGGGACATTCCATTGTCGATTGTGGAGAGGAGAAAGGCGCCAAGGAGCGCCCCAACGATTGACCCAATTCCGCCACGCAACGACACTCCACCGATAACGGCGGCTGCGATCGCAGTAAGTTCAAGATTGATACCGGAGTCGGCCGTCGACGTTCCTACTCGCGCAATAAGCATCGTCCCGGCAATGCCATAGATCGCGCCCATGATGATGAAGCCCAGCAGCACGATTCGGTTCACGCTGATCCCGGCATACATCGCCGCTTCCCGATTGGAACCGACCAAGTACACGCGACGGCCGAATTTGGCGCGAGAGAGTGCAAAGCCAAGGACAATGACGATCACTGCGATCCATAGAATGGCGTTGGGAAGGCCGGTGCGGCCGGCACCGATCCACAGCAGTGCTCCGGCCAGCACAGTCGATGCAGCGACCGCGGCAAGAATAGGGGTGATCGCGACATTCCCTTGTTCCTGTTTAACAGACGTGTATCGGCGGTACGCGGACCAAAGTCCGTATGCCACAACGAGCGCTGCCAACGCGGTCGTTGAGAGGGAGGACATACGTCCCTCAGTCAAGTCGGCGAACTCGGGGCTGACAGGGCCGATCGCTGCAGCGTCGGTCCACATCAGGCCTATTCCTCGCCAGAGAAGCAGGCCTGCGAGCGTTACGACGAACGCGGGCAATGCGAGGCGGGTAATTACAAGCCCCTGCACGAAACCCAATGCGATCCCCGTGCCTACGGCCGCCATGACGCTAGGTGCAACGCCCCAACCCGCGACCTGACACTGCGCCGCCACAAGTCCGGTTAGAAATGCCGAGCTACCAATCGAAAGATCGATCTCTCCCATGATGATTAAGATGGCAATGCCCGCCGCCGCAACGGCCACTACGGCCGTTTGCCGCAACAGCAGTGATGCGTTTGTGGCGGTAACGAATATCCCGCCCGAGGCATGCTCGAAATACAGAACCAACAGCGCGGCGGCTAGCAAAAGCACCGTCGAACGGGAGGTTAGTAAGCGAAGGACTGATGTCCAAGTCCTGGAACCGCTGCCGGACTCCGTGTTAGGAGTCGAATAATGCGTTGTCATGTGTTCACTGCTCCAGTTGCGGCTGACAGCAAATCGTGAGCAGTCGCTGATCGCGAAAACTCTCCTTGTATGCGGCACTTATACATAACGAGCACGCGGTCAGATTCTGCTAGCACCTCCTCTACGTCGCTAGAGATGAACAGCACCCCGATACGAAGCTCTTCAACAATTCTCCGTATGAGGCGATAAATGTCTTGCCGAGCACCGATATCCACTCCGAGAGTCGGTTCGTCAAGAATCAAAATCTTCAACCCTTTAACAAGGCATCGGCCGAGCAGCACCTTCTGCTGGTTCCCGCCGCTTAAAGCGTCGATGGCAATGTCGGAACGTGCGGGTCTGACGCCCAACTGCTGCATGAGGTCGGCGACTTGCTCGCGTTCCTTCCTTCGATTGATGAACAAGCGAAGCGAGCTCAGGTCGTCTAACATCGACGCAGTCATGTTGGACGCGACCGACTGGCCGTGGAGCACTCCCTGCGATTTCCGATCTTCTGCTAGGAGAGATAGGCCTCTTCCGACTGCTGAATGCGTGCTTCCCGGGATCCCTTCGGCGCCGGCGATTGAGCATTTGCCCGTTACCGGCCCGGGCCAAGCCCCATAAAGAGCTCGACAAAGCTCAGTGCGCCCAGCCCCAACAAGCCCATACAAGCCAACGATTTCCCCTGGGAAAACCTCGAAGCTAACGTTCAGCGCGCGAGGGCGGGTGCGACTGTTATTTGCATAAACCGACATGTCCTGCACTTTCAGCACCGGGGCACCCGCTCGTGGCGGCAATTCGTGCTCAGTTTTTTGCTGAACCATCTGGATCGTGTTGCCTAGCATTGCTGCGACTAGCTGAGCCCTCGGCGGCACCGTCTCATAGTTGGAGACTACCGCGCCGTTGCGCAAGACCGTCACGCGGTCAGCTATTTGATCAAGCTCGTCCAGTCGATGAGTGATGTATATGATTGCTACACCGGAGTCACGTATGGAACGCAACTGATCGAGCAGTACTGCAGCCTCTACGTCAGTTAGTGCCGCGGTCGGCTCGTCCAAAATCAAAACCCGAGCAGACCGGTGCAGCGCTGCCGCCAAAACGATTAGGCGTCTTTCAGATGGCGTAAGCGACGAGCAACGCGCTCGCGGGTCGAACTTGAGCTGGAATGTACTGAGCGCATCACGCGCCCATCTAACCGCAGTTTGCTCATCGTAAAGTCCCCACCGCCCTGGCATGTGTCCGGCGAACATGTTCTCCGCAATAGAAAGATGAGGGACCACGTGCAGCTCTTGAGGAACGAGAACGATGCCAGCTGCGTCGCCCGCGCGAGCCGACGAAAACTGCTGCGGTTCGCCTCCCAGTTCGATCGACCCCTCGTACTCTCCGTGGGGAATTACCCCGGTCAGGATTTTCATCAACGTCGATTTGCCAGCGCCGTTTTCGCCGGCAACGGCGAGTAACTCGCCGGGCTTAACAGACAAATCTACGTCACGCAGGACGGTTATCCGACCGTACGTCTTAGTCAGCCCTCGACCGACAAGCAAAGGGGAATCTGCACGCGACTGGAGTGGGTTCTCGGACTGCAAGTTGGACCCGGGGCGCATTCCAGACGTTTGGGTGGTCGCGGACATATTCATAGGGCGAACCACAATTGCTTGCTGGATAAGTCGGTCGCCACTGACACCAGCGTCGGTCGCGAGTGGGCACCGAGCACATCAACATATTGGTCTCGCCCCGTTGATCGCGGCTCCGTCGGAATTCTGTGTGCGTAACACGCCGTAAATCTTTCCGTCGCCATCATCGTCTCCAATCTTGTATGGGCCCCGCTTTGCTGCGGTAGCACCTATTGATGAGACGAAGTATAAGAGTGCGATTCTTGGCCAGCCAGACTGCAGGATGGCAAGTAACATTGCCCTGCCTGCAAAGAACGGGCGCGCTTGGCAGGCTTGAACCCGGCACCGAGAACCGTGGTAAGGGCCGATTTGATTCCCGACACCGCATGACCATGCCGGTCACCGACGTGAATCAGCCAGTTGTGAGCCGCTCGTCATACCGGCGGCGACGACACCGGTATGACGATGCTACGCAGGCGACGGACAAACGCACGGAAGTAGCAAGTTCACCTCCGCACGCCCCTCAGTTCAAGTGAGCCTTATTTCAATCGTTGAGGAGTGGGCGTTGCCAGTCTGGCGATTCCGCTCCGGCTCAATGGCACGGTGTCCAGCACAAATCAGCTATCGCGGAGGAGCAGGGGCGACAGCAAAGTTGCGCTCCGGAGAGGGCGGACCACCTATCAAGGTCGGTCAGGACGGCTGTTGTCGATCTCTGCACCAAATATTTCGATTAAGAAATCGACGAAAACCCGGACGTTGCGAGAGACGCCACGACTGGACGGATAGACAGCGTATAGATCGCCGTCGCCCGGCCGCGGACTAACAGACCAGGGTTCTAGCACCCGTCTCATCCTGCCGTCCGCAATATGATGCCGCACCATCCACTCCTGTACGATGATGAGGCCAAGCCCGGCTATTCCCGCGGAGAGGAGCACCAGGGCGTTGTCAGATCGAATATTTCCCTTCACCTCAACCTTTTCAACAGTGCCGTCCCGTGTAAAGCTCCAACCACCACTGTAAGGCGCTCCAGAAAAGACCAGACAATTGTGCTTGGTAAGCTCTTGGGGCGTTTCAGGAACTCCGAACCTTTCGAGGTAGCCTTCGGCCGCGCAAACGATGCGCCGATTCGGGCTAAGTCGGCGAGCAACGATGTCGGCATTTGGCAAATCGCCTAACCACATGGCAACGTCAATGTTGCTCGAAATAAGGTCGCGTCGCTCGTCGACGAGGGAGATATCGAGAGATAGTTCTGGATAGCGCGCCTGAAGCTTTGCGAGCGCCGGCACAACCACCGTGGTGCCCGCTGATACACGTAGTGCAACCCGCAGGAGCCCTCTGACGTCCTCCTGAAGAGATTTCGCCTCGGAAACAGCAGTCTCAAGGTCGCGGACGATACCGGTGGTGCGTTCGAAGAACCGACGACCGGCGTCCGTTAGCGACAGATTTCGGCTGCTCCGATTGAGCAATCTGACGCCTAACTCCTCTTCAAGGGACTTGACTTGGCGCGCAACCGAACTGACAGAGGAAACGTCCCGCGCAGCTGCTGAAAAACTGCCCGCTTCGACCGCCTTTATGAATGTTTTAATGCGCGTGAATTGTTCCATCGATCGGTACCCCGCAAGCAGCTGAGTCCTCCATTTTGCACATCGCATTCTGGGAGCCTCCGCTTAGCGAGATCGCTCCCCATTGTCGGCCCTACTAGCCGGTACTCTAGCAGACCGCGTCCAAGGCTCTCATGTTTCTCGCGAAATGCGAGCCGAAGAGCGTCGAAATGAGGGTTTACCGGAGGAGAACGCGCCACGGTCAGTGCCGCTGGCACAACGGCGGCTAGGAGGGAGTTACATTGGAACGGAAGAACCTTGCTTTTTCGGTGACGCGGCTGGCGCTCCCGGCGATGGATCTTTCGAACGCACGCATCCTGCCAGGGTAAATACTGATGCGAACCCGGTTCGGCAATTACAACTGGCTCTCAGGCCGCGTTGTACGCCAGCCCGGCGACGGTAAAGCCCAGCAGCGCGGCATGTGGATAAGCCAGGGTGCGGATCTCGCTGTGAAGGACAGACTCGAACCGCTGGAACATGCCTTCGATACGCCAGCGCCTGCGATACAGCAGGGCGATCCCGTGTGCGCCCACCGCGGCAGGCAGATTGCTCCACAGCCGGATGATCGTGTCCCCCACATCGGTAGGCTGGTCCAACTCTTGAGCAGCATGAACGAAGATGATTTCTCCCGACTGCCGCCGGCCGCCCAGGCCTATATCCGTGAGCTCGAGTCA
>NZ_JBFUPM010000036.1:0-30137 GCF_041355255.1 Paraburkholderia sp. RCC_158 | reverse complement strand
GGGAGCCGTGTAAATCGAGAGGTTTACGCACGGTTCTGCGAGAGACTCGGGGCGC
This sequence comes from Paraburkholderia sp. RCC_158, assembly GCF_041355255.1. Classification (NCBI taxonomy): domain Bacteria; kingdom Pseudomonadati; phylum Pseudomonadota; class Betaproteobacteria; order Burkholderiales; family Burkholderiaceae; genus Paraburkholderia; species Paraburkholderia sp. RCC_158. Next base: position 30,082 of record NZ_JBFUPM010000036.1, on the reverse strand, counting down.
AATTCCCCGGGTCTACTCACCCGTACATTCGCGTCAGGGGAGAATGGCGATATCTTTACCGGGCCGTTGACAGGGACGGCAACACCATTGACTTTCTGCTACGCGCCCATCGGGACAGGACTGCAGCCCGGCGTTACTTCGAGAAATCGATCGCCTGGAATGGCGCGCCCGATACAGTGACCATTGACAAAAGCGGCGCCAACTCGCCGCGCTCAAAGCGATCAATGCCGATCGCGAAACGCCCATCCGGATCCGCCAGTCGAAATATCTCAACAATCTGGTCGGGCAGGACCATCGGGCGATCAAGCGACGAACGGGACCCATGCTGGGATTCAAGACTTTTCGCTGTGCCCGAATCCTTCTGGGCGGCATCGAGTTGATGCACATGATTGTCAAAGGCCAGATGAAGTGTGCTCGCGGAACCCATCCGTCCGCCGCTGATCAATTCTACAACCTCACAACATAAGCAGTACTTCGCATATCGATCTCACTCGCCCCTCGATCCTTACCGCGACAAAGCCAACCCGTTTCATCGCCATCGACCGTTGTGGTCCACGCGAGCCGGCGATTTGGCACGCATTCAGTGACGACCAGTGACATCGGATAGCCGACCGTCACGCGGCTGTAGCGTGTGCCGAGCCCGACTTCCGACTCGCCGGATAATATCCGGACCTGATCCTCGGCCGGAAAGTATCGCGACCAGCGCTCGGCGTCGACGAGCAGTTTCCAAACCACTTCCGGTGGCGCTTTCACGTCGATGTCGTTGAGCGCGTAAATTGCCGAGGTACGCGGGTCATAGCGTTCCGGCCGGTTGACTTTGTCGATCATGTATCGAATCCCTGTTTTTCGGTTGGGTTAGCCGCGGGAACGCTCGCGCGCAGTGGCGATCTCCGCGAAGTTCCTAAGTAGCTTCTCGACTTTCGGCTGTGCCCGGAAACCGTTCGGATAGCTTAGGGTTGCAGTGCTCATCGGCGTAGACTTGGCTGGACCACGGAGCGTCAAGGATAGATGTCCGCGAACTTTTTCTGCGACCACCTACGAGGGTAAATCCATACTCACCGCCTCTCAAGTTCGGGGATCCTATGCCGTAATAAAGTCGAAGCGCCTAGACCAATCGCCACGCGAGCGATCGGTTAGCTTAGTGCTGCAAATAGTCATTTGAATATTTTGGGCGAACTGAGACGGTCTGCAGACGAGCCTGGCCGTTTCCGGCAGATCGTCTTTGGCCAGCGTCTCGACCTGATACAGCGCCTCGAAATACTCCGATGGGCTCTCGTCGAGCGTGCTGAAACCGGTGATCGACAAGGTGTTCCCGCTCGAGCAGATTGTCGACGCTCATCGTTATCTCGAGTCGAACCAGCAGTTCGGGAAGATTGTTGTCACGGTGTGAGCTTTTTTTGCGGAGCTTGACCGAAGGGATCGACCGGCTGACGACCTCAAGCTCGCAAGCTCTCGCCGGCCAGCGGCATGTCCCGCAAGCGTTTGCCCGTAGCGTCGAATAACGCATTGCCGAGGGCGCCCGCGGTCGGCCCCATCGACGCTTCCGCCGCGCCCAGAAACGGCGCTCCCGGCCGGTCGATCGGGTGCACTTTTACGCTGCGCGGGGCGGCGGAAAATCGCAGGATCGGATAACTGCTCCAGTCGAAGCTGCGAATTCTGTTCGTGTCGAACTGCAATTCTTCGTACAGCGTCCAGCTTGCCGACTGGATCACGCCGCCTTCGATCTGGTTTCGAATGCCGTCGGGATTGACGATCTGCCCTGCGTCGACGGCCGCTTCGGCGTGTTCGAGAATCACCTGACCGGTTTCCGGCACCACCGAGACCTCGACGGCGATCGCGACATACGCCATCAGGTTCTTGTACCTGGCGAAAGCAAAGCCGACGCCGTGATTACGTTTGCGAGGCGGGCGGGGCCAGCCGAACTTCTCGGCGGCCAGCCTGATCACATCCCGCGCGCGTGGGTCCTGCATATGCCTGAGCCGGAACTCGACGGGGTCGGCGCCCGCGGCGGCGGCCAACTCGTCCATGAACGTCTCGATCGAGAAGACATTCATGTGGGCACCAAGCGAGCGCATTGCCGAGGTGTGCAGCGGCATCGTCGGCGAGAAGTTGTTCATCACATGCATGTTGGGCAACGCATACAGTGGAATGCCGTTGCGATCGCCGCCGCCTTCCGGCTGCACCATCGGCACGGAGGGCGCGGGTGCGAACGGCTTCTGCAGCAACTGCGCAGGAATCAGCCGGCCGGCGTTTACGATCCGCTCATTGTGCGAACTGCTCCACAGCGCATAGTTCCAGTCGACGATGTTCCCGCCCGCGTCGAGCGACGCCTTGACCTCGGTGACCATCGCGGGCGTGTAGTGATCCCAGGTATGTTCCTGTTCGCGCATCCACTGCACGCGCACCGGCTTGCCTTCCATTTCGCGCGCGATGAGTGCGGCGTGCGCGGCGACATCGTCGGCGCCGTTGTGACCGTAACAGCCGGAGCCTTCGACGTGGATGCAGCGAACGCTGTCCTTCGGCATCGACAGCATTTCGGCCAGGCCATCGCGCAACGGATACACACCTTGCGAATGGGTCCACACGGTCATCGCGCCATCCTTGAACAGCGCGAGCGCGCATGACGGCCCAATCGAGCCGTGCATCATGTAGCGCTTGGTGTATTTCGCGCCGAGCGTTTTGATAGCCGTTGCCGTTGCCGTTGCCGTTGCCGTTGCCGTTGCCGTTGCCGTTGCGCTGTGCGTGTTGGCGATTTCGATGTGCTGCGTGCAGAGGGTTGCGAGATCGCGATGAACCGTGGCCGGGTCCGGCAGCGCGCGGCCGGCGCTCCACTGGCTGTTCGCGGCGAGCGCCCGCTGCGCCTGCACGGCCTGCCATTCGCCGTCGGCGACCACGGCGAGCATGCTGCCGTTTCTCACCACCTTTACGACGCCCGGCATCTTGAGAACATCTGCGGTGTTGGCTTGCAATAACCGGGCGTCATAGACGGGCGGCATCACGACGCGCGCGTGCACCATGCCGGGAATCTGCATGTCCTGTACGTAGCTGACGCCGCCCGTCACCTTGCGCGGAATGTCCACCCGCGGCAACGACGTGCCGATGACGTGGAAAGCCGAGGGATTCGTCAGCCGCGAAACTGGCGTAGCGATGCGATGCAAATCGACGAGGCCCACGGCTTCACCATAAGTCATGCTGCGGCCGTCTGGAGCCTTGATGACCGAGTCGCGCACGGTAAGAACATTGCTACGGATGCCGAAGCGTTTCGCGGCGGCATCGACGAGCAACCCGCGCACCTGCGCCGATGCGTTGAGCAGCGCGCTGCCGCTGTCGGCGATCGTGTGGCTGCCCGCGGTCAGGCCTTCGTCGGGCGACGCGCCCGTGTCGGCGGTGAGGAACGTAATGAGCGCGGGCGCGACGGCTAGCTCTTCGGCGGCAATCTGAAGGAGCGCGGTGCGCACGCCCGTGCCTAGTTCCACTTTGCCGGTGTATACCGTGACCTGGCCCGCGCGGTCGATCCTGATCCACGAGTCCAGGTACGGGTTCGTCTTCAGACTGCCTGCCAGCGCCTGAGTCGCCTTGCCGATGTGCACGGCGGCGCCTTCGTCGGCGATCACTTCCTGCGCGAGCGCTTTCACGCCGGGCAACATGCTGAAGCTCACGACGAGCGCGCTGCCCAGCATGAAGCGGCGGCGGCTTTCGTCGATGTGTTCGTCCGTGTGTTCGTCCAAATGTTCGTCGTGGTCGCTCATTGCGCGCCTCCGTGACTCGCCGCGAGTGGCGGATTTTCGCGTGGCGTGTCCGCGGCCTGCAAATGCGCGACTTCGCGGATCGCGGCGAGGATGCGTGTGTGCGTGCCGCAACGGCACAGGTTCGGCTCCATGTGCTCGAGCAGTTCGCGCTCGGTAGGACGTGGATTGCGATCGAGCAGCGCCTGTGCGCGCATGATCATGCCTGCGATGCAATAGCCGCACTGCACCGCCTGATGTTCGATGAACGCTTTCTGCAGGGGGCCGGGATGCTCGATCGTGCCGAGACCTTCGATGGTGCGCACCGGCTTCCTGCCGATCGACCCGACCGGAATCAGGCAGGAAAACGCCGCTTCGCCATTGACGATCACGGTGCACGCGCCGCATTGGCCGAGGCCGCAGCCGAACTTCGCGCCGTGCAGTTGCAGGTCGTTGCGCAGCGCGTAGAGCAGCGGTGTCGAAGGATCGATGTCGAGCGCATGCTGCACGCCGTTGACGGTGAGATTGATCATCGCGCGTTGTTCTCCTTTCTGACTTTCACCACCGCCGCTTCGACGTCTGTCCACGGGCCGCGCCGCGAATAGGCGCTGCGAATGTAGGTCGCGACATCGGCGATCTGCTGGTCGTTGTAGATGTGATCGAAGGCGGGCATGTAGTTCATGCTGTCCTCGCCGTGCCAGCCGTTGCCGCTCAACATCATCTGGATCGCGTTGCGCGGCGTCGCCGCGTTGACGGCGGTGCTGAATGCGAGCGTGGGGCGTTCGCCGATCGACTGCATCGGCGCAGCGGGGCCGTGGCATTGCGCACACGAGGCGGCGAAGAGCATCACGCCGCGTTGCGCTTCGGGTGAACCGGCGGCGGGCGTGGTAGACGCGGCCGGCGTCGCTTCGGCGGCGGGCACGGCCACGGTCTGCGGCTTCTGGATCGACAGAAGATAGGTGGCAATCGAGCGCACGTCGGCTTCCGGAACCGTTGCCAGATCGCGCGTAACGGGCAGCATCGGACCGGCTGCTGCGCCATGCTCGCTTGCCCTGCCGGTACGCAGATAAGTGACGAGCTGTTCCTTCGTCCAGGGTTTCGGCGCCGCGCCGAGCGCGTTTAGCGCAGGCGCTTCCCATCCGTCGACGATGCCGCCGTCTAACGCATGGCCCGACTTCTCGCCGCCGATCGCATTGAGTGGCGAGTGACACGACGCGCAGTGGCCGAGGCCATCCACGAGCAGCTTGCCGCGGTTCCATTCGGTGTCTTTCGATGCGTCGGGCGGTTGCTCGCCCGGGCGCAGGAACAGCACATTCCAGAAGGCGAGCAAGGGACGGAAATTCAGCGGGAACATCAGCTCGTTAGCGGGCGGCGTCGCATCGACGGGTTCGCGTGTCATCAGATACGCGTAGGCCGCCGCGATGTCGTCGTCGGAGATACGCGTGAAGTGCACGTAGGGAAACGCGGGGTACAGAAGGTGCCCGTCGCGAGCCACGCCGTCGCGCACCGCGCGCGTGAATGCCTCGAGCGACCAGGCGCCGATGCCGGTTTTGACATCCGGCGTGATATTGGTCGCGTAGATCGTGCCGAACGGCGTGGCGAGCGGCAAGCCACCCGCGAACGGCTTGCCGCCCTTTGCCGTGTGACACACGATGCAGTCGCCGAGCGCGACGACGCGCGCGCCCGCGAGCTTCGTGCGGGCGTCGAATGCGTCCTGCGCGGGCGGGCTGACGGGCGCGATCGCCGGCTTCCACATCGGCAGTAAAGCGACGGCGAGCGCGGCCACGATCGCCACGCCGCCTGCCGCCAGCAATCCAGACTTGCGGGTCATTCGCATACCTTTCATGGAGGGCTTATGTCGGATAGGCGGCGCGCTGCACCGCGCGCCGAGGCAACGAGCGATGTCATGCCTGAGCCGCGCGCGGCTCGGCTCGCGCATCGGTTGGCGTGTGGCCAGCTACGCTGCCGCCGAACGGATAGTCGATGTACCCGGCGGCGTCGCCGCCATACCAACCTGTGGCCTTCGGCGCCGCGAGCGGCGAGCCGGTGCCGATGCGTTCGACCAGATCAGGATTCGCGATATAGGCGCGAGCGAACGCAACGAGGTCCGCGTCGCCTTCGCGGATCAATGCTTCGGCGGCATTCACCGATATTCCGCCGTTGACCATCAGCGTGCCGGAATACACGCGCCGCAGGCGTCCGACGATGCGCGGCAAATCCGGCTGCCCGCTCCAGCCGTTCGTGTCTGCCGCGTGGACATACGCGACGCCGAATTCGCCGAGCATCTTGCCGACGTAGTCGTAGGTGCCGTCGGGGTCCGCGTCCCGCACATTGTTGTAGTGCGCATAAGGCGAGATGCGCACGCCGACGCGCTCGAGCGGCATGACGGAGCCAATCTCCGTGATGATCTCGCGCAGAAAGTTCGCGCGGTTCGCGACCGAGCCGCCGTAACGGTCGTCGCGCGTGTTGAGGGTCGACGAAAGGAATTGATGCGGCAAATAGCCGTTCGCCGCATGCACCTCGACGCCGTCGAAACCGGCGGCAATCGCGTTGGCCGCGCCCTGTTTGAAGGCATCGACGGTGAGCCTGATCTCGTCGAGCGACATGGCGCGCGACGGCGTCGCATGAATCTTCGTGTACTGGCCGTTGTGCAGTTGCGCCCAGACTTGCAACTGTTCGAGGTCGTCATTCACGCCCGAAGGCGAGAGCGGCGCGTCGCCGCCGAGCAGCGCGAACGAACTGACGCGCCCGCCGTGCCACAACTGCATGAAGATGCGCCCGCCCTCGGCGTGCACCTGGCTCGTCACCTTGCGCCAGCCTTCGATCTGCCCGGCGGCGAAGATGCCCGGCGTCAGATCGAACGCCGCCGAAGCCGCGTTGACGTTGGTCGCTTCGCTGATGATCAATCCCGCCGACGCACGTTGCGCGTAGTAACTCGCCATCAATTCGGTGGGCCGCCCTTGCGACGGTGCGCGTGAGCGGGTCATCGGCGCCATCGCGACGCGATTCGGCAAGTGCAGGCCCGACAGGTCGTAACCGTCGAGCAAAGGTGAAAGTGAGGACATGGTCGTTTTCCTTGGCGAGGGATAGAGCGTCGTTCAGGCAGGGCGCAATGCTGAGAAGCGTATCGCCAAGCCCATGAGAATTCCTGAAGCCACGCTGAATTGTTGTTAACGGAGGCGGTGATCTGCCCCCTTCAAAGCGCAATGCGACATCAGGAATGGCGCGCAGCGTGCAGGCGGCCGATCATCAGGTAATGAGCGAGTGCGATCAGCGGAAAGGCCGTGGCGACCGCTGCCACGAGCGGCCAGCCGCCGTGTTCGTAGAGCGGACTCGCGAGCGCTGAACCCAATGCGCCGCCGACGAAGATGCTGGTCATATACAGCGCGTTCAGCCTGTTGCGGCTCGTCGCATCGAGCGCGTAGATCTCGCGTTGGCCCAACACCATGTTCATCTGCACCGCGAAGTCGAGCACGATGCCGGTCGCGACGAGGCCTGCCACGCCCCAGGCCGGATGGATCAACGCAGGCGCGTAAGCCAGCGCGCCGACCACCAGCGCGATCAGCGTCGCGCGCACCGTGTGGCCGGCGTCGGCGAGACGGCCCGCCACCGGCGCCGAGGTCGCGCCGATCGCACCGACCAGCGCGAAGATGCCGATCTGCGTCTGGGTGAGACCGAAATGGCGCGTCAGCTCGACGGGAATCGCGGTCCAGAAGAGGCTAAACGACGCGAACATCAATGCCTGGTATAACGAACGATGACGCAGTACCGGCATCGTGCGCACGAGGTGGCCCAGCGAGCCGATCAGTTCGAAGTACGTGGCCTGGTGATCCGGCTGGCGGCGCGGAATGGTCAGCGCGAGCACGGTCGTCACTATTGCCATCAACACGGCGGCGGAGCCGAACACCGCGCGCCAGCCGAAGTGTCCGGCGATCACGCTCGAGATCGGACGCGACAGCAGAATGCCGAGCAACAGGCCGCTCATGATCGTGCCGACGACTTTCCCGCGCGATTCGTCAGGGGCGAGATGCGCAGCGAGCGGAATCAGAATCTGCACCGCAACCGAACTGAAGCCGACCAGCAGCGAGATGACGAGAAACGCGCCAGGTTGATGCGTGAATGCCGCGGCGGCGAGACTCGCGATCGACACGAGCGCCGTGGCGATCATCAGCTTGCGGTTCTCCAGCAGATCGCCGAGGGGCACGAGAAAGAACAGGCCGAACGCATAGCCGATTTGCGTGAGCGACACGATCAGGCTCGCTGTGCCGCCCGACATGTGGATGTCCGGCGCGATCAGTTCGGTGATCGGCTGCGCGTAGTACAGATTGGCGACGATGGCGCCGCAGCAGAACGCAAACAGCGCGATCAAACCTTGTGTCAGCTTGATGGGACTGCTCGCGCGCGCCGTGGCGGAGGCTTGGGTTGACATGACGACTCCCTGAAGTAAAGAGAAGCGGAAACACAATGCATGCAGCTTATGTGTTGCGTTTCTGTTGCGGAATGGGTCTAAAATGCAAGCCAGCGTTGCGCTATTCGCAACGAAACTGCCCACCGCGTGCACATGGACAAATTCCTCGCCGTCAAGACCTTGCTCGAAGTGGCCGACGCGGGCGGCTTTTCGAAGGCCGCGCAACGCCTCGGGGTTGCGACTTCTTCGGTCACGCGCCTGATGGATTCGCTCGAGTCGTCGCTCGGCACGGCGCTTTTGACCCGCACACCGCGCAAGGTCAGCCTCACCGACGCGGGCACGGCCTACGTCGAACAGGTGTCGAAGGTGCTCGACGATCTGGCCGAGGCGGACGAGAGCGTCTTTGACAGCGGCGCGTCGCCGGTCGGCGCGCTTCGCATTTCGGTGCCGTCCACCTACAGCCGGTTATGCCTCGCGCCGCATCTCGCGGCTTTTCTCTCCGAGCATCCGCGCGTGTTTCTCGACGTGGTGGTGGGCGACCAGTTCGTCGATCTCGCGGTTGACCGGATCGACGTCGCGATCCGCATCGGCTTTGCCGAGCGCGACGCCAATCTGATCGTGAAGAAACTCGCGGACAATCCGCGCCATGTCGTTGTCAGTCACGAGTACCTGCAACGCAGCGGCACGCCGGAATCCCCCGCGGATCTCGCCGCGCATGAGTGCGTGCGGTTCGCCTATGGCGGCGGCTACCGCACGCGCCAGGTCTGGACCTTCCAGCGTGATGGCGCCGAGCAGCGCGTCGACGTGCGCGGCCATCTGCTCTCCAACAATCTCGACATCCTGTTCGAAGCCGTGATGGCGGGACGGGGAATCGCGCTGCTGCCGCAATGGCTGGTGGCTGCGGAGATTCGCAGCGGGCGTCTGACGCGCCTCTTCGAGCGATTCGACGCGCGGCCGCATTCGGGCGACGCGGTCGTGTACGCCGCCTATCTGCCGAATCGCCGCCAGTCCAGCAAGGTGCGCGCGCTGGTGCAGTTTCTGGAACGGCGGCTGGATGCTTCGTTCGAAGGCTGATCGCGCACGGCCTTGGTCCGTTTGCATCAGATTTTCAGCAACCCTGCCGCGTTGCCGCCGATAACCAGACTCTTCTGCTCGGGCGGCAGGCCGAGACCATCGACGAACGCGACAGGCTGCGCGTAGCCCATGTCGAAACAGTAGTCGCTGCCGAGCACGAGCCGATCCACGCCGATGTTCTGGATCAGGAAGTCGAGAACCGGACCCGAATGCGAGACCGTGTCGTAATTGAAGCGGCGCAAGTAGCTGCTCGGTTTTTGCGCGAGGCGCCGCGTTTCGGGGCGCACGGTCCAGCCTGCGTCGATGCGGCCCATCAGAATCGGCAGCGCGCCGCCCGCGTGAGGCAACGTAACGTTGAGCCGCGGATGCCGGTCCATCACTCCGCCGAGGATCAGATGCGAACCGGCAATCGCGGTGTCGAAGGGATTGCCGAGCAGGTTGCTCAAATAGAAGTCGCCGAGCCGCGCACCGCCGACTGTCTGCTGCGGATGCAGGAATATCGGCAAGTCGAGTTGTTCGATGCGCGCAAACACGGGCTCGAATAGCGGATCGTCCAGATCGCGATTGTTGATGTTGGTCCCCATGTACACGCCGCGCACGCCGGGTAATTCGGACGCGCGTTCGAGTTCGTCGATGGCGTCGTGCGGGTTCAGCATCGGCAGGGTCGCGAGCACCACGAAGCGCTCCGGATGCCTGACGTGTATTGCGGAGGCCGCCGCGTTCCATGTTCTCGTGAGCTTTGCGTTGAAGGCGCGATCGGCCCAATACCCCATGGGCACGCTCAACGAGAGTGCTTGCACGTCGACGCCCGACGCGTTCATGTCGGCGAGCCGTTCATCGACGTTGATGAACTTGAGCGGCAATGGCCCGAGGCCGCCGGCCGGCGTCTGGAACGTGAAACTCGTGGCATCGCAAGTGAATTTGCCGCCGAACTTCGCGCCCTCGCTGCCCAGCAAGTCGCAAAAGCTCTCGGGGTAGTAATGCGCGTGAATGTCGATCGACTTGCCCATGCCCTTTGGCGCGACCGTGGCGCGGTTTGTGGCGGCGGTTGTTGCAGTCGGGGCAGCGGTGGCACTGGCGGGCACGCCTGAAGCGAGGCCGGCTGCGAGCGCGCCCATCGTGGCGAGCATGCGGCGGCGCCGCGGCGAAATACAGCAGTTGCAATCCATGAGTCTGTCTCCGTTATAGATTTTGAGTGCCCGCAATCAGCGGCGCTTCGCCATGCCGAGTTCGCAGTCGACCAACTGATTGGGGTAAAGCGCGCGTTCGCGCGAGGCGCGCGGCGAATTGTCGGTGACCGAGAAAAACACCACGCCGGCGAACGCGACGATCATCGAAAAGAGCGCAGGGTATTCATACGGATAGATCGCCTGCGCATGGCCGAGTACCTGGACCCACACAGTGGGGCTCAGCACGGTGAGCGTCACCGCACAGACGAGGCCGAGCGAGCCGCCGATCACCGCGCCGCGGGTCGTCAGACCGCGCCAGTAGATCGACAGCAGCAGCACGGGGAAATTGGAGCTGGCCGCTATCGAGAACGTCAAGCTCACGATGAACGCAATGTTCTGTTTCTCGAATGCGATACCGAGCAGGATCGACAGTACGCCGAGCACGAGCGTGGTGATGCGCGATACTTTCAGTTCTTCGCGATCGCTGGCCGCGCCCCTGCGTATGACGTTCGCATACAGATCGTGTGAAACCGCCGATGAGCCGGCGAGCGTCAAGCCCGCGACGACGGCGAGAATGGTCGAGAACGCGACTGCGCAAATGAAGCCGAGAAACAGATTGCCGCCCACCGCGTGCGCGAGATGGATCGCCACCATGTTGACGCCGCCGATTACCGCGCCCGACGCGCTGTGGTATTGCGGATCGGTCGCCACCAGTGCAATCGTGCCGAAGCCGATGACGATGATCAGCGCGTAGCCGATTCCCACGATCCCCGTTGCGTAGAGGATGCTCTTGCGGGCCGCTTTGGCGTCGCTGACCGTGAAGAAGCGCATGAGGATGTGCGGCAATCCGGCCGTGCCGAAAATCAGCGCGAGTCCGAGCGACACCGCCGAGATCGGATCGGATACGAGACCGCCCGGGCTCATGATCGCAGCATGTTCCGGATGCGCGAGGATCGCCTGCGAGAACAGCGCGTTTATGCTGAAGCCGAAGCGGTTCAGCACCATGAATGCCATGAACGCGGCTCCCGCCAGCAGCAGCACCGCCTTGATGATCTGAATCCACGTGGTCGCGAGCATGCCGCCGAAGAACACGTACACCACCATCAATACGCCGACCATCACGACGGCTGCCGTGTAGTTGAAGCCGAACAGGAGTTCGACGAGCTTGCCGGCGCCGACCATCTGCGAGACGAGATAGAGCAGCACGATGACGATGGAGCTCGATGCGGCGAACGCGCGAATCGGCCGCTGCTGCAGACGGTACGACACCACATCCGCGAGCGTGTAGCGGCCGAGGTTGCGCAGCGGCTCCGCGATCAGAAAGAGAATGACCGGCCAGCTCGCCAGAAAACCGACTGAATAGATGAGCCCGTCATAGCCGCTCATGAAAACAAGTGCTGAAATGCCGAGCAGCGACGCCGCCGACATATAGTCGCCGGCGATCGCCCAGCCGTTCTGGAAGGCTGTGATCTTGCCGCCCGCCGCATAGTGATCGGAGACACTGTTGTTTCTTCTCGCGGCCCAGCGCGTAATGAACAGCGTCGACGCGACAAACAGCAGAAACATGCCGATGGCGATCGGATTATGCGAGCGGACAGGCACTGTTGTGCCGGCTGCTGCTGCGGGCAGAGCCGCGAATGCGCTGATGGCAGCGACCGTGACGAGGGCACAAAGCGGCTTCGCGACTCGTCGATCGCACAGCATGGAAATGCGCTTCATTGCCGTGCTCCCTGGCGGATTTCGTTTGCCGCGCGGTCATGGAAGGTGTTGGCGCGCGCGACGTAGACCGCGACCAGTCCGAATGTGAAAACGAACATGCCGAAGCCGGCCGGAATTCCCCACGTCATCGGATAGCCGTGCGCAATCGGATGGCCAAGCAGCGCCGGTGCGAAAGCGAGCGCGAGAATGAAGGCGAAGTACACAGCCAGCATCAGGATAGTGAGCGTCCACGAGAACCTGCGGCGCTTATGCACGAGCGCACGAAAGCGCGGATCGCTCAGCAGCGGATGGAGGGTGAGCGGCGGATCCGCGGCGAGTTGCCGCGCGTCGATCGAGTAAGTTGGCGCGCCTTGTTCCACTTTTATCTCCTTCAGAAGGGTTTTTCGATGCGGTGGCCAGCTATTGCGGTCACCGCTGCGGCAACGGATTGTCAGAAGCGCGCTGGCACGGCCGTCTCTCGCATCACCGCCTCGGGTGTGCGATAACGCTCCGCCATTTCACGGTCCTGATCGTTCTTCAATTGCGCCTGCATGTAGGCGCCGAGATGCCGCGCATGCTGAACGATCGCCGAGCCTGCTTCGGTGCGCTCCCGGCTGTAGTCGGCAAGTGCGTCGCGCACACTGTCGTGCGTGTTCAGCGCCTTGACGAGTGCCATCGCGTCGCTCGCCGCCTTGGTCACGCCCATGCCGCAATGCGGGCGCGCGACGAACGCGGCGTCGCCGAGCAACGCTATGCGGCCGAACGCCATGTGCGGCACCTCGAGATCGAAGATCGGCTGGAATAGCGGTTGGGCTGCTTTTGTCACGACCTCGCCGAATTGCGGGGCGAGTAGCGCGAGCGCCGCTTCTTCCATGTCCGCGAGCACTTCACGCCGAATCAACGTCGGCGGAATACCGCCTGCCCAGTGCTTGCCCGTTGCATCGGTCAACAGGTTCGGCAACTCTTTGTCCTCGCTGGTTGCGCGATACCAGACGAAGTTGTAGCGGCGTTCGCCTCGCGCGGTGCTGTTGTTCCGGCCCGCAACCGGATAACCGAGAATCTGCTCGCGAGGCGGCAGGCAGAAGGCGAACTTGTCGAATAGCGCGTCCCTTGTTTCAGGCGATAGCGACGCTTCGTCGACGAGACCGCGCCACGCCACGTAACCGGCGTACTGCAGCCTGGCGTCGGGCAGTAGACGCTCGCGGATCGACGACTTGAAACCGTCGGCGGCAATCACGAGGTCGGCGTGCATCACAGAACCGTCGGCGAGCACGACCGTCGCCTGAAGCGGGCCGTCCTCCACCGAGGCGACGAGGCCGCCAGCGTGGTAGTGCACGTCCGGCAGCGCGGTGCGCAGCACGTGATGCATCTTGGCCCACGCGGTCAGCGTCTGCGGCAGACGGCGCTCGGACAGCACGGCGCCGCTTTGCGCGAACGTCACGCGCGACTCGACTTTGACGCCGATCGAATCGTCGCAGGCGATTCCCGCGGCAGTCATCGCATCAAATAGTTCGGGATGCGTAACAATGCCGGCTCCGCGTCCCGCGAGTTCGTCTGGAACACGCTCAAATACGTCGACGTGCCAGCCGTGGCGAACCAGCAGATTGGCCGCGAAGAGCCCGCCCAGCGAGCCGCCAACGATGATCGCCCGCAAGCGGGAAGAAGTGTGAGTCATGACCGTTCTCCAGGGGGGGCGAGTCTTGCGCGAGGGCCGCTCGGGCTTCGCCGAGGCGGCTGATTTCTTCAACGGGATAGTTGAGCTCGATGGTCACGCCGGACGGGTCCTCGATGAACACCTGATGCAGACCGAGAGACGGCACTGTGCGATCGCGCCAGACGATGCCTTCTGCCTTCAGCATGCTCCACATTGCCTCGACGCCCGTGGCGAGAAAGGCAATGTGATCGACCGTGCCGGTTCCGCTTGCAGGCAGCGCCTTGTCGCCGAGATAGGCGTTGAGCCCCGCCGGGTTATCCGCGTCGACGCCAATCAGATGGACGGTGCCGAACTCGGCTTCATCGCCGCCCTTGTAAAGCCAGGCGCCCGGAAAGCCGAAAGGCGGCCGATAGCCTTGCCGAAAACCGAGCACTCGTTCGTAAAAGCGGCACGATCGCGCCAGATCCGCGGTGCGGATCGAGTAGTGAGCAAGCTTTGCAATGGGCATGTGCGACTCCGCAAACTTAATTTATCGACCGATTAGTGATCGGTTGATAAATTGTAGGCGAAGCGATGTCGCGGAGAAAAGCCCCGTAGCGCAGGTGTTTACCCTTGGAGAAGGGGAGAGTTACCGCTCGATGTCACAGCCTGGAGCCAGGTTTGGCGCGTGCCGTTTGCGGCGACGCGTGCTCCAGCGCCGCCGGCACGCCATGAAGGAATGCGTCGACCTGGCGGGCAATGTGATCGTCGACGTCGTGAGTGACGGGCAGGCCGTAGATCCACTTGCGCACGCCGAGATAGAAGATGCTCGCGTGCAGACTCCAGATCAGTTCGAGATCCATTTCGCGCTGCTTCGCGCCCGCAGGCGCGGGAAGGTTGTACGCGGAACGGATCTCCGCCATAACCGGCAAGAACACACGCTCACGCAAGCGCGCGAGATATTTGGAGTTGATGCCTTCGCGCGTCAAGCCGGCGAAGATGAAGATGCGAATCCACTCCCGCCGCAAGATCACGGTCGAATACGACGAGTAGAACCTGACCATGCGCTCCTGAATCGGAACCGTGCGGTCTCTGATGAGCGCTTCCCAACTCATATCCCATTGATAGACCTCTTCGTACACGCGGTCGATCAACGCTTCCTTGCTGGGAAAGTAGCGGTACAAAAGCGGTTGGGTCACGCCTAATTGGCGCGCGAGTTCGCGCGTGCTGCCCGAAAAGCCGTGGGTCGCGAAGTGCTCAACGGCTTTCAACACGATCTGGCGTTCCCGCACCTCGGGAGCGAGACGGCGCGTGACAAGCTTTTCGTTGTCTTGCGGCTCGCTTTTCGATGCTGTCCCGGCCGTTGGTGCTTTTCTCGGCATGGCTTCTGGCAAGGCAAAATAGGATGGCACGCATCATACACGGCATCGCAGGCGTGACGCTCACATCGCCATCACCAGTTGTATTTCGCACTGGCCAGCACGGTCCGCTCGTTGCCGAACACGCACACTGCATACGACTGGCAACCGCTCACGTAACGGCGGTCGAATACGTTCGCCACATCCAGTGCGAGCCGCCAGTCGCGAGTGTCGTAGTGCAATGCCGCGTCGTAGAGCGTATAGCTTGGAATATGACCGTGCTGGTCACGGACGGCCGTCTGCCTTACCCATATGGGCACGAAATGACCGGGTACGATGTGAAGGACCTTGACGGCACGCTGAAGAAAGCAAAGGCTGCGGGAGCTTCGGTGCTTGTGCAGCCGGTGACGTCGGATCAGCGGACGTCTGCCATTGTCCAGTTCCCGGGCGGCTACATTGCTGAGATTCATGCGGCGGCAAAGTAAGGGCCGCGTTCGCGAACAAGATGGTTTGGCGCGAGAAGCGCTCCTTGCGCTCCTTTCTCTCTGTCCAAGTGGTCCAAGAGCCGGTAGCGCACGACGCAATGAGCGAGCGACCGCGTATGCGCGGAACGTGTATGGCGATCGCAGCATTCGAGCGCGACATAACCCGTGTTTCTATCGGCGCGGGAGAGCGTCGGTCACGGGTTTCTTCACGAGGCCGTCGTTACAGCCGTGGCAAATCCAGATTCTCTGACGCGCGAGATTCTCGACGGGGATCGATGTCGTCTCTTATGGAGAGCGTTTGCACGTGACGGATAAAGCTGGCTGCATCAGCGGACGTGATCGGAATAACCGGATAACTCGGATCGCCCTGCATGCAATGAGCTACCACTCTTCTGATCGTGAGGTCGCGGTTCAAGAATGTTCCCGCGCAGAAGTACGGGCCGCCTGCCGTGGCATCGACGCCCTTCACGATTGACGAATACGCAACGGCAAATTGCACCGCCATGTAAGCGCCGGACGAAATACCGCAGACCGTCGTCTCATCCAGCTTGACGTCATACGTCTTGAGCGACTGGGCTTGCGCGGCGTTCGGCCCGCACGCGAGCACCGGCGCCAGAATGCAGCTTGCGGCGACAGCCACCATCCTCACGTGCACGGCATCGTTCCCGGTGGAGGCCTCGCGTGTGATGGCGAGCGGTGGGTCGCATGCCGGCCCGGCTTCTTCCTGCCAGTACGCGTGCTCTCGCGGCTGTTCCGGCGGCGTTTCCTGGAAGAGCTCACCCACGCATATCGCCAGGACAAGCTGCGGTTCTTCGGTGATTACGCCGCACTTGCCGATCCCGCTGCGTTCGCGCGGTGGCTCGCGCCGCTGCGCGCATGCGAATGGGTGGTGTATGCGAAGCGGCCGTTCGCAGGACCAGATGCTGTGCTTGCGTATCTGTCGTGCTATACACATCGCGTAGCCATCTCCAACCAGCGACTCATCGCGCTCGACGAGCGCGGCGTGACCTTCCGCTGGAAGGACTATCGGGCCAGCGGCTGCACACGCCACAAGACGATGACGCTTGCGCCCCACGAGTTCATGCGGCGCTTCCTCCTGCACGTGCTGCCCGAGGGCTTGCACCGCATCCGTCATTACGGTCTGCTCGCCAACCCGGTGCGGCGGCACAACCTCGCGACAATACGTGCGCTGTTGCAAGCTCCGGCAACCACTATCGCCAGTAACGACGCATCAGACAGCACAACGGCACCGCCATTCGTCTGCCGGCACTGCGGCGCACCGATGGTCATCCTCGATATCCTGCTGCGCAGCCACCCGATTCGCGCGCCACCTGGCTCCAGAGGTAAGGCGTGAACCAGAATGACCAGGCATCTTCAGTCCAACTGTCGGCTCTTCGGCAACGAGCGCCAACAGGAGACGCCCTCGTATGCATCTCGCCCGGCAGAGGCTGCCGCCTGTGGAGAATCGCGACAGATGCGCTGTGCGACAGCATCGCTATCACACGCGCATCAGGCCAGCCCCGGCTTGCGCCCATCAACGTGTGATCAACCGCGCCGCGCGACCACTCCAATCCCCATAGCCGCGTCGGTACACTCCGCGGTTTCCTCCCTCGAGCGTTGTCCAACGCCTGCCCACATACGCCGTCGCAGACTCACGCGTCCGCAGACATGGGCAGACGTCGAACAACGCTTAACGCGTGCCGCCGGTCACCGCGGTCGAGGCGCGAATCACGGGATATGTCATGTGCATCGGACAGCACCCGGCCAATTTGAGACGTTCGACATAGGCGCCTACATCGTCGACAATCGGCGAACGAACACCAGATCGCGCCCTCATCGACGTTGACAACCATGAAAACTGCATCCCCTGTCGCGCTTATCACCGGCTCGACTTCCGGCATTGGTGCCGCCATCGCTCGGCGGCTCGCAAGCGATGGCTTCTCAGTCGTCTTGCATTCGCGTAGTTCGGTGGAGATAGGGCAAGCGTTGGCTCGTGAACTCGGCTCGGCAATTTACGTACAGGCCGACTTAACCGACGATGCGGAAAGGGTACGGCTTATCCGCGAGGCTGTCGCCGCGTGGGGGCGACTCGACGTTCTAGTTAACAATGCGGGAATCAGCCGTGTTATCCCACATGCGGATTTGGCTGCGGCCACGCCAACTGTGTGGTCGGACCTGCATGAAGTCAATGTGGTTGCTCCGTTTCGCTTGATAGCCGAAGCGGAAACTGCATTACGCGATGCCGCTCAACGGGGCCGCCCCGGTAGCGTGATCAATATCAGCTCGCATGCGGGTGTCCGGCCAAAGGGTGCGTCAATCCCTTATGCGGCCACGAAGGCTGCACTGAACCACATGACTCGCCTGCTGGCGCTATCACTTGCGCCCGATATCCGGGTGAATGCTGTTGCCCCCGGGCTAGTGGATACACCATTGACCGCAGACTGGACGCAGGCGCAGGAGCTTTGGAAAACAAGAGCCCCAATGCGGCGGTCAGCTAGTCCCCAAGACATTGCACAGGCGGTCGCGATGCTGGTCGCTTCAGACTATCTAACTGGAGAAATTCTGCTATCGGATGGTGGGTTGAATCTCACGTAACAAATCGATGTCCTGGGTTCGAGTTTCCGAACTCGGCCAAGAACGGCCTCTCGAACCCGACTTTAGTGCGGCCGCTTTCGACTCGTAAGCCGTCTTTCCCACCCCGCCATAGGACCGGCTCAGCTCAATCAGCTAACGACCGGCATAGTCGCTCCTGAACCGCGCCGACGCATTCCAGCGCCGCCGGCAGCACGGAATTCACGGACGAAGTGCTATAGAACAATTGCACGGTCTCGAGAAAGCTGGAGCCAGGCAGCGCGAGGATGGCGAGACCGGCACGGCCCGCTCGCTTGCGCGCGACGGCCAGCGGCATCAACGCGAGAAACGGATAGTTCGCCAGCATCGCCTCGTTGGTCGGCAACGAAATAGACTGCACACAGCCATCGGGAAACGCGAGCCCCGACACGGCCAGCCAACTTTGCAAAGCGAGGTAGGTCGGAGCCTCCTTCGGCGGCAGGATCCAGGGCGAACCGGCAAGGTCTTCCGGTACGACGTTTCTGCGGCTCGCCAGCGGATGATCTCGCCCGCACACCACCACTATCGGATCGTCCATGATCGCGCGTGACGCGAATTCGCTCTTGCCGAATCCGACTGGCTCTGTCCGGCTCAACACGAAATCGAGTGAGCCGTTCGCGAGCAGGGGAAAGAGCCGGTCGCTCGTCGCTTCGTGCAACGCAACGTTGACGTGCGGCGCGCGTCGCTTCAATTCAAGTATCAACTCAGGGGCAAACACCGGTAACACGGTGGCGACCGCACCCACCGAAATTTTGCCGGAAAGGCCACTAGTGAGCGTGTCTACTTCGTAGCGTGCCTGCTCCAGTTGATGGAACACCTCTCGCGCGTGCCTCGTGAGCGTCTCGCCGACGGCCGTCAACTGAAGCCGGTTGCCGACCCGCGTCATAACGGACACCCCGAGGCCCGCCTCGAGTTCGGCAAGCTGTTTCGATATGGCGGGCTGCGTCACATTCAGCTTCTCGGCAACCAACCGGATCTGCCCAAGACTGTCGAACAAGGTCAGCAGCCTGAGGTGGCTCAGTTTCAGTCCGGCCTGAAAAAACCGCTCGATCGGGTCCACGACGCTCCCCATGACGAATAACTGATGGTTATGCGCTTTCGACAAAATGTCAATTGCTCGTCATGCGGTTGCGTACCATGATTGGTGTCAGGAGACAGCCGCACCCACAGCGCGCCGTGAAACGCTCACCATGACTGCCACGAACGTACTGTTCATTCTGTCGGACGAACATCAGCACGACCTGCTGGGATGCGCCGGCCACCCGTTCATTCACACGCCCAATCTGGATGCGCTTGCTGCCCGCGGCACGCGCTTTCGCAACGCTTATACGCCGTCGCCGATCTGCGTCCCGGCGCGCGCAAGCCTCGCGACGGGACGTTCTGTGCATGACATCGGTTGCTGGGACAACGCTATTGCGTACGACGGCAGCACGCCGGGCTGGGCGCAATACCTTACGGCGCGCGGCATGGTGACCGACTCGATCGGTAAATTGCATTACAGGAACGAGGAGTCGCCCGTCGGGTTCCGTCATCAGCATCATCCCGTGCACATCCTCGACGGGATCGGCCAGGTCTGGGGCTCGGTGCGCAATCCGCTGCCGCAAACCATCGGACGCTCACCGCTCTACGACAAGATCGGCGCAGGCCTGTCGAACTACAACCGCTTCGACATGCGTGTGGCCGATACGGCCGTCGAATGGCTCGGCGAGCGCGGTGACGAGACGAAGCCGTGGGTGTTGTTCGCCGGCCTCGTCGCGCCGCATTTCCCGCTGGTGGTGCCCCAGCAATATCTCGATCTCTACGATCCCGGCTCCATCGAGTTGCCGCTGCTGCATCCATCGAGCGGTTATGTGCGGCACCCGTGGGTCGAGCGGCAGGCGATCCACATGGATCATGACGCTGCGATCGGTAGCGACGAACGGCGCCGCCTTGCGATTGCCTGCTATTTCGCGCTGGTCACGTTCCTCGACGCCCAGGTCGGCAAGATTCTCGCGGCGCTCAAGGCAAATGGTCTCGATGAAACGACCACCATCATCTATAGCAGCGATCACGGCGACAACCTCGGCAAGCGCGGCATGTGGAACAAGTGTCTGATGTACCGCGAGTCGACGGGCGTGCCGATGATCATCGCGGGGCCGGGCATCCCCAAAGGCCGCGTGTGTGAAACGCCGGTATCGCTGATCGACATTCAGAACACGATTCTGGAGCGAACCGGTTGCGCTGCGCCCACCAACGCAAGCCCCGGCGAGTCGCTGGCGAAGCTGGCCAATGCGCCGGACCAAACCGCGCGGCTCGCGTTCAGCGAGTACCATGCGGTCGGCTCGGAAGCAGCGGCCTACATGCTCGCGGATGCCGACTACAAGTACCACCATTACGTCGGCTTGC
Source organism: Paraburkholderia sp. RCC_158 (assembly GCF_041355255.1). Lineage (NCBI taxonomy): Bacteria > Pseudomonadati > Pseudomonadota > Betaproteobacteria > Burkholderiales > Burkholderiaceae > Paraburkholderia > Paraburkholderia sp. RCC_158. Next base: position 9,537 of record NZ_JBFUPM010000036.1, on the reverse strand, counting down.
CGCCTGAACTGTTCGATTTGCGCCGCGATCCGCAGGAGTTACATGATCTCGCGGGCTCGCCGGAATATGCCGGCGTCGTGTCGCTGTTCGAGCGGCGTCTGCGCGAACTGCTCGATCCCGAAGGCGTGGACCGGCTCGCGAAAGCCGATCAGGAACGTTTGATCGAGGCATTCGGCGGACGCGAGGCGGCTCTGCGAACCGGCACGCCGGCGGCGACGCCCGTGCCGGTCGAATAAGCGTCCGGCTCGACGGCCGGTGCAACACCGAGACAAATAATTCGATGGAGACAACGCGATGGCCTCAGCACAACTGGCAGCGACGGCGCATGAGCCCGCGCGCCAAACCCGATGGAAAACGGTCATTCTGGCGAGTCTCGGCGGCTCGCTGGAGATCTACGACTTCATCATCTATGGCGTGTTTGCCCGTGAAATCGCTCGGCAGTTCTTTCCGGCCGCAGACCCGATCGCCTCGTTGATCAGCACCTTCGGTGTGTTCGCGATCGGCTACGTGTCGCGTCCGCTCGGCGGCATCGTGCTCAGCAGTCTCGGCGACCGCTTCGGGCGGCGGCTGGTGTTTCTCGTCTCCGTGCTGGCTATGTCGGCGTCAACCATCGGCATCGGCCTGATTCCGGGGTACGCGTCCATCGGCGTAATCGCGCCGGTACTGTTGATTCTGCTGCGCCTCGCGCAAGGGTTTTTCCTCGCGGGCGAACTGCCGTGTTCGATCACCTATGTGGTCGAGGAAATCCCGCAACGCGCGAGCCTCGTTAGCGGCCTCGTCATCTTCAGTCTGAACTCGGGTGTGCTGACGGCCACGCTGATCAGCCTTGCGTTGCATGCGGGGTTGAGCGCCGAAGCCGTGCTCTCGTTCGGCTGGCGAATCGCGTTTATCTTCGGCGGCGTGATCGGGCTCGTATCGTACTGGTTGCGCACCTCGCTCGAGGAATCGACGGAGTTTCAACGCTTGCGCAGCCATAAGGTCAAGCGGCCGTTTCGCATGGTGCTGACGGAGTATCCGAAGCAGGTGGCGGTGGGCGTTGGGGTGGCCGGTATCGTGAATGCGTCGAACAGTCTGCTGTTCGTGGTGCTGCCGTCGTACATGACAACGGTGCTGCATATCTCGCCGGGTCTCGCGAGCGCCGGGCAGAACATCGGGATCGCGACCATGTCGGCGTCGCTGCTGTTTTTCGCGTGGATCGGCGATCGCGTGGCATCGCGCCATTGGCATCGCGTCGGCTCGCTTCTCATGCTGTTCGGCAGCTATCCGTTTTACCGGCTGATTGCCGCGCATGAAATCGATCCAATCTTTGCGTTCATCGTGATAGGTCTTGTCGGCGGCCTGGTCAACGGTTCGTACGCGTATTTGCTGGCCGATCTGTTTCCGACCAACGTGCGCTTCAGCGGCATCGCATTGTCGCTCAACCTTGCTACCGTAATCTTCACAGGCATCACGCCGCTCGTCGTGACCCAGCTATTGCACAAGACAGGTTCAGCGGCGGCTCCGGGATTGTTTCTGACCGGCGTTGCTGTGATCGCGATAATGGCCGGATTGGGCCTAAGGCGCTTCGGCGGACAGATCGGCCGCGTCGCGGAAAAAGGCTGATCGAACCATGACTCAGCACAACCACGATTTGACGGACTTGCAACGGACAGTCATCGAGCAACTGGGCGAACAGTGCGCGTCGCTCGATGCCGGCGTGCTGGATGCACACGCCGGCGACTGGAGCGACGCCGAAAAGCGGCGCCCGCAACTGGTGCTAATGCCTCGCGCGCCAGCCGAAGTGGCGAAGGCGCTCGGCGTACTTTCGAAGCTCCGGCAGAAGGTCGTCGTGCAAGGCGGCCTGACCGGTCTCGCGGGTGGCGCCACACCACAAGCCGGCGAAGTGGCGATCTCGCTCGCCAGAATGAACGCCATCGAAGAGTTCGACCGCGTTGGCGGCACGATTACAGTTCAGGCGGGGCTTGCGCTCGAGCAACTGCAGACGCACGTCGAAGCGGAAGGCTGGTTCTTTCCCCTTGACCTGGGCGCGCGCGGTTCGTGTCAGGTCGGCGGCAATGCGGCGACCAACGCGGGCGGCAATCGCGTCGTGCGCTTCGGCGTGATGCGCGATCTGATCCTTGGCATGGAAGTCGCGCTCGCGGACGGCACCATGCTCACGATGATGAACAAGGTCACCAAGAACACGACCGGCATCGATCTGAAGCAGCTGTTCATCGGCTCCGAAGGCATTCTCGGCGTGATCACCCGGCTCGTATTGAAACTCGAACCGAAGCCCACGGTGTCGAATACGGCGCTGTGCGCGCTCGGTTCGTTCGAAGCCGCGACTCGCCTGCTGCAGGAGCTGCGGCGCCGATTGCCGGCACTGTCGTCGTTCGAATTGATGTGGGACGACTTCATGATCGCGGCGATGGAGACCGGCGCACTCAAGGCGCCGTTCGCCACGCGTTCACCTGTGTATGTGATTGTCGAGACGTTGGGCGCCTCCGAGGAAAGCGAGCGCCGCGCGCTCGAAGAGGCGCTTGAATACGCGCTGGAAAACGAAATCGTGGACGACGTGATCGTCGCACATTCCCTTGACCACGGGCGGCAGCTCTGGGCGTATCGCGAAACCGTGGGCGAATTGCTGGGCCGCCTGAAACCCCACGCGGCGTTCGACGTGGGCTTGCCGATGATCGTGATGGACCACTTCGTCGCCACGATGAAGACGAGGTTGACGTCGCGTTTCCCGGGCCAGACGCATCTATTCTTCGGCCATCTCGGCGACGGCAACCTGCATCTGCTGTCGGGTCCGTATGCCGACACCGCGGCGCTTCACGAGGTCGAGCAACTCGTCTATGAAGAGGTGCGGACCGCCGGCGGATGCATTTCCGCCGAGCACGGCATTGGGGTAGTCAAGCAGGAGTTTCTGCATCTGAGCCGTTCTGCCGCAGAGACCGATCTGATGCTCAAGCTGAAAGCGCTGCTCGATCCGTGCGGAATACTCAATGGCGCACGGGTAGTCAGTGAATCCGCCGTTGAGTCAAGCGCCAGGAATAGCTAGCGTCTGTTGTACTCCAGCAACCGGCCGTTCGGCCGCCATGCGTCGAAAGGCAGCTCCGGGTCGGAAGTGCGCGCTAACGACTGTCCGGTCCCGGGCCGCGAGATTCCACCGGCCGCTTTCCGGCGATGAAATTGAAGAGCGGGCTGACGCAGCCCGACCCATTGCCGACGCTCGACTAGGGATGGTGAACGACGGCTTCGCAGCCGATTGAGGCCATACCGTCTGCGAGTTATCCGTCGCGACCATGCGTAAGCGCTCATAGCGCATGACGCTTGCCTCGGCCTGGTTCCGCGCCAGCTAAGCGTCGATCGCATAGCGCCCCACCCGCACCTACCGCGGATGTTGAAGTCGCATGGCTTGCTTGACGCCCAACTGTCGTCGCAAAGATGCCGTTAAGTTCGAACGTACGCAACGAAGACGGCTGGCCGCCGAGCCCGCGGCAGAGACTGGTCGCGCGGCCCTAGCGCGTGCAAGTCCATTACGTATCGAATTCCGCGGTTTCAGAACCGGGCTTTCCATGATTTCACGCAACAGGTCAATCGCCATCTCCCAGTGAGCAGGAGACTCCTGTGCTCCTGCAGATAGTTCAATTTTGCTCGCCGTGGTGCCGTCTAGCGCCCCGTTTTCAGCCGTTGCAAAACGGTAGCCCCGACGCGGAACTGTGATAATGAGGTTGCGGTCAGAGCCCAGCTTCTTACGGATAACACAGAGATGAACGTCGAGATTACCATCTTCAACGACCACTCCTTTCCATACCGCCGTCACTAACTCATCCCGCGTAATAAGCCGGCCGCCGGCAGCGACGATCAGGGTAAGGATGTCGAATGCCCGGGCGCCTAGATTCATGTCTTCGCTTTCAAGCATCAGACGGCGTTTCTTAATATCTATGTGGTATCGGCCAACTTTCATGGTTTTGCGAAGCCCTGTCTGAAATATTTTCCACAGGTGAGGGCGACGGGCGTTTGCAAAATAGCGCGCCTGCGCAATCTGAGGTTGCGTGCGGCGCAACAGAAATCCGAAGGACAGCCATGCCAGCCGCCAACTGGTCGTGGGGTTCTCGATGTCGGGCCTCGGGTATCGACATTTCACGTTCGAAGCCGTGAGCGATTCGTGGGGTTACCGGTCACTCGCGGGGCTAGGTCGGGTCCCTCGCGGGAAATGCGCTTTTTCGCGCTATCCGTCGCACTCTCGATGCTCGGTTCAGGAACCGAGCTTGCAGGATTCCATAGCTCGTCAGTTGATAACAGTCGTGGTGCGTATATACCAGTGTTTGTCGCTGAACCTGCCTACCGCCCACGGGCGGGCCGTACGACCGCCAGATTTCGCTGACGTTGGAAGCTACGATACTCTTTACGGTGGGAAGGAGTGTTACCAGCAATTCATCAACGTCTTTATCGGGCAGGAAAACGGTCGCTCACCGCTCGAAACCCGACCGACTCCTGATGGCCGTCTGCTGCACGCAGCGCTGAGCAAACTTCTGCGTCGGTCGCCGCGCCGTCTGACGGTGACATTGCCGGGGCTAGGAAGGCCGGAGATGGGCCCCGACCTTCACGCGTGCTCGCTCGTGCTCTGGGCGCGCGTTCATTGCGCCAGTTGCCAGCGCAACACGGGATGCGTCGCGCCGGTGGGCATTGCCCACACGCCGTTCGCGCCGAAGTCCCATGTCGGCCCGAAGCTGGCCGTCGAACCCATCTGCGGCGAGGTCAGCCCTTGCGAGACAGGCACCGCGTTACCCTGCGCCGCGCCGCCTGTCGCGCCCGTCGTCTGCGTGTCCCAGTAGACGTCGCGGCCGATCAAGCCCTCGTTGTTGTTCGCGATGCCGGCAGGCAGCTGGCCGCCAGTCGGCGCGAGGTCCTGAATGATCGTGCCTGTCGCAAATGATTGCGTGATCTTGCCGGTGCCCAGGTTCCAGCCCACCAGCGCCCCCGGACCTTCCAGACAGGCGTTCCCGCCGAAGTGCCCACAGTAGTTCGGGTTGTAGGTCACAGGGCCGGTCGCATACGACTGTGTGATGGTGCCAGAGTTGACGTTCACCAGCCCCCCACGTATGAGACGTGAATCAAACCTTCGACGGCGCCCGTCGCAAACGACTACCTGATCACCCCCGTCTCGCCATTTCGATTGACCAGGCCTCCACCCGAATGGCCGACCCTCGCGCTGCTCGACGACCGCGTAATGCCGTGTTGATCTGGCCTCAATATACTTAGCGGGCGCGCATACGCCGACGACAAAACACGACAATTCCCGAAATATCTCTACCCCGAAGCCGAGCGTCGGCAAGTTCACCACAACGACGCTCCACACCTGCCAGATGGCGAACGCGAGGAACAGCGCGGGGACCGAGATCCACAGATTGAGCCTCGCGATCGCTTCGCCTTCACGTTCCCAGAACGCCTTGTCTTCCGGGGACCAAACCGCGAGCGTGCGGCCTGGCCTCGATACTATCGGTCGGGAGTTCATTGCAATCCTCCTGTTGAACGGCCAGCCCTCCCGCGGCTATCCTGGCGCGGCCGTGTTGCGTCTTCTCGCAGTTCCATCGCGAAGCACGCGACCCAGATCGCCACGGACATGCAGAACATCAGCATGGCGGCGTCTTGGAGTTACTGTCAAATCTGGTGTTTCGGATGTTGAATGCCAGACCGAGGAACGTCGCGCGGGAAACGCAATTGCGTGTGCGGGTGGTTCGTGCCGCACGGTCGCGAACGTCGACTCGATGGGGTTTGTGGTTCGCAGATGCTGCCAGTGCTCGGGCAGGAAAGTCGTAGAAGGCCAGCAGTTCATCGCGATCGCCTGTCAGCTTCCCGGTCGCCTTGGGATATTTGGCCGAATAGAGCTCGACGAGACGATCGAAGGCCACGAATGCGTCTTCACGCGTGGCGGCTTGCCAGATCACCGGCTGGCCGCCTGACTCCGTTCAACCGTACTTTGGGCTTTTGCAAAACAGTGAACAACCCGATTAACCTTGACCTGCATGCACGCGCGGAACTGCTTGCCTATCTCGTCGCAGCGCATCTGCTTGCACGGCAGATGACAGGCGAATGGCTGTCGGCCGCGCATGTCGTCGAGTCAACGCGGCTCTGGCTGAAAACCAACGGGGGAGGCGCCGACGTCATGCAGCGGGTGATGCTGTCGGCCCAGGCAGTGGATATCGCCCGACGTCTCGAGAAGACATTGCAACCGGCCGTGACGCCCAAATCCGTCCCGGCGCTCTTTTGCGAAAACCTGCGGCTCGACTTCCGCTCAGCCATAGCGCGGGAAATCTACCAGCACTGCCTCACACACCTCGTCGATTCGGGCTATTTCTGAAGCAAGTTTCGACCGCCTACAGACACCTTCTTTTGCGTCCTTTGCTTCGACGCGCGACAGCTGCCGTGCCGCCGGCTACTTCGTAGGCAAGCTTCATGCGGCGACCCTGCGCAATCGCGTGGTCCGCGTCCTGTACAACTCGCTCCAGCACCGCAGCGTAATCGGGTCGGCGCGACTTAAGCCATTGCGCGATGACGGCGTCGCGAACCCATCCTCTGGCCCAACCCGCGGCAAGTGTCAGAAGTAGCAGGTTCCCGTCATGGCGAGACCGCAAGCATTCCGCATCCTGCTGTAGTGCGGTGAGTCTTTGCACAATGCGACCCAGTCGACGCACACAATCAGGATGTGAAACGTGGCCATGCGCAGCATCTACACGCATGCTCGCGGGCGTCGCTGCCAGCAGTGCGCGAGCGAAATCGCCGGTGAGGTTGTCCTGCTGGACCATAGTGGAGACGGCCTCAACCTGGCGCGCCGGGGACATTTTTTTTGAGCGCCTGCGCTGTCCGTGCTGGCAGCGTCTGTTCCGCCACCATCGCTGCGGCACGAGTGGTCCTGCTCGACGACTACGTCCAGAAGGCATGTCCATGTCCGGTGATGCCACACGTCAGTGATAGCGTTTCTGCCCGGTAAGTCGAGCTGATGTCATCGGCACCTGTAAATTGATACACCGTCGGCACTGAGGAATTGATACACCTCGACGAAGGGATAATGGCCGCTTTGAGCGGCGATGATCTCGTACGAGGGATACATGCAGATCAGGATATTGCACAAGCAGGGGAAGAGCCTGCGTGCCATTGCTTGTGAGGTTGGCTGCTCGGTCAACACGGTGAGGAAGTATCTGGCGACGCAGGACGCGCCAACATTTCGGCCCGCGGCGACTCCGCGCGAGTCGATACTGAAACCGTTCGAAGGCTATCTTCGGGAACGGATTGCGTCAGCGGCACCGGACTGGATTCCAGCGACAGTTCTGTGGCGCGAGATCCAGTCGCAGGGATTCGATGGCGGCGAGAGAATCGTGCGCAAGTTCGTTGCGACATTGCGGCCTGTACCGGTGCCCGATCCTTTGGTGCGATTCGAGACTGCCGCGGGCGATCAGATGCAGGTCGACTGGGTCGAGTTCCGCCGGCGCAAAGGAGCGAATCTGTTCGCATTCGTGGCCACTCTCGGCTATAGCCGCGCGACCTACGTCGAATTCGTTTCCGACATGCGACTCGATACTTTGCTCAGGTGTCACGTCAACTGTTTTAACTGGTTCGGCGGTGTGCCGCGCCGTGCGTTTTTCGACAACATGAAGACCGTGGTCATCGAGCGGGATGCATATGGTCCAAAGCAGCACCGCTTCCAGCCGGGGTTTCTCGACTTCGCCCGGCACTACGGGTTTAAGCCCGAGCTTTGTCGGCCCTATCGTGCGAAGACCAAAGGCAAGGTCGAACGGATGAACGGATATTTGCGCCGCAGTTTTTACGTTCCGCTGGCCGCTCAGTTCAAGGCGGCCGACATCGAACTGGACGTGACGACCGCCAACACTGAAGTCTGGCGTTGGCTACGCGAAGTTGCGCATGTTCGGATACATGGAACGACCCGGATGAAGCCAGGCGAGCAATTGATTGTTGAGCAGAAGGCCTTGCAGAGCGTACCGCCACCGTATCCGTCGCTGTTGCCAGCAACGACACCGGCGAGCGGACAAGAGTTGCGCGAGCGATTCCACGACTGGTTGTCTCCGCTGCAGCACTCGCTGTCCGTGTACGACCAACTGATTGGGGTTGCGGCATGAACATCGCACACGAACGCGTGGCGCAGCTATGCGCCCAACTGAAGCTCACGACCATCGCGGACGCGCTGCCACACCTGGCGCAAAAGGCGATCGCCGACGAGGTGAACCTCACAGAGTTTCTCGAATCGGTACTTAAGGCTGAGCACACAGCGCGGCTCGTCAGGCAGCGCGCGACGTTTGCGCGCCTGGCAGGCTTCCCGACAATCAAGACCCTTGACGGTTTCGACTTCGCCGCAGCCAGCGGTGTACCCAGATCTCAGGTCCAGGAGCTGGCCAGTCTGACGTTTCTGGAGCGAAACGAGAACGTCGTATTACTTGGTCCGAGTGGCACAGGCAAAACGCACATCGCAATGGCACTTGGTTATGCAGCAACGCAAGCAGGGATCAAGGTGCGCTTCATCACGGCAGCAGACCTGCTGATGATATTGACCACGGCACATCGACAGAATCAGCTGGGAGACGCGCTAAAACGGTTCGTCAATCCGTACCGGCTGTTGATCATTGATGAGATCGGGTACTTGCCGATGAGCCGTGAGCAGGCCAACCTGTTCTTCCAGGTGATCGCCAAACGATACGAGCGCGGCAGTCTGATCGTGACCAGCAACCCTCCGTTCGGGCAGTGGGACCAGACATTCGCCGATGATGCCACGCTCACAGCTGCCATGCTCGACCGGCTATTGCATCACGCTCACGTCGTGGCAATTCAGGGCGAGAGCTATCGACTACGCGACAAGCGACGCGCCGGACTGGTTATGAAGAGATCTACTACGACAAAGGAGAACGCCGCCAACGGATTGCGCTCGGCACGGCAATAACACTACAACCCGGTGTATCAAATCTGAAGTGCCGATGCCGGCAGAAACTGTATCAATTCCTGAGTGCCGTTGACACTGAGACGCTCCCGGCTCTCATGACGCGCCATATGCAGATCGCGGCCCGCGGCAACAACATACGTGGGCCACATCGACAATAAGCGACCGTCACAACGGGAGGTGAACGGAGAGCGTGGAAGTCTCGTACCGAGCGTCAGCGGCGCTGTCCCATTTGCCTTATGTCACGAATCGTCTAAAGTATTCGTGAGCCTAGCGGGATATAAATCATGGATAAACATCGTCGTATTGGCCGCGAGCATCCGCTTTTCCAGGAGATAGCTGCCCTAACGTCAACAGTGCGCATCATGCGTCGGGCGAGAGGCAGGAAAAATCCCGAAGACGTTGAGTTCGGCTCACCGGAGTGGGAAACGGTGAGCGCGGAATTTATGCGCGACGTATGTAAGGCGATGGGCGACGATCCGGATGAGCTCAAACGTCTGGACCTCTGATGCGCGCACAACGGTCCCCTTCCGGCCACAACCCGTCATTCGCCATCGCATTCGGCCGGCCGCTGGAACGTCCGGTGCGCCCCAGACAGCTGCCGT
>NZ_JBFUPM010000035.1:0-40739 GCF_041355255.1 Paraburkholderia sp. RCC_158 | reverse complement strand
ACAGCGCCCACTCAACCACCCGGCACTGCTTCGTTCTGCGTCGCTGCATCAGCAGCAGAGAAGCGAGATTATGAAGAACTTCCGCCGCGCCGTCAACAGGTTTTTGCTACTGCCTGAACCTGCCGCCACCGCTGGAAGCCTTGCCGCTATTGGCTCTCCCGCTTCCCGTGCCCCGGCGTCCGGAGCACGAAAGAGCGAGATTCTAGCGAGCCGGCTGGCGCCTTGCAAGCGTTATTTTGACAAGCCTATTAACGGTGCTTGAAAACCGGTTTGCGCTTTTCCACAAACGCCGCCATGCCCTCTTTCTGATCCTCCGTTGCGAACAGCGAATGAAAGAGACGGCGCTCGAAATGCACGCCCTCCGCGAGCGTCGTTTCGTACGCCCGGTTGACGGACTCCTTCACCATCATGACTGCCGGCAACGGGAACTCAGCTATCGTCGCGGCGGCGGCAATCGCCTCGTCTATCAGGGAGCCCGCCGGAATCACACGCGACACCAACCCGGCCCGCTCCGCTTCCGCTGCATCCATGAAGCGGGCGGTAAGGCACAAGTCCATCGCTTTGGCCTTCGACACAGCGCGCGGGAGGCGCTGTGTGCCGCCAGCGCCCGGCATGATGCCGAGCTTGATTTCCGGTTGGCCGAACTTCGCCGTGTCCGCAGCGAAGATCATGTCGCACATCATCGCCAGTTCGCAGCCGCCGCCGAGCGCGAAGCCCGCCACCGCCGCGATGATCGGCTTGCGAATGGAACGCACCGTCTCCCAGTTACGCGTGATGTAGTCGCCCTTGTAGACGTCCATATAGGAATAGGTCGCCATCATGCCGATGTCGGCACCGGCCGCAAACGCTTTTTCGCTACCCGTCACCACGATTGCGCCGATGCCGTCGTCGGCGTCGAACTCGCGCAGCGCCGCGCCTAGCTCGTCCATCAAGGCATCGTTCAGCGCGTTCAGCGCCTTCGGACGATTCAAAGTGACCAGTCCGACCCGTCCCCGCGTTTCAACCAGAATGTTCTCGTAAACCATGCCGCCTCCTTGTGATTGACCGAGCGCGAAAAACGCTTCGCGCGCCCATCCTAATAATGCTAACATTCACCAACCAACCGGTCGGTCAATTATTAGACGGGCTTCCCCCAACGTACAGCCAAGCCTCTGCCATGACACATCCGTTATTCACCAAGCACGAAGACACGCTGCAAAAGGCGCTCGCCGCGGCCGAGACGCGCGGTTACTGGAGCCCGTTCGTCGAAATGCCCAGTCCGAAAGTGTACGGGGAAACCGCCAACGCGGACGGCGAAGCCGCCTTCAAAGCGCATCTGGACGCCGCCTTCGAACTCGACCAGCCCTCTACTGGAGAAACCGTTGGCGCGGAAGTGTCGCCATTTGGCTTCCCGCTCGCTATCCGTTATCCCAAATCCGATCCCGACGCACTGATCGCCGCCGCCGCGATCGCACAACCGGGCTGGCGCGCCGCGGGTCGCGAGGCCTGGGTTGGCGTATCGCTCGAAGTCCTGGCACGGCTTAATCGCGCGAGCTTCGAGATCGGTTACAGCGTAATGCACACGACCGGCCAGGCCTTCATGATGGCCTTCCAGGCAGGCGGGCCGCACGCGCAAGACCGGGCACTGGAAGCCGTCGTGTATGCGTGGGACCAGTTGCGCCGCATTCCCGCCGACGCTCACTGGGAAAAGCCGCAAGGCAAGAACCCGCCGCTCGCCATGCACAAGCGCTACACCATCGTGCCCCGCGGCACCGGCCTGGTACTCGGCTGCTGCACGTTTCCGACATGGAACGGCTATCCGGGCCTTTTCGCCGACCTCGCGACGGGCAACGCCGTGATCGTCAAGCCGCATCCGGGCGCGATCCTGCCGCTCGCCATAACCGTGCGAATTGCGCGCGACGTTCTACGCGAGGCCGGCTTCGACCCGAACGTCGTCACGCTGCTCGCCACTGAGCCGAACGACGGCGCGATTGTCCAAAGCCTCGCCGTGCGCCCTGAGATCAAGCTGATCGACTTCACAGGCAGCACGCAAAACGGCACCTGGCTCGAGCGCAACGCGCATCAGGCGCAGGTCTACACCGAAAAAGCCGGCGTGAACCAGATCGTGATCGATTCGGTTGACGACATGAAAGCCGCCGCCCGCAACATCGCGTTCTCGCTCGCGCTTTACTCGGGCCAGATGTGCACAGCGCCACAAAACATCTACGTGCCGCGCGGCGGCATCCGTACTGCAGAAGGTGCGCTCACGTTTGACGAAGTCGCCCAGGCAATCGCCGGCGCCGTGCAAAAACTCGTCGCGGACCCCGCTCGCGCAGTCGAACTCCTCGGCGCCATTCAAAACGAAGGCGTCACCCAACGCATCGACGAAGCGACGAAACTCGGCCGTGTTCTGGTCGAAAGCCAGGCGCTCGAGCATCCGGCCTTTCCGGTTGCCCGCGTGCGCACGCCGCTGGTCGTCCAACTCGACGCCGCAACCGACCGCGCGCAGTTCACGAGGGAATGGTTCGGTCCGATCTCGTTCGTGATCGCTACCGACTCGACTGCGCAGTCTCTTGAACTTGCTGGCGCCATCGCCGCCGAGCACGGTGCACTAACGCTGTCCGTCTACAGCACCGACGACGCCGTGCTCGACGACGCGCACGAGGCGTCGCTCCGCGGCGGCGTCGCTTTGTCGATCAACCTGACGGGCGGTGTGTTCGTGAATCAGTCGGCAGCGTTCTCCGACTTCCACGGCACGGGCGCTAACCCCGCAGCCAACGCGGCGCTCACCGACGCGGCCTTCGTCGCCAATCGCTTCCGCGTAGTCCAAAGCCGCGTTCATGTTGAACCGAAAGCGGCCCCAGCGGTAGCTGGCTGAAAGTCATAAGACGAAAGCACGTCGATTGTCCTATGCCTTTTGGCCGAATGGACCGCGCCGTGCGCGCCAACTAACATGACATCGGATCGGCATTGAACGCCGGTCCGCCTCAGCAGGAACGGATATGAACGACGCCTTTATCTGCGACGCGATTCGCACCCCCATCGGCCGTTACGGCGGCGCCCTGAAAGACGTGCGGGCCGACGACCTCGGCGCCGTGCCGATCAAGGCTTTAATCGAGCGTAATGCCGGCGTGGACTGGCGCGCCGTGGACGACGTGATCTACGGCTGCGCGAACCAGGCCGGCGAAGACAATCGCAACGTAGCGCGCATGTCGGCATTGCTCGCGGGACTGCCTACCGACGTCCCCGGTTCCACGATCAACCGTCTGTGCGGCTCGGGCATGGACGCCGTCGGAACAGCAGCGCGCGCCATCAAGGCAGGCGAAGCCCGGCTGATGATCGCTGGCGGCGTCGAAAGCATGACTCGCGCGCCGTTCGTGATGGGCAAGGCGGCGAGCGCGTTTGCTCGGCAAGCGGATATCTACGACACGACGATTGGCTGGCGCTTCGTCAATCCGCTAATGAAGCGACAGTACGGCGTCGATTCGATGCCGGAAACCGCGGAGAACGTGGCCGTCGAGTTCGGAATCAGCCGCGCCGATCAGGACGCGTTCGCGTTGGCGAGCCAGCAGAAGGCCGCGCGCGCGCAGCAGGACGGCACGCTGGCGCAGGAAATTGTCTGTGTGGAAATCGCGCAGAAAAAAGGCGATCCGATTCGCGTGACGCTTGACGAGCATCCGCGCGAGACGTCGCTCGAAAGCCTGGCGAGGCTCAAGGGTGTCGTTCGTCCGGACGGCAGTGTGACTGCCGGCAATGCATCGGGCGTGAACGACGGCGCCTGCGCCCTACTGCTCGCGAACCAGCAGGCGGCCGACCAGTACGGTCTGCGTCGCCGCGCGCGCGTGGTGGGCATGGCGACGGCGGGCGTCGAGCCGCGCATCATGGGTATCGGTCCCGCGCCCGCTACGCAAAAGCTGCTCAGGCAACTCGGCATGAAGCTCGAGCAGTTCGACGTGATCGAGCTGAACGAGGCGTTCGCGTCGCAAGGACTCGCGGTTTTGCGCACGCTCGGCCTGCGCGACGACGATCCGCGCGTCAATCCCAACGGCGGAGCGATCGCACTCGGACATCCGCTCGGCGCATCCGGTGCGCGCCTTATCACGACTGCGCTGTACCAACTGGAACGCTGCAACGGGCGCTTCGCGCTTTGCACGATGTGCATCGGCGTGGGCCAAGGCATCGCACTCGTCATCGAAAGGCTGTGAAATAAGCACTGCAGTTCCGCGAACGAGACTTTGAGGAGACACCCAATGTCGTATGAAGCGATCCGCCTCGACATCGACACATCGAGCCGCGTAGCCACCATTACGCTGAACCGTCCCGACAAGCTGAACAGCTTCACCCGCGCGATGCATGAGGAACTGGCGGCGGCGCTCGGCGAAGTAGAAAAGTCCGGCGCGCGCGCGCTTATTCTGACCGGCTCGGGCCGCGGCTTCTGTGCCGGACAGGACCTCGCCGATCTGGATTTCACGCCCGGCGCCATGACGGATCTCGGCGACCTGATCGACGCGCATTTCAATCCGCTGATTCGCCGCCTGCAAGCATTGCCGTTGCCGGTGATTGCGGCTGTCAACGGCACGGCTGCGGGCGCCGGCGCGAATCTCGCGCTCGCGTGCGACATCGTGCTCGCGGCGCGTTCCGCCAGCTTTATTCAGGCTTTCGTGAAGATCGGCCTCGTGCCGGATTCGGGCGGCACGTGGTTCTTGCCGCAGCGCGTCGGCATGGCGCGCGCGTTGGGACTTGCCATCACCGGCGACAAACTCAGCGCGGAGAAAGCCGAAAGCTGGGGCCTCATCTGGCAAGCGGTCGACGATCAGGAACTCGCGGCAGCCGCGGCCACCCTGGCGGCACAACTCGCGCAGCAACCCACGCGCGCGATCGCCGGGATCAAGCGCGCCATGCGTGCCGGCGCCACACAAACGCTCGATCAGCAACTCGACCTTGAACGCGACCTGCAACGCGAGCTGGGTGCGTCACACGACTATGCGGAAGGCGTTCGCGCCTTCGTCGAAAAGCGCGCGCCGCGCTTCGAGGGCCGCTGATATGTCGACGCAACCTCTCTACCCCGCGGAAATGACGCCCGACGAACTCGCCCGCGCAACCGCCGCCGCAATGTATGAAAACGATGCGTGCAGCCGCGCGCTCGGCCTCGAGATCGTGGAAGTGCGCGCCGGGTATGCGCGTCTGCGAATGGCTGTGCGCGAAGACTTTCTGAACGGCCATCAGATTTGTCACGGCGGCCTGATATTCACGCTCGCTGATTCGAGCTTTGCGTTTGCGTGTAACTCGCGCAACGTCAATACGGTGGCATCCGGCTGCTCGATCGAGTTCCTGCGTCCTGTGCATGGCGGCGATGTGCTCACCGCAGAAGCGGTCGAACAGACATTGAACGGCCGCACCGGCATCTACGATATTCGCGTGACCAATCGCGCCGGCGATACGGTGGCAATGTTTCGCGGCAAATCGGCGCAAATCAAGGGCAGCGTGATTCCGCAGGCACCATCGCACATGGGACCGGAGTAACGCGAAGCGCTACAGCATCCGCAGCGCAGAGCGAAAAGACCAGCCAAAACAAAAGGCACACGGCAAGCGCTCCACACGAGAGTCGCCAGTCCGTGACAGTCGTGAGCGGTGAGACCGGCCAGCAATTCACCGCAATGGCGGCCGTCCGCAGTTTCAGCGCCGTCGTCCGAAGTTTTACGCGCGAGCGCAATCTATAACAGACCCAGCATTGAGGCAGTAAGGAGACATTCGATGAGCCCCGCCCTTCCGCTCGATCCTATCGAGACCGCCAGCCGCGACGAACTTGCGGCGCTCCAGCTTGAACGGCTCAAGTGGTCGCTGAACCACGCTTACGAAAACTCGCCGGTCTATCGTCGCAAGTTCGACGAAGCGGGCATTCATCCGAACGACCTGACGACGCTTGCAGACCTTGCACGCTTCCCGTTCACGACCAAGAAGGACTTGCGCGACAACTACCCGTTCGGGATGTTCGCCGTGCCGCAGGAACGAATCTCGCGGATTCACGCTTCGTCGGGTACGACGGGCAAGCCGACTGTGGTGGGCTACACCGCTCGCGATATCGACACGTGGGCGAATCTCGTCGCGCGCTCGATCCGCGCGGCCGGCGCCAAGCCTGGCGACAAGGTGCATGTGAGCTATGGTTACGGCCTCTTCACTGGCGGTCTCGGCGCGCACTACGGCGCGGAGCGTGCGGGCCTCACCGTTATTCCGTTCGGCGGCGGCCAGACAGAAAAGCAGGTGCAATTGATCCAGGACTTCCGGCCCGACATCATCATGGTGACGCCGAGCTACATGCTGTCGATCGCCGACGAGTTGGAGCGCCAGGGCATCGACCCGGCCGGTTGCTCGCTGCGCATCGGCATCTTCGGCGCGGAGCCGTGGACCAACGACATGCGTCAGGCGATCGAAAAGCGCATGGGCATCGACGCGGTCGACATTTACGGTCTGTCGGAAGTGATGGGACCAGGCGTGGCGTCGGAATGCGTTGAAACGAAAGACGGTCCGACGATCTGGGAAGACCATTTCTACCCCGAGATCATCGACCCCGAAACGGGCGAAGTTCTTCCGGACGGAGAACTCGGCGAACTGGTCTTCACGTCGCTCACCAAGGAAGCGTTGCCGATCATTCGTTACCGCACGCGCGACCTCACGCGCCTGCTGCCAGGCAGCGCCCGCACGATGCGCCGCATGGAAAAAATCACCGGCCGCTCGGACGACATGATGATCGTGCGCGGCGTTAACGTGTTCCCGACGCAGATTGAGGAACTGCTGCTCAAGCAGCACACTCTCGCGCCTCACTATCAGATCGTGCTGACCAGGGAAGGTCCGCTCGACGTGTTGACGCTAAACGTCGAACCGTGTCCCGAAACCGCGCCCGACACTGCCGCGCTCAATCTCGCGAAGCAGGCGCTGGCCTATGACATCAAGGCGCTGATCGGCGTCAGCGCGGTGGTGAATGTGCTGGCGGTGAATGGAATCGAACGTTCGGTGGGCAAGGCGAGGCGCGTAGTCGACAAGCGCAAGTCGGGGTTGTAAGGCCGGAAGAAGTTGCAGGCGCCCTGCAAATGGGCGCGCGAAAATTTGGCGCTAACGCCGCTAACGCCGCTGGTGGCCTTAGTCGCTCCAGTGGCTCTCATGCCACTAATACCGCGCCGCCCAAGACGAACAGCCCCACAAACGCCGGCAGCGGTTTCAGCACCGGCGCTTGTGCGTGCGTCTGCGGTAGACCGGCCACAAGCGACACGCCACACCCAATGCCCCGCAGCGACACTCACGGCCGCCAGAAGCCCCAGACGCGCCCGCGACCACCCTCAAGAATTCGGCAACAGCACCCACATCCGACCGCCCTGCTTCATCTTGCCAGCGAGATCGCCCGCGTCATCGCCGAGACCCCAGAAGTAGTCGGCGCGCACACCGCCCTTGATCGCCGAGCCCGTGTCCTGCGCAAACACCAGACGGTTCATCGGCGAATTCGTCAGCGGCCTCGTGGTCTGCAAAAACACCGGCGTGCCGAGCGGAATCGAGGTGGGATCGACGGCGATCGAGCGCTCCGGCGTCAACGGCACGCCGAGCGCGCCGATCGGACCATCGGCGGTGCCCTTTGCCATGCTTTCCACCGACGGCATTTCGCGGAAAAACACGAAGCGCGGATTGGTGTCGAGCAGTGCATCCACACGATTCGGGTTCGCGCGCGCCCAGGCCTTGATGCCTTGCATGGTGGCTTGCGCAGGCGTGAGCTCGCCGCGATCCAGCAGCCACCGCCCAATGGATTTGTACGGCTGGTTGTTCGTGCCGCCGAAGCCGACGCGCATCACGCTGCCGTCTTCCATCACGATCCGGCCGGAGCCTTGCACTTGCAGGAAAAATGCTTCGATGGGGTCGTCGACCCAGACAAGCTCGTTGCCGTTCAGCACACCCGTCCGTTCGAGTTGCGCGCGCGGCGGCAACGCGACGCCAGGGCGATAACTCGACGGCCAACGATACAGCGCCGTCTGATAAACACCATGCCGCGTGCGCGAGCCGCGCAATAACGGCTCGTAGTAGCCGGTGACGAGACCGTCGAGCGTGCCGTCGTTGTTCGCGAGCTGGAAGGGCGTGAAATAGGCTTCAAAAAAAGCCCGGGCGCCGGTCACGTCGAGATCGTCAAGCTGCGCCGCTGCCGCACAGGCGCGTGCCCAGTTCGCCTGACGCGCGAGCCTCAGACAATTTTGCCGCAACGCGGCCGTCGCGCCGATCAGCGAATCGTCCTGCCAGCCCGGAACCTGCTGCCACGCTACCGCCGTAAGCCGCGTCGCGGCGATCTGGCCGGGGATGATCGCGGCCCCCGTGGGTGGCGAAGCGACTGGCCGCACCGCGCCGCCGCCACCGCAGGCGGCGAGTATGGCCGCCATCGAAAGCGCGCCGAGCCAGGCTCCGGCCGCGCCGACAAAACGCATACAATGTTCGTTCTTGATGGAAACCGCCATGTCTGATCTATTCGACGAATACCCAATGCTTGTCTTCGCGCTGGAATCGCTTCTCGCGCTGTTCCTGCTCGTGTTCATCGTCGTGTGGACGTCGTCCGGTAAAAAGAAAGCAGCGCGCGCCGACAGCCGGGAAACGAAGACGCCACAAAAACCGCACTGACGCGGCGCCGATTCACGCATTGCACCGCGCGCATCGATCGTTATCGAACCGCTTATCGCACCTGCTATATCGAACCGTTAAAGACCGCGCCAGACGCCCACGGTTCAATGCAACGTACGCGGCATGCGCAGAATGAACTCCGGCACGGGCGCGTCGAAACGCTCGCCGTCCTCGGCCACGCAGAAGTACTCGCCCCGCATCGTGCCGACCGGTGTGGCGATAACCGCCCAACTCGTATATTCGAACTGCTCGCCGGGTTTGAGCAGCGGCTGGTGTCCCACCACGCCGAGACCCTTCACTTCCTGCACGGTCTTTTCGCTGTCCGTGATCACCCAATGCCGCGCGATCAATTGCGCGGGCACCTGACCGGTGTTGCGGATGGTCAGCGTATAAGCGAACGCGTACTGGCGGCGCTCCGGGTCCGATTCTTCGGGCAGGAACTGCACCTGCGCCGACACGCTGAATTCATACTGGCTCATCCTGATTCCAATCTGCTGAAACGGGGGCGACAAGATCGCTGGAAGGCCCGAGCGCCAACGGCTTCACGGCCCATTGGCGACGCAGCGCCATGGTTTGGCATTCTGCGTCATGCGCGAGGCGCCCGCAACCGGACATATCTTCTGGACAAGCACGCTTAGGGCGCGAAGGGCGCAGGCACCGCACCCGTTTCGCGACTGGACGCCGAAAAAGCCCGACGACTGCCTGTTCCAAGGACCATGACGCGCACCGGCACACCAGAGCACCGGCGCAACGCCACGCCGCCGCCCAGCCGCTGGCCACGCGCACAAAACGGTAAAATGGCGCTTTCCCGCTTGCATCCGCCCGCCGCCATGACGCAATTCCGCATCGCTCCCAGCATTCTCTCCGCCGACTTCGCCCGCCTCGGCGAAGAAGTCCGCAATGTCGTCGCCGCCGGCGCCGACTGGATCCATTTCGACGTAATGGACAACCACTACGTGCCGAACCTGACCATCGGTCCGCTCGTGTGCGAAGCCATTCGTCCGCATGTCGGCGTGCCCATCGACGTGCATCTGATGGTGCGTCCGGTCGACCGCATCGTGCCGGACTTCGCGAAGGCGGGCGCGAATCTGATCAGCTTTCACCCGGAAGGCTCGGACCACATCGACCGCACGCTGTCGCTGATCCGCGATCACGGCTGCAAGGCCGGCCTCGTGTTCAACCCGGCCACCTCGCTGAATTATCTCGATCACGTGATGGACAAGCTCGATCTCGTGCTGATCATGTCGGTGAACCCGGGCTTCGGCGGCCAGTCGTTCATTCCCGAAGCGCTGAACAAGCTGCGCGAGGCGCGCAAGCGCATCGACGCGTACAAGGAGCGCACCGGCCGCGAGATTCATCTGGAAGTGGACGGCGGCGTGAAGGTCGACAACATCGCGGAAATCGCCGCGGCCGGCGCCGATACATTCGTCGCGGGCTCGGCGATCTTCGGCCAGCCGGACCACAAGGTCGTGATCGACAAGATGCGCGCCGCGCTCGCCAACATCCAGCACTGAAACCGCGCCCGATGACCGCCACGTTCCCCGCCCCGACCTTCACCGGCTCCCGCCTGCAAGCCGCGATCATCGACCTCGACGGCACGATGATCGACACCGCCGACGACTTCACCGCGGGCCTGAACGGCATGCTCGCGCAACTCGACGCGGAGGAGACCTCGCGCGAGGAAGTGGTCGGCTATGTCGGCAAGGGCTCCGAGCATCTGATCCGCAGCGTGCTCGCGCCGCGCTTCGAAGCGGAGCACGCGCAAGACCGTTTCGACGAAGCGCTCGCCATCTATCAGGCGGAGTACGCAAAAATCAACGGCTTGCACACGCGTCTTTATCCCGACGTCGAAGCCGGCCTCGCGGCCCTGCGCGACGCGGGCCTCAAGCTCGCCTGCGTCACCAACAAGCCGCATCGCTTCGCGGTCGAACTGCTGCAGCAATACGGGCTCGCGCAATATTTCAGCGTCGTGCTAGGCGGCGACAGCCTGCCGAAAAAGAAGCCGGACCCCCTGCCGATGCTCACGGCCGCCGCGCAGTTGGGCGTCGAACCGCGCGCCACGGTGGCCATCGGCGATTCGGAAAACGACGCGCTGGCGGGCCGCGCGGCGGGCATGTCGACGCTCACGGTGCCCTACGGCTACAACCACGGCCAAGCTATACAAACAATAAAATCCGATGGTATAGTTGCCTCGCTGCTGGACGCCGCCAAGGCGATCGCAGCGCACCATTCCACGACTTGAAAAGTCCTTCATCCTCATGTTTCTGAATAAAAAACGGAGTCTGATTAGCATCGACCGGGGAGCCTGGCCCTGGCGTCGCTGGTCGCGCTAACCTCGCCTGAGGTACGCTGAAGCTCGTCTTCGGCAACCGTTTTTTACTTCGCTGCGCTCACGCGTTTTTCCATCGTCTCGTTTCGCTGCATCGCCTGATTCGGCCCGCGTGTACTTGCAAGTACAACTGCGCGCCGGAACTCCGTGCTTGCGTCGATGGGAAAATCGCGCCGGTCGGTTCATCATCGTCAATGTCGAATGAACGGCTGACCGGCTGCGCATGCCCCGCTTTGTCCGACGCACGCTGCCGCCGGACCTACGAACAGGATCGGAACATGACCGAACTCGAATTTCAGTCCCTCGCCAACGAGGGCTTCAACCGCATTCCGCTGATCGCCGAGGCGCTCGCCGATCTCGAAACGCCGCTCTCGCTGTATCTGAAACTGGCGCAGACCGAGCGCAACGGCGCTAACTCGTTCCTGCTGGAATCCGTGGTGGGCGGCGAGCGCTTCGGACGCTATTCGTTCATCGGCCTGCCGGCGCGCACGTTGTTGCGCACTCGCAATGGCGTGTCGGAAGTCGTGCGCGACGGCAAGGTCGTCGAAACGCACGAAGGCGATCCGCTCGAGTTCATCCAGCAATTCCAGGGCCGTTTCAAGGTCGCGCAGCGTCCGGGTTTGCCGCGTTTTGCCGGTGGACTCGCCGGTTATTTCGGCTACGACGCGGTGCGTTACATCGAGAAAAAGCTCGCGCACACCGCACCGAAAGACGATCTGAATCTGCCGGACATTCAGTTGCTTCTGACAGAAGAAGTCGCTGTGATCGACAACCTCGCGGGCAAGCTGTACCTCGTAATCTATGCCGATCCGACGCAACCCGAGGCATACACGAAAGCAAAGCAACGGCTGCGCGAATTGCGCCAGCGCTTGCGCTCGACGGTCGAGCCGCCGGTCACGTCGGCGAGCGTGCGCACCGAGACGTATCGCGAGTTCGCTAAAGACGACTACCTCGCAGCCGTACGCAAGGCGAAGGAATACATTGCCGCAGGCGAACTGATGCAGGTGCAGGTCGGCCAGCGTCTGACGAAGCCGTATCGCGACAATCCGCTGTCGCTGTATCGCGCGCTGCGGTCGCTGAATCCGTCGCCGTACATGTACTACTACAACTTCGGCGAGTTTCATGTGGTCGGTGCATCGCCGGAAATTCTGGTGCGCCAGGAAAAGCGCGGCGAAGATCGTATCGTGACGATTCGGCCGCTCGCCGGCACGCGTCCGCGCGGCAACACGCCCGAACGCGACGCCGAACTCGCCACCGAACTGCTGAACGATCCGAAGGAAATTGCCGAACACGTGATGCTGATCGACCTCGCGCGCAACGACGTGGGCCGCATCGCGCAGATCGGCTCGGTGATCGTGACCGACAAGATGGTGATCGAAAAGTACTCGCATGTGCAGCACATCGTGAGTTCGGTGGAAGGCAAGCTCAAGCCCGGCACGACCAATTTCGACGTGCTGCGCGCGACGTTCCCGGCCGGCACGCTGTCGGGCGCGCCGAAAGTCCGCGCGATGGAACTGATCGACGAACTCGAACCCGTGAAGCGCGGCCTGTACGGCGGCGCCGTGGGCTACCTGTCGTTCACCGGCGAAATGGATCTCGCCATCACGATCCGCACCGGCGTGATCGCGAACGGCAATCTATATGTGCAGGCGGCAGCGGGTGTCGTCGCGGATTCGGTGCCCGAATCCGAATGGCAAGAGACCGAGAACAAGGCGCGCGCCGTGTTGCGCGCGGCCGAACAGGTTCAAGACGGCCTCGATAGCGACTTCTGACCGGAGACACACCATGCTGCTCATGATCGACAACTACGATTCGTTCACCTACAACCTGGTGCAGTACTTCGGCGAACTCGGCGAAGACGTTCGCACCTATCGGAACGACGAAATCACACTCGACGAAATCGCGAAGCTCAACCCCGAGCGCATCTGCCTGTCGCCCGGCCCGAGCAATCCGCAACACGCGGGCATCACGCTCGACGTGCTGCGCGAGTTCTCCGGCAAGACGCCGATTCTCGGCGTGTGCCTCGGCCATCAGGCAATCGGCGAAGCATTCGGCGGACGCGTGGTGCGCGCGCAAACCATCATGCACGGCAAGGTCAGCACGATCGAAACCGACTGCAAAGGCGTATTCGCCGACCTGCCGAAGCATTTCGTCGTGACGCGCTATCACTCGCTCGCGATCGAACGCGAGTCGCTGCCCGATTGCCTCGAAGTGTCCGCATGGACCGACGACGGCGAGATCATGGGCGTGCGTCACAAGGAGCTTGCCGTCGAAGGCGTGCAGTTCCATCCGGAATCGATCTTGTCGGAACACGGTCACGCATTGCTCGAAAACTTCGTGAAGCAGTCGAAAGCGAAGACGGCCCAACGCACCGCCTGATGAAGCGAGACAACATCATGACCATCACGCCGCAGGAAGCGCTGCAACGAACCATCGAGCACCGCGAGATTTTCCACGACGAAATGCTGCACCTGATGCGGCTCATCATGCGCGGCGAGCTGTCGCCTGTCATGTCCGCCGCGATCATCACCGGCTTGCGCGTCAAAAAAGAGACCATCGGCGAAATCACCGCAGCCGCCACGGTGATGCGTGAATTTGCCCGGCACGTCGAGGTGCAGGACAACTCGAACTTCGTCGATATCGTCGGCACCGGCGGCGACGGTTCGCACACCTTCAACATTTCCACGGCGACCATGTTCGTGTCGGCGGCGGCGGGCGCGAAAGTCGCGAAGCACGGCAATCGCGGCGTGTCGAGCAAATCGGGCAGCGCGGACGTGCTCGAAGCGCTCGGCGTGAATATCGACTTGCAGCCGGAACAAGTGGCCGCGTCGATTGCCGAAACCGGCATGGGCTTCATGTTCGCGCCGAATCATCACCCGGCGATGAAGAACATCGCGCCGGTGCGCCGCGAACTCGGCGTGCGGACCATCTTCAACATTCTCGGTCCGTTGACGAACCCGGCCAGCGCGCCGAATCAACTGATGGGCGTGTTCCATGCGGACCTCGTCGGCATTCAGGTTCGCGTGATGCAGCGCCTCGGCGCAAAGCACGTGCTCGTGGTGTACGGTATGGACGGCATGGACGAAGTCTCGCTCGGCGCAGCAACGCAAGTCGGCGAGTTGCGCGACGGCGAAGTGCACGAGTACGAGATTCATCCGGAAGACTTCGGCATGCAGATGGTGTCGAACCGCACGCTGAAAGTGGCGGATGCCGCTGAGTCGAAAGCGATGCTGCTCGAGGCGCTCGACAACAAGCCGGGCGTCGCGCGCGAGATCGTCACGCTGAACGCAGGCACGGCGCTGTATTCGGCGAACGTGGCGTCGTCGATTGCGGACGGCATTCAGCTTGCGCGCGAAGCCATTGCAAGCGGCAAGGCGCGTGCGAAGGTCGACGAACTGATTCGCTTCACGCAGCAATTCAAGCACTGAATTCAAGCACTGATCACGCAGCAACCAACGTAACGAGACACTTATGAGCGACATCCTCGACCGCATCATCGCGGTCAAACGCGAAGAAGTCCGCGCGGCCGAACAAAGCGCGCCGCTGGAAGAATTGCGCCTCGAAGCGTCGTCGCGCGATCTTCGCGATTTCGTCGGCGCATTGCGTGCGAAGCATGCGGCGGGTCTCGCCGCGGTGATCGCGGAAGTGAAGAAAGCGAGCCCGTCGAAAGGCGTGTTGCGCGAAGACTTCGTGCCCGCGCAGATTGCGCGTTCGTATGAGACGCATGGCGCGGCTTGCCTGTCCGTGTTGACCGACGTGCAGTTCTTCCAGGGCAGCGTCGCGTACCTCGAGCAGGCGCGCGCCGCCTGTCAGTTGCCGGTGCTGCGCAAGGATTTCATCGTCGATCCGTATCAGATCGTCGAGGCACGCGCGATGGGCGCCGACGCGATCCTGCTGATCGCCGCCGCGCTCGACACTTCGGAGATGCAGGATCTCGAAGCACTCGCGCAATCGCTCGGTCTTGCAGTGTTGGTCGAAGTACACGACGACAAAGAGTTGACGCAGGCGCTCACGCTGAAAACGCCGCTGATCGGCATCAACAATCGCAACTTGCGCACGTTCGAGACGTCGATCGAAACGACAATCGGCATGCTTGACGCGATTCCCGACGACCGCATCGTCGTCACCGAATCGGGCATTCTGTCGCGCGCCGATGTCGAGCGGCTACGCGCGGTGGACGTGAACACGTTCCTCGTCGGCGAGGCGTTCATGCGCGCCGCCGAACCGGGCGTGGAGCTTGCGCGCATGTTCTTTCCAGGCGCGGCGTGACGACAACGCGTCGCGTTTAACGGCATCTGGCGGAACATAGCGGAGCAGATCATGGGCATGGAACGCGAAATCAAGTTGCTGCTGCCGGTGGCGCAAGTCGAGGCGGCGTCGGCGTGGTTCGTCGCGCGCACCGGCGACGAAGGCCGCGCGATCAAGCTGTCGAATATTTATTTCGACACGCCGCAACTTGCGCTCGCAGCGTCGAAGAGCGCGCTGCGTTTGCGTCACACGCCCGACGGCTGGCTGCAAACCTTCAAGACGGTGGGCAACGCGAGCAATGGTTTGCATAGCCGTCACGAATGGGAAATGCCGGTCGCGGGCGAAGCGCTTGAAATCGATGCGCTGCTGCGTGAGTGCGACGAGCCGGCCGCTGCCGAAGCGTTGCGCGAAGCGGCGCCGCGGTTGATCGAACTGTTTCGCACGGATTTCACGCGCACGCTGTGGAATGTGAGCGTCGACGGTTCGCAAGTGGAAGCCGCGATCGATCAAGGCAACGTGCTCGCCGAAGTGAACAGCGAACTGCGCCGCGCGCCGATTTCGGAGATCGAGCTCGAACTGAAATCCGGCGACGAAGCCGCGCTGCATGCGCTTTCTGTCGAGCTCGGCAAGCAGGTCGCGGGGCTTGCGCCGGAAAATGTGAGCAAGGCGCAGCGCGGGTATCAGTTGCGGGCGGGGTGAGGGGTTGAATACGTCGCCGGCCAAGCGGGCCTTGACGTAGCCAACGCTGGCATCCGCCTCAACTTGAGTCACACCGCATTTGCTGCGACACTTCTGCGCCATGACTTCCTCATCACGTACCCGCTCGACGCCATCGCAGGCCTCGCTATTCGGCGACGCTGCCGCGCCCGCGAGCGACACATCCGGCGCAACCGAAACGCCATCGCCGTCGTCATCGCAGCAACACGCCCACGGCACGCTCACGCTCGAAGCACAATTCGCCGCGTTGCCGGCTGCCTGGCGTACGCACCTGAAGCCCTTCATCGAAAGCGATGCCTACGCGCCGCTTTGCCGTTTCGTCGACGGTGAGCGCGCCGCCGGTAAAACCGTCTATCCCACCGACGTCTTTCGCGCGTTGCGTCTCACGAGTCCCGACGATGTGAAGGTCGTCATCCTCGGCCAGGACCCGTATCACGGCGAAGATCGCGGCACGCCGCAAGCGCATGGGCTCGCGTTTTCAGTGGCGCCGAATGTGCGCACGCCGCCGTCGCTGCGCAACATCTTCAAGGAAATCGCGACGAGCCTCGGCCACGAGCCGCCGCGCCACGGTTGCCTCGACACCTGGGCGAAGCAAGGCGTGCTGCTGCTGAACACCGTGCTGACGGTGGAGCGTAATTCGGCGGCGAGCCACGCAAAACGCGGCTGGGAAAAATGCACCGATACGCTGATTCACGAACTGGCCATGCGCCACGAGCACCTCGTGTTCATGCTGTGGGGCGCGCACGCGCAAGCCAAGCGCGCGCTGCTCGGCGGCAAATCGCATTACGTGCTGGAGGCGCCGCATCCTTCGCCGTTGTCGGCGCATCGCGGTTTTCTCGGCTGCGGGCATTTCGCGAAGGCCAACGAGTATCTCGTGCAGCACGGCCGCACACCGATCGACTGGCGTTTGCCCGATCAGGCGCAGATGCTGGCGTAGGCGCGGCTTCGGGCTTCAGGCTTCAGGCTTCAGGCTTCGGCATTACCGTCGCTCTCACGCCCCACGCCGCCCGAAACAAAAACGCCACGCGGCTCACACCCCGTGGCGTTTCCAATTGCATCGAGAAACCAGGCGCCGCAGTCAAGCGGCGTCACCAGCCCCGACCAGTCGGCTCAAAGCCGACATCTCAACCTCAAGCAACAGCGATCGCTTCGCGCGCGGCGGCCAGCGCGGCGCTCGCTGCGTCCGGGCCCATGTTCAGGCCTTCGGCGTAGATGAAGTTCACGTCGGTCATGCCGAGGAAGCCGAGGAAGCTCTTCAGATACGGGGTCTGGCTGTCGTTCGGCGTGCCGACATACTTGCCGCCGCGAGCCGACACGACGTAGACCTTCTTGCCCGTCACCAGACCTTGCGGACCGTTCGCGGTATAGCTGAACGTGATGCCGGCGCGCGCGATGAAGTCGAAGTACGTCTTCAGTTGCGACGAGATGCCGAAGTTGTACATCGGCGCACCGATCACGACGATGTCGGCGGCTTGCAGTTCAGCGATCAGCGCTTCGCTGCGGGCGGCGATGGCGGCTTGCTCGGCGGTCCGCTGGTCGGCCGGCGTGAAGAACGCGCCGAGGACAGCGTCGTCCAGGTGCGGCAGCGGTTCGGCTTGCAGATTGCGGACGACGACTTGCGCGCCCGGATTCGACTGTTGCAGCTTTTCGGTCAGTTCGTTGACGAGCAACGTGGAATTCGCGCCTTGCGAGCGGGCTGCCGAGTTGATTTGCAGGATCGTGGTCATGGTGACTCCAGTAGTGGGCGCGCAGTTTTGCGCGAGTGGAGTCATTGTGTTTTTTTACCGACTGCGGAAAAAGCCATCCTGCGGCGACGGATTGTTGCACTGGTAGAACAATCCGCCGCTGAGCACGTCAATTAAACCCGGCGACAATTACAATCAGCTTGCGAGCCAGCGTTCGCGCGCCTTGCGGGCAGCGGGCCGCTTGTCGGTGGCGGCGAGCTTGTAGCGCGACACTTCCGGCCCGTCCAGCTTGAGTTGCGCGGTGCGCAGCTCGTCGCGGCGAAACGCGTGCACTTCGACCTTCGCGCCCGGCTGATAGCGCGCGAGCAGCGCGTCCAGATTCGTGCCCGTCACGCGCAGGCCGTCGAGCGCGATCAGCACGTCGCCGGCCGAGAGCCCGGCTTTCTGCGCGGCGCTGCCTTCGTGGACCGCGGCCAGCGTGCAATCGGCGCCGCCGCGCACGCGCGCGCCGAGCGACGGCTTGCCGTTCTTGTCAGGCTCCGGCGCGATCGTCACGCCGAACGGTTCGAGCAACGTCTCAAGCGGCAGATCGCGCGTGCCGTGCACGGCTTGTGCGAACAGTTCGCCCAGGTGCACACCGGTCGCCTCGGCGATGAGCGCCTCGACTTCGCCCTCCTCCACGCCAACCGGCTTGCCGCGATAGAAGTCGCGGCCAAAGCGCTGCCACAGCAGACGCATCACATCATCGAGCGACTTGCGATGACCGGTTTGCGCGCGAATCGCCAGGTCGAAGGAAAGCGCGACGAGCGAGCCCTTCGTGTAATAACTGACGATCGCGTTCGGCGCGTTCTCGTCCTGCCGATAGTATTTGACCCACGCGTCGAACGAGCTTTCGGCGACGGTCTGCTTCGTGCGCCCGCTGCCGCGCTGCACGCCGCCGATCACCTTGCCGAGCATGCCGAAGTAATCGTCGGCGGAAATCAGGCCGCTGCGCACGAGAATCAGGTCGTCGTAGTAAGAGGTGAAGCCTTCGAACAGCCACAGCAGCGACGTGTAGTTTTCGACGGAAAGGTCATACGGCGCGAACACCGCCGGCTTGATGCGCTTCACGTTCCACGTGTGGAAATATTCGTGGCTGCACAGGCCGAGGTAAGTCCGATAGCCTTCGGTGAGCGCATCGCGGCCCTGCACCGGCAGATCGCCGCGATTGCAGATGAGCGCCGTCGACGCGCGATGTTCGAGCCCGCCATAACCGTCGGTGACGGCTTGGGCCATGAACACGTAGCGATCCACCGGCGCTTTTTTCGACTTCGGCTCGAACAGCGCGATCTGCGCTTCGCAGATGCGCTTCAGGTCCGCGCAAAGCCGCGCCATGTCGAGCGCGATCACGCGCCCAGCGATCACGACGTCGTGCGGCACGCCGTGCGCGTTGAATGTCGCAAGCTCGAATTCGCCGAGCGTCACGGGATGGTCGATCAGCTCATCGTAATTCTGCGCGCGATATTCGCCGAAGCCATAGCGCTTGGTGCCGCGCGCTTCCGGCAGCGCGGTGGCGACGCGCCAGCCGCGATACGCCGCGCCCTGCGGCTTCTGAATGTCGACCACGCACTGCGCGTCCTCGTGACCGAGCGGCGCCAGGAACACGCTTGTGCCGTTGAAAAACCCCGTCGTGTCGTCCAGATGCGCGGCGCGCACCGACAGATCCCACGCATAGACCTCGTAGCGCAGCGTCAGCGCACCCTTCACCGGCGCGGCCTGCCACGTGTGCTTGTCGGTTTTCTCGACACGCACCTTGCGGCCCGCGTCGTTGAAAGCGCGCAGCGTGACGATGTTGCGCGCGAACTCGCGCACCATGTAGCTGCCGGGAATCCACACCGGCAGCATGAAACGCTGGCCGGCCGGATCGGGATCGGCGACGGTCACGGTGACTTCGAACAGATGGGCGGCGGGCTGCTTGGGAACGATGGTGTAGCGGATCGGCTTCATCGGCGGCGAGTGGATTTTTCTGTGTGATTGTTTGGGAGCTTGATGCGAAAGGAGGCGCCTCTCGCGCCTCCTTTGTCAGGTGTGAGCCGCGTGCTCAGTGCACCGCGGCCATTTCCTTGTCGAGCCGGTCGGCCGGCACGGCGCCGGGCAGGCGGCGGCCGTCGGCGAGGAACACGGTCGGCGTGCCTTCCACGTTCATCGCGTGGCCGAGCGCCAGGTTTTTGTCGATCGCGGCGGTGTCGCAGGTGCCGGCGGCGGTGGGCGCCTGATGGTTCTGCATCCACGATTCCCATGCCTTCGCGCGATCCGCCGAACACCAGATCGACTTCGACTTGGCGGTCGAATCCGGCGACAAAACCGGGTACAGGAAGGTGTAGACCGTCACGTTGTCGATCGACTTCAGCGTGGTTTCGAGCTGCTTGCAGTACGGGCAGTTCGGATCGGAGAACACGGCAATCTTGCGCGCGCCGTTGCCCTTCACCACTTTCACGGCGTTTGCAAACGGCAGGCTCGCGAAGTCGATGCGATTGGTCTCCGACAGACGCGCGTCCGTCAGATTCTTGCGCGTCTTCGTATCGACCATGTCGCCGAGCAGCACATAGTCGCCGTTGGCGTCGCTATAGACGATCTGGCTGCCGAGGTTCACTTCGTAAAGGCCGGCGATCGGCGACTTCGTCACGCTCTTGATCGTCACGTCGGCAAGACGCGTTTGCAGCGTGGCCTTGAGTTTGTCGGTGGTCTGGTCGGCCTGCGCGGAGCAGCCGATCGTGACGGCGGCGATCGCGAGCACGGCAGCCGCCATGCGGAAGGTTTTTTTCATGCTGAATTCCTGGTTCAATCGTGCGCATGGGGCACGAGTTGGCGTTTTGCGAGGTTGCCGGTTTGACGCGAACCGCCTCTGTGCGTTCATGATACCCGTGTCATCGGCCGCAAATGCCGCGCGGTATTTCAGCGGGCGTTTTCGCGGGCATTTTGAAGGGAGTTCGACGGCCGCTTCAGCCAAGCGCGGCCGACACCAGCCAGCGCTTGATGAACGGCTGCGCGCCGACGAAAGCCATCCCGCTATTGCGCACGATCTTCGCCAACGGTCCCGGCACCGAGAAGAGTTTTTGCAGGCCGTCGGTGGCGATCATCAGCGCGCGAATGTCTTCGCGGCGCGCGCGTTCGTAGCGCCGCAGCAGCACCATGTCGCCGAGATCGCGGAACGACTCCTTGTCTGCGACCGTATCGGCCAGCGCCGCGACGTCGCGCAGACCGAGGTTCATGCCCTGCCCCGCGAGCGGATGGATCAGATGCGCGGCGTCGCCGACCAGCGCCACGCGCGGCGCGACGAGGCGGTCCACGGTCTGCAGCGCGAGCGGAAAACCCTGCGCGGGCGTCACGCAATCGAGTCCGCCGAGCTGGCCGCCCGTCACGCGCTCCACTTCGGCGGCGAGTTGCGCAGGATCGAGCGCAATCAGTTGCTCGGCGTGCTCGGTGCGCGCCGACCAGACGAGCGACACGTGGCCGTCCGGCATAGGCAGCAGCGCAATGATTTCGCCGTCCCTGAACCATTGGAACGCGGTTTCGCCGTGCGGCTTTTCCGCCTTGAAATTGGCGACGACGCCCGTCTGCCGATAGTCGCGCCGGTTCATCTTCGAGCCGATCTGCGCGCGCACCCACGAATGCGCGCCGTCCGCGCCGACGACGAGATCCGCCACCAGCACGTTGCCGTTAGCGAGACCGACGCTCGCGCTTTCGGCGGTGAAATCGAGCGCCTGGGCGCGGCTGTCGATCCACGTGAGATTCGGCTGAAAGCGCAACGCCGCGTCGAGCGCGCGCTCGATCACCGACGACTCCACGATCCACGCCAGTTGCGGCACCGACGCCTGAAACGCGGAGAAATGCAGCTCCGCGTGAGCATCGCCATAGACCCGCATGTCGTAGACGGGGCCAAGCCGCGACAGATCGAGCGCCTGCCACACGCGCAAACGCTCGAGCAGCGCCTGCGAACTGGACGACAACGCGTACCCCCGCGAGTCGAACGAAGCGCCGGCGGCCAGCGGCGCGCAGGCTTGCGCGAGCAGCGCGATGCGCAGTCCGCCTTGCGTGAGCGCGAGCGCGGCGGTCTTGCCGACCAGCCCGCCGCCGATCACCGCGGCATCGAAAGTCTGATGGTGTGCGTTCATCCGCGCATTATAGCCGTGGGGGTTGTGGGGGACGGACCGGGCGCGCAGCTTCCTGAAGCCACGTCAAGGAGCCGGTGGGACGGGCTACAAGACGGGTTACAATTACGCTTTCCGTGACAAAACCGCCCAGAACCGTCGAGCCAACGCCCGCTCTGGTGTCGTGTCCCGCTCCGCTGCGTTTTTCTTGCCGGCCTAAGCCGAAGGCTCACGAATCCTGCAATACGGCGTCGAGCGCATCACGCAATTTACTGAATCACTGAAGGATTTCCATGAGCCTCAAATGCGGCATCGTCGGCTTGCCTAACGTCGGCAAGTCCACTCTGTTCAATGCGCTGACCAAGGCGGGCATCGCCGCCGAAAACTATCCGTTCTGCACGATCGAGCCGAACGTCGGCATTGTGGAAGTGCCGGACGCGCGCCTGAAAGCGCTCGCGGAAATCGTCAAGCCCGAGCGCATCCTGCCGGCGGTCGTGGAATTCGTCGACATCGCCGGTCTGGTGGCGGGCGCAAGCAAGGGCGAAGGTCTCGGCAACCAGTTCCTCGCCAACATCCGCGAAACGGACGCGATCACGCACGTCGTGCGCTGCTTCGAAGACGAGAACGTGATTCACGTCGCGAACAAGATCGATCCGCTGTCGGACATCGAAGTCATCAACACCGAACTCGCGCTGGCCGACCTGGCAACGGTTGAAAAAGCGCTCGCGCGTTATTCGAAGGCCGCCAAGTCGGGCAACGACAAGGAAGCCATCAAGAACGCCGCCGTGCTGGAAAAGGTGCGCGCTCAACTGGATCAGGCCAAGCCCGTGCGCGCGCTCGATCTGTCGGACGAAGAGAAGGCGACGCTTAAGCCGTTCTGCCTGATCACCGCGAAACCGACCATGTATGTGGCGAACGTCAAGGAAGACGGCTTCCAGAATAATCCGCATCTGGACGCGGTCGCGAAGTTCGCGGCGTCGGAAAATGCGCCGGTCGTCGCGGTGTGCGCAGCAATCGAAGCGGAAATCGCCGACCTCGACGAAGCCGACATGGAAGTGTTCCTCGCCGACATGGGCATGGAAGAGCCGGGCCTGAACCGCGTGATTCGCGCGGGCTTCAAGCTACTCGGCCTGCAAACCTACTTCACCGCAGGCGTGAAGGAAGTGCGCGCGTGGACCATTCATGTCGGCGATACCGCGCCGCAAGCCGCGGGCGCGATTCACACCGACTTCGAGCGCGGCTTTATTCGCGCGCAGACCATTTCGTTTAACGACTACATCACCTATAAGGGCGAGCAAGGCGCGAAAGAAGCCGGCAAGATGCGCGCGGAAGGCAAGGAATATGTGGTGCACGACGGGGATGTGATGAACTTCCTGTTCAACGTGTAAAGGCCTTTAAAGCCGCAATATTCGCAGCACCGCCTGGCGGCTCACGCCGGCGTTTTGAAAAGCCCGCCTCGCGCGGGCTTTTTGCATTAGAGAACCCAGCTATTCCAGTTTCCTCACAGCCGATGTTAAATTGCGGCATCCGCCGGCCGACGCCGGACTGTCATCGAACACAAATAGAATCGCGCGATTCGCATTCGCGCACCTTCCGATGAGGAGACAAATCGATGAGTTTCAAGCCGCTGTTCCGTTCGCTTTCCGTCGCCGCTGCACTGAGTGTGGGCACCGTCGGCATGAGCCAGACGGCCCAGGCCGCCACTGAAATCCAGTTCTGGCACGCCATGGAAGCCGCGTTGGGCGAACGTCTGAACGACATCGCCAACGCGTTCAACGCGTCGCAGTCGGACTACAAGATCGTGCCGGTGTTCAAGGGCACTTACGACCAGACGCTCGCGGCCGGCATCGCCGCTTATCGCAGCGGCAACGCGCCGTCCATCCTGCAAGTGTACGAAGTCGGCACCGCGACGATGATGCAGGCTAAAAAAGCCGTCGTGCCCGTCTCGGACGTGTTCAAGCAAGCCGGCGTGCCGCTCGACGAAAAGGCGTTCGTGCCGACCATCGCAAGCTATTACAGCGACGCGAAAACGGGTCATCTGATTTCGATGCCCTTCAACAGCTCGACGCCCGTCCTCTATTACAACAAGGACGCGTTCAAGAAAGCCGGTCTCGATCCGAACCAGCCGCCGAAAACCTGGGCCGAACTCCAGGCCGACGCGCAGAAGCTGAAAGCGTCGGGCATGGCGTGCGGCTATTCGTCGGGCTGGCAAAGCTGGATTCAGTTGGAGAACTACAGCGCGTGGCACGGCGCGCCGTTCGCATCGAAGAACAACGGTTTCGACGGCGCCGACGCGCAACTCGAATTCAACAAGCCGCTGCAGGTCGCGCACATCCAGTTCCTGCAGAGCATGCAGAAAGACGGCACGTTCACGTACGTTGGCCGCAAGGACGAACCGATCTCGAAGTTCTATAGCGGCGACTGCGGCATCATCACGAACTCGTCGGGCTCGCTTGCCACGATCAAGAAGTACGCGAAGTTCAACTTCGGCACGGGCATGATGCCTTACGACGCGAACGTGAAGGGCGCGCCGCAGAACGCGATTATCGGCGGAGCGAGCTTGTGGGTGCTGGCGGGCAAGGACCCGGCCGTCTACAAGGGCGTGGCGAAATTCCTGTCGTATCTGAGCTCGCCCGAAGTCGCCGCGAAGTGGCATCAGGACACCGGCTATTTGCCGGTCACGACCGCCGCGTATCAGTTGACGCAGCAACAGGGCTTCTACGAGAAGAACCCCGGCAGCGATACGGCGATCAAGCAGATGCTCAACAAGCCGCCGCTGCCGTACACGAAGGGCTTGCGCCTTGGCAATATGCCGCAGATCCGCACGATCATCGACGAAGAGCTCGAGCAGGTGTGGGGTGAAAAGAAGACGCCGCAACAGGCGCTCGACTCGGCGGTCTCGCGCGGCGACGAACTGCTGCGGCGTTTCGAGAAAGCGGGCAGTTAATTCCCGCGTCGGCATCGTCGGTTCCGGCGCACTCGCGCCGGAACCCGCTTGCAGCAAAACTCTTGAGATTCCTCGATGGAAAAGCGCTCCCGCTTCGGCACCAGCCTGCTGCCCTATCTGCTCGTCGCGCCGCAACTCGCGATCACGGCGCTCTTCTTTCTGTGGCCCGCCGGCGAAGCGCTGTGGCAATCCACGCAAAGTCAGGACGCGTTCGGCACGTCGAGCGAATTTGTCGGGCTCGCGAACTTCAAGCAGCTCTTCGCCGATCCGCTGTATCTGTCGTCGTTCAACACGACGATTATTTTCTGCGCGCTCGTCACCGTATCGGGCCTCGTGATTTCGCTGCTGCTCGCGGTCTGCGCGGACCGCGTGACGCGCGGCGCAAAGGCGTATCAGACGCTGCTGATCTGGCCGTATGCGGTCGCGCCGGCCATCGCCGCCGTGCTGTGGTCGTTTCTGTTCAACCCGAGCATCGGCCTCGTAACGTTCGCGCTCGCGAAGCAAGGCATTGTGTGGAATCACGCTTTGAACGCGGGACAAGCGATGTTTCTTGTCGTGCTTGCGTCGGTGTGGAAGCAGGTCAGCTATAACTTCCTGTTCTTCTACGCGGGCTTGCAGGCGATTCCGCGCTCGCTGATCGAAGCCGCGGCCATCGACGGCGCCGGTCCCGTGCGACGCTTCTTCGGCATCGCGCTGCCGCTGCTGTCGCCGACGAGCTTCTTCCTGCTCGTCATCAACATCACCTACGCGTTCTTCGACACCTTTCCGGTGATCGACGCAGCGACGGGTGGCGGCCCCGCTCAATCGACGCGCACGCTGATCTACAAGATTTTCGCCGAAGGTTTCCAGGGACTCGACATCGGCAGCTCGGGCGCGCAATCCGTCGTGCTGATGGTGATCGTCGTCGCGTTGACGGTCGTGCAATTCCGCTTCATCGAACGCAGGGTTCAATACTCATGATCGAGAACCGCCGCGGTTTCGACCTCTTCTGCCACGCGGTGCTGATACTCGGCGTCGTGCTGGTCGTGTTTCCGGTGTACGTCGCGTTCTGCGCGGCGACCATGAACGAACAGCAGATCTTCACCGTGCCGCTGTCGCTGGTGCCGAGCTCGCATCTGTTCGACAACATCGCGACCGTGTGGGCGCACGGCAGCGGCAACGCGGCAGCGCCGTTCGGCCGCATGCTGTTCAACAGCCTCGTGATGGCGCTCGCCATTTCGATCGGCAAGATCGCCGTGTCGATGATCTCCGCGTATGCGATCGTGTTCTTCCGCTTTCCGTTTCGCAACCTGTCGTTCTGGCTGATCTTCATCACGCTGATGCTGCCGGTCGAAGTGCGTATCTTCCCGACCGTGCAAGTCGTGTCGTCGATGAATCTGAGCAATACGTATAGCGGTTTGACATTGCCGCTGATTGCGTCCGCAACGGCCACGTTCCTGTTTCGCCAGTTCTTCATGACGCTGCCCGACGAGTTGATGGAAGCGGCGCGCATCGACGGCGCGGGTGCGATGCGTTTCTTCTGGGACGTCGTGTTGCCGCTGTCGAAAACGAACATGGCGGCGCTCTTCGTCATCACGTTTATTTACGGCTGGAACCAGTATTTGTGGCCGATTCTGATCACGAGCCAGCAGTCGCTGACAACCGCCGTCGTCGGTATCAAGAGCATGATCGCTTCGGGCGACACGGCCACCGAATGGCATCTCGTGATGACGGCCACGCTGCTCGCGATGCTGCCGCCGCTCGCCGTCGTGCTGACCATGCAGCGCTGGTTCGTGCGCGGTCTCGTGGATGCCGAGAAATGATCCGCGCGGCGCAAACCGCGCTTGAGGCAAGCACGCACGAATGACAAAAGACACGCAAACGAAGGGCTAAAACCGCATGGCTGCATTGACACTGCAAGGCGTTAAAAAAACCTACGACGGCAAACAGTTCGTGTTGCACGGCATCGACGTCGATGTGAACGACGGCGAATTCGTCGTGATGGTCGGGCCGTCCGGTTGCGGCAAATCGACGTTGCTGCGGATGGTGGCAGGACTCGAGCGCATCTCCGAGGGCAGCATTTCGATCGCCGGCAAAGTGGTGAACGAACTGGAGCCGAAGGACCGCAACATCGCGATGGTGTTTCAGAACTATGCGCTCTATCCGCATATGAGCGTGGCTGAAAACATGGGCTATGCGCTGAAGATCGCGGGCGTCGAGCGGGCGCAGATCGCGCAGCGCGTGAACGCGGCCGCGCAGATTCTCGAACTCGAAGCGCTGTTGCAGCGCAAGCCGCGCGAACTGTCGGGCGGGCAGCGTCAACGCGTCGCGATGGGCCGCGCGATCGTGCGCGAACCGGCCGTGTTTCTCTTCGACGAACCGTTGTCGAATCTCGACGCGCGTCTGCGCGTGCAAATGCGGCTCGAGATTCAGCGTCTGCATGCGCGGCTCTCTACGACGAGCCTGTACGTCACGCACGATCAGATCGAAGCGATGACGCTCGCGCAACGCGTGATCGTGATGAACAAGGGCCACGCCGAGCAGATCGGCGCACCGACCGAGGTCTATGAACGGCCGGCGACGGTGTTCGTCGCGGGCTTCATCGGCTCGCCGGGAATGAATCTGCTGCAAGGCCGCGTGTCGGACGACGGCTCCACGTTCGACATAGCCGGCAACGGGCCGCAACTGCCGCTCGCGGGCGTGGCGTCGATTGGCGGCGAAATCGCCAAGGGGCGCGAATACACGCTAGGTATTCGTCCGGAGCATATGAGTCCGGGGCAAGCGGATGCGCCGCACGCAATGCTCACCGTCGATTCATGCGAGTTGCTCGGTGCCGACAATCTCGCGCACGGACGATGGGGCAAGCATGACGTGACCGTGCGTTTGCCGCACGCGCATCGGCCCGCGGCTGGCGAGGCATTGCAGGTCGCGTTGCCCGCGCGTCATCTGCATTTCTTCGATTCGACGAGTGGCCGGCGGGTGAACTAAGTTGAGCGCCTCATAACAATACTCACAACTACAAGAACAATCTCTAACGCCATGCAAGGTATTGGTCTTAGAACCGCCCGTGGCGCATCGGTTGCGCTTTTGCTGACGCTGTCGCTTAACATCTCGCCCGCATTCGCGTACGTCGCGCCCGGCACAACGCCCGACGAAGCCGATCTCAGCAATCACAACACCTACACCAATCGCGACGGCAACACGGTACACGCGCCGGCCCGCTCACTGTCGGGCAAGGCGCCCGACGGCGCGACCGCCCGTTGCCGCGACGGCACCTACAGTTTCAGCCGGCACCACGGCGGAACCTGTTCACGGCACGGCGGCGTAGCAAGCTGGCTGTGATTTCACCGGGACCGCGCGCGAACTGACCCAAGCCGCAAGCCGCGCTACCGCCCGCACTCCCCTGCCGAAGTACAATGCGATTTGCACCCGGGGTGCTCGCGTCGTTGCGCTGACAGCGTGTTCGACGCCGCCCCGGCACACACCGATTACCGATCCACCCACGGCTGCCCGCCCGAATGCGGCCGGCGTCGTCAACGTCTATCAAGCACACAAGCAAATGGCCCAATACGTCTTCACCATGAACCGGGTTGGCAAGATCGTGCCGCCCAAGCGTCAAATCCTGAAAGACATCTCACTGTCGTTTTTCCCCGGCGCGAAGATCGGCCTGCTCGGCCTGAACGGCTCGGGCAAGTCGACGCTGATCCGCATCATGGCCGGTGTGGACAAGGACATCGAAGGCGAAGCGACGCCGATGCCGAATCTGAACATCGGCTATCTGCCGCAAGAACCGCAGCTCGATCCGAACAAGACGGTGCGCGAAACCGTCGAAGAAGGTCTCGGCGACGTGTTCAACGCGCAGAAGAAGCTCGATGAAATTTACGCGGCCTACGCGGAACCGGACGCGGACTTCGACGCGCTCGCCGCCGAGCAGGCGAAGTACGAAGCGATTCTCGCGACCACCGACGGCGGCAGCGCCGAACAGCAGATCGAGATCGCCGCCGACGCGCTGCGTCTGCCGGCCTGGGACGCGAAAATCGAACATCTGTCGGGCGGCGAAAAGCGCCGCGTCGCGCTGTGCAAGCTGCTGCTCGAAAAGCCCGACATGCTGCTGCTCGACGAACCGACCAACCACCTCGACGCGGAATCGGTCGACTGGCTCGAACAGTTCCTCACGCGCTTTCCGGGCACGGTCGTCGCGGTCACGCACGATCGCTACTTCCTCGATAACGCGGCCGAGTGGATTCTCGAACTCGACCGTGGCCACGGCATTCCGTGGAAGGGCAACTACAGCAGTTGGCTCGATCAGAAGGAAGAGCGCCTGAAGCAGGAAGAAGCGTCGGAATCCGCGCGTCAGAAGGCGATCAAGAAAGAACTGGAATGGGTGCGCCAGAATCCGAAGGGCCGTCAGGCGAAGTCGAAGGCGCGTATTGCGCGCTTCGAGGAACTGAACAGCCAGGATTATCAGAAGCGCAATGAAACGCAGGAAATCTTCATTCCGGTCGGCGACCGCCTCGGCAATGAAGTGATCGAGTTCAAGAACGTCAGCAAGTCGTATGGCGACCGGCTGCTGCTCGACAACGTGAGCTTCAAGGTTCCGGCGGGCGCGATTGTCGGCATCATCGGTCCGAACGGCGCGGGTAAGTCCACGCTGTTCCGCATGCTGACTGGCCGCGAACAGCCGGATTCGGGCGAGATCGTCATGGGACCGACGGTGAAGCTCGCTTACGTCGACCAGAGCCGCGACGCGCTCGATTCGACGAAGACTGTGTTCGAAGAAATTTCCGGCGGCGCCGACGTGCTGACGGTCGGCAAGTACGAGACGCCGTCGCGTGCGTACATTGGCCGCTTCAACTTCAAGGGCGGCGATCAGCAGAAGACGGTCGGCAATCTGTCGGGCGGCGAGCGCGGCCGTCTGCATCTCGCGAAGACGTTGATTGCCGGCGGCAATGTGCTGCTGCTCGACGAACCGTCGAACGATCTCGACGTCGAAACGCTGCGCGCGCTCGAAGACGCATTGCTCGAATTCGCCGGCTCGGTGATGGTGATTTCGCACGACCGCTGGTTCCTCGACCGGATCGCGACGCACATTCTCGCGTTCGAAGGCGATTCGCAAATCACGTTCTTCGACGGTAATTACCAGGAGTATGAAGCGGACAAGCGCGCACGCCTGGGTGAAGAAGCGGCGCGTCCGAAGCGTCTGCGGTATAAGCCGATCACGCGTTAAGGTTCACGCGGCGTTAAAGGTACACGGCGTTAAAGGTTCACCGCGTCAGAAGCTGCGCGAAAAGCGGCCTGCTTGTCGGAAGACGAGCAGGCCGCACTTGGCGCAGTTATCCCCTCAGCTTTGCAAACGGTCAGCGTGCGTGCGCCGCACGCTCAGCCGTTCTTCGCAGCAACTCCCTACCCTCCTTCGATACCCTTCACCTACGCCAGACATCGGCGACATGCGACACGGCACACGCATTGCTCCGTTGCGCGTGCTATATGTCGTCCGCGCGACTTGTATTGGACGGCGCGCATTCATCTTGATCACACTGCACGCACGTTGCGATGACGAGGGAACAAGCATGGCAATGTCGAAGAGCCAACGCTGGATCGCTGCCGCGAGCAGCGTGCTGGTCGTGCTCGTCGTTATTGCATTCGGCCTGCTGCAATACGCGCAGCGCGAAGTGAAAGCGCGAGTAATAGCCGCACTCGGTCCGCTCGGCAGCGCGCAAAGCATCGACGTCGGCGTGACCTCGGTGCATCTCAGCAACGTTCTGTTGAAGCCGCCGCCTGGCTGGCCCGCCGGCGATCCGTTGAGAGCGGACGAGATCATCCTGACGCCGGACATCCGCGATCTACTCCAGCGCCGCATGCATATCCGCAGCGTGACGGTGCGCGGTTTCGACATGGCGGTGCTGCGCACGCAAAACGGCACGATCCGTCTGCTGCCGAATCTGCGTCAATCGGTCAACAGCACTAACGACGACGCAGGCGGCGCGTCAACGAGTTCGATGCCGCGCGACAAGCAGGTCGATCACATCAGTTTCGAGCAGGGCCGCTTTCATTTCTACGACATGACGGTCGGGTCGCCGGCCTACAAGGTGACGGTGGGCGACGCGAACGCGACCGTCGACAACATTCGTCTGCCCGCGCTCACGGAGCCGACCAACGTCAATGTCAGAGGCTCGATCAAAGGGCCGTCGCACACCGGCACGGTGACGTTCAGCGGCTGGATCAAAATCGCCAGCAAGGATTCGCAGACGACCAGCACACTGCGCGGCGTCGACGTCGTCATGCTCGATCCGTATCTCGTGAAGAAAGCCGGCGCGAAGGCGCAAGTGACAAGCGGCACGATCGACATGAGCATCGAGTCGTCGGTGCACAATTATCAGTTGCACGCGCCCGGCACGATCACGGTTCATCAGTTGCAACTTGCGGACACGGGCAATCCGCTCGACACGTTCATGTCCATTCCGACGAAGGCTGCGGTTGCCGCTTTGAAGGCGCACAACGGCGACATCACGCTGCACTTCGTGCTCGACGGCAATTTACGCGACCCGAAATTCTCGGTGCAGGAAGGGCTGACGACGCGCATCGCCGCCGGCTTCGCGAAAGCGCTGGGCGTCAGCGTGGAAGGCGTGGCGAAAGGCGCGGGCGAAACGGTAAAAGGCCTGGGAAATGCGTTGAAGAATTTGCTGGGGCAGTGAGCGGATCAAACCGCGTGGCGAACACGGCGCGCGAGCGGATGCGCCCAAGCGGTCTGCGTTCGCCAAGCGCGTCTGGTCAAACCGGCAACCCAGCTCGCGCAGCCTCGCTTCGGTCTGCGCGGCGCTGATGTGATGCACGCCGTACCAGCCGAGCGCCGTAGCGGCTGCGGCGTTCTTCGGGTTGTCGTCGATAAAGACGAGTTCGGACGGCTCGATGCCCGGCATTTGCGCGTGGATTCGCTCGAGCATCGCCGCGAAAATGGCCGGATCGGGCTTCACCAGACCCACCCGCCCCGACACGATGATGTCGCGAAAGCGCCGCAGCACCGGGTAGTTTTCCCACGCATAAGGAAAGGTCTCGGCCGACCAGTTCGTCAGGCCGAAGAGCGGCACCTCGGCGGCCTCGAGCTTTTCCATGATCGCGACGCCGTCGTCGAGCACGCCGGCCACCATTTCATGCCAGCGCTCGTAAAACGCGCGGATCAGCGCTTCGTGGTCGGGGAACCGCGCGATGAGTTCGGCCGTTGCCTCGGCGATCGGCTGGCCGCCGTCCTGGCGAACCACCCAATCCATCGAGCACACATGAGTCAGAAACCAGCGGCGCTCGGCTTCGTCTGGAATCAGTTGCCGATACAGGTACTCGGGATTCCAGTCGATCAGCACGCCGCCGAAATCGAACACCACTGCCTTGATGGCCATGCGCTCTCCGTGGCGATGTTTCGTTAAACGTCGTTATACGGCTGCTCAGACAGGCTGCGTGCGCAGTTCGAGCCACGTCTTCGCGTCGCCGGAAACATGCGGCGCGAGGCGCGTGCGCACCGTCTCGTGATAGCTGTTGAGCCACGCGCGTTCGTCGTCGCGCAGCAGTGACAAGTCGAGGCAACGCGTGTCGATCGGGCACAGCGTGAGCGTCTCGAACTCGAGGAAGTCACCGAATTCCGTCTGGCCGGCAGGCACGTTCAGCACCAGATTCTCGATCCGGACGCCCCACTTGCCTGGCCGGTAGACGCCCGGTTCGATCGACGTGATCATGCCTTCTTCCATCGCCGTCCACGGTTCGGCCGGCGCGTAGTGCGCGATTACTTGCGGGCCTTCGTGAACGTTCAGGAAATAGCCGACACCGTGGCCCGTGCCGTGACCGTAGTCGGCACCGGCTTCCCAGATCGGCGCGCGCGCGATGGCGTCGAGCATCGGCGAGCGGATGCCGCGCGGGAACTTCGCGCGCGACAGCGCCATGGTGCCCTTCAGCACGATCGTGAAATCGCGCCGCTGTGCGTCGCTGATCGTGCCGATCGGCACCACGCGCGTGATGTCGGTCGTTCCGCTCAGATATTGCGCGCCGGAGTCGATCAGCAACAGGCCGTTGCCCTCGATCACCGAATGCGATTCCCGAGTCGCGCGATAGTGCGGCATCGCGCCGTTCGCGTTGAAGCCCGCAATGGTCGCAAAGCTCAACGACACGAAACCCGGCCGACGCGCGCGCGCGGCCGTCAGACGTTCGTCGATTGTGAGTTCGGTGATCGTCTCGCGGCCGAGCGCGCTTTCGAACCACGCGAAAAATTCGGCGAGCGCCGCGCCGTCCTGCTTCATCGTCTCGCGCACGTGCTTCGCCTCGGCTTCGGTCTTGCGCGACTTGAAGAAGGTGGACGGATTGACCGCCTCGACCACCTTCACCGTCGACGGCACCGATTGCAGCGAGCCGTACGTGATGCGGCGCGGGTCGATCAACAAGGTGCTGCCGGCGGGCAGCGCGGCGAGCGCATCGGCCGCTTTGGCGTAGGGCTCGACATTGACGCCGTCGCGCGCGAGCGCTTCGGCGAGCGCGGGCGGCACCTTGCCGTCGGAGACGAAAAGCGACGCGCCGTGTTCGCCGATCAACGCGTGCGCGACGAAAACCGGGTTGAAGCTGACGTCGGCGCCGCGCAGATTGAAGAGCCACGCAAGGTCGTCGAGCGTGGAAATGAAGTGCCACTGCGCGCCCTTTTCCGCCATCGCGCGACGGACCTGCGCGAGCTTTTCCGGACGCGTGACGCTTGCATGCGGCGCGGCGTGTTCGAACACCGCCGCATCGGGCAGCGACGGGCGCTGCGGCCAGATGCCGTCGAACAGATCGACGTCGGTGCGCAGCTTCACGCCGCGCGCCGTGAGCGCTTGAGTCAAAGCCCGCGCCGCCGCCACGCCGAGCACGGCGCCGTCCACGCCGACGGTGCCGCCCGGCCCCACGTTTTCAGCGAGCCACTCGAAATGCGGCGCGGTCTGCTGACCACCGGTCATCTTCATGAGCTGAACGCCGCTGCCGGCCAGTTGCGCATTGGCCTGCTCCCAATAGCGGCTATCGGTCCAGACGCCCGCGAAGTCGGCGGTGACGATCAGCGTGCCCGCCGAGCCGGTGAAGCCGGACAGCCATTCGCGGCCCTGCCAACGCCCCGGCAGATATTCGGACAAATGCGGGTCCGCGGACGGCACGAGGTAAGCAGCGACGCCTTCGCGCGCCATCGCGCTGCGCAAGCCGGCGAGCCGTTCGGGAATGGAAGAAGTTTGGGGAAGTCGGGCATTCATGGAGGTCACCTGCAAGTATTCATCGACGGGAAAGCAAGCCGACCGTCACGGCGACGGCGATCATGGCGACGGCCGTGCACACAGGCCATTCCAGTATCTCGCCGTCATGGAAAAGACCGGTCACATTGCCGGCCATGCGCGCGACGATCGCGCCCAGCACGCCGGCCAGCAGCGCCACCCATAGGCGGGCGCCTTTCGAGCCGCCGGAGCGGCCGGCGTTGTTCAAGCGGCGC
Organism: Paraburkholderia sp. RCC_158; assembly: GCF_041355255.1. Lineage (NCBI taxonomy): Bacteria > Pseudomonadati > Pseudomonadota > Betaproteobacteria > Burkholderiales > Burkholderiaceae > Paraburkholderia > Paraburkholderia sp. RCC_158. The sequence continues at coordinate 6,589 of NZ_JBFUPM010000035.1, read as the reverse complement.
AGCGGATGCAACCACCAACCCGCGAAGCCGATTGCGGCTCCGAGTACGACGATTCCAGCCCAGCCCATCAGCGGATGGACTCGCGCAGTTTCGGATTTGTCTCATGGGCGCGAGGCACAACGACAGCTAGCATTTTTGTCTCTTCTCAAAAAATCAGCACGGCGCTTTCCGCACAGCGGTTGAGTTTAGGGGTCGGGGTGATGTTAGGCAAGCTGGAGGCCTTACGGAAAAGCCTGGTTCCTGGCCGTCGTCAAGTGGATTGCGCGCATGCGAATCGCCCTTATCGAGCCGGACCCGCGGCACGCCCAGTTGGTCACCCGGCTCATGTTCGCCGGCGGCCACGTGTGTCAGCACTTCGCCACGAGCGCCCCGTTCCTCGCGCAAGCCGCGGACCAATTCTTCGATCTGCTGATTACCGAAAACTGGACCGGCGACCATTCCGCCGAAGACGTGATCGCGCGTGCCCGAGCCGTTCTGCCGAGCCTGCCGGTCATCGTGATGATGACGGAGCCGCGCGAAAGCCAGATCGTCGCCGTGCTGCACGCGGGCGCCGACGACTGCCTCGCCAAACCGGTACGCGGCCCCGAAACGCTCGCACGCGTCGACGCGCTGCTGCGGCGCGCAGGCTTGCGCCGGCCGCCCAATCGACGGCACGACGTGATTCGCGGCTATACGTTCGACGCCGCCAACTTCGCCGTCACGTTCCGCAACCGCGTGGTCACGCTGACGCCGAAGGAGTTCCGCTTCGCGCTGCTGCTGTTCACCAATCTGTCGCGGCCCGTGTCGCGCGCGCACATCATGGAAACCGTGTGGGCACGGCGCCGCGACGTAAAGTCGCGCACCGTCGACACGCACGCGTCGCGCGTGCGGTCCAAGCTCGAATTGCGCCCGGAGCATGGCTATTCGCTTGCGCCGCTGTACGGCTACGGCTATCAGCTCGACGCATTTTCCGTGGAAGGCGCTGCCGCACCGGCCTGATGGCTGGCATAAGCGGCGCGGGTGCGAGGCGCAGCGAGTAAGAATCGCGAAAACGCTATAATATGGGGCTAAACCATAGCTCCCCAGCATGCAGCTCTTAACGATCGGAATCAATCACCACACAGCGCCTGTCGCCTTGCGCGAACGCGTGGCGTTTCCGCTCGAACAGATCAAGCCTGCACTGGACACCTTCAAGAGCGTCTGGCTCGGCGGCACGGCCCGCTCGGCGCCTGAAGCGGCGATTCTCTCTACCTGCAATCGCACCGAACTCTATTGCGCGACCGACGACCAGGCCGCGCGCGAAGCCGCGATCCAATGGCTGTCGCGGTATCACAACCTGCCCATCGAGGAACTCGCGCCGCACGTCTACGCGCTGCCGCAGTCGGAAGCCGTGCGCCACGCGTTCCGCGTCGCCTCGGGCCTCGATTCGATGGTGCTCGGCGAAACGCAAATCGTCGGACAAATGAAGGACGCCGTGCGCACCGCGTCCGAAGCAGGCGCGCTCGGCACTTATCTGAACCAGTTGTTCCAGCGCACGTTCGCCGTCGCAAAAGAAGTGCGCAGCACGACTGAGATCGGCGCGCAGTCGGTTTCGATGGCAGCCGCTGCCGTGCGGCTCGCGCAGCGCATTTTCGACAAGGTGTCGAACCAGCGCGTGCTGTTCATCGGCGCGGGCGAAATGATCGAACTATGCGCGACGCACTTCGCCGCGCAGCAGCCCCGTGAACTCGTGGTCGCGAACCGCACGGCCGAGCGCGGCACGCGGCTCGCGGAGCGCTTCAACGGCCGGGCCATTCCGCTGTCGGACTTGCCGACGCGCATGCACGAGTTCGACATCATCGTGTCGTGCACGGCTTCCACGTTGCCGATCATCGGCCTGGGCGCGGTCGAGCGCGCGGTCAAGGCGCGCCGCCATCGGCCGATCTTCATGGTCGATCTGGCGGTTCCGCGCGACATCGAACCGGAAGTCGGCAAGCTGGAAGACGTGTTCCTGTACACCGTCGACGATCTCGGCGCGATCGTCCGCGAAGGCAACGCGTCGCGCCAGGCCGCGGTTGCACAGGCCGAAGCGATCATCGAAACGCGTGTGCAGAATTTCATGCAGTGGCTCGAGGCGCGCAGCATCGTGCCGGTGATCCGTCATATGCATACGCAAGCCGACGTGCTGCGCCGGGCCGAAGTCGAACGCGCGCAGAAAATGCTCGCGCGCGGCGACGATCCTGCCGCGGTGATCGAGGCGCTGTCGCAAGCGCTCACCAACAAGCTGATTCACGGCCCCACTCATGCGCTTAACCGCGCTAGTGGCGAAAACCGCGACACGCTCATCGAATTGATGGGCGGCTTCTACAAACACTCCGGTTCTTCGGAACGTTAGCGGCGCGCACCGCCTCGTCCGCGCCACCCGCCGGTGGCCTCGCAGTGGCCCGCCACATGCTTCTGTCCCGGGCATCCGCCCATTTTCCTGGTTGCTGTCCTTCCGGAGCCCGCTCCGATACCCGCCCGATGAAAACGAGCATGCAACGCAAGCTCGACCAGCTGACGACACGGCTGGCCGAACTGAACGATCTGTTAAGCCGCGAGGACATCACCTCGAACCTCGATCAATATCGCAAGCTCACGCGCGAACACGCCGAGCTTGGGCCCGTCGTCGAGCAATACGCGCTGTGGCGCCAGGCCATGCACGACGCCGCCACCGCGCAGGAACTGCTGACGGACATCTCCATGCGCGAATTCGCCGAAGAGGAAATTCGCGCGGCGCGTGAGCGCATGGAACAGCTCGGAGGCGAACTGCAGAAGATGCTGTTGCCGAAAGATCCGAACGACGACCGCAACATCTTCCTCGAAATTCGCGCCGGCACCGGCGGCGACGAGTCCGCGCTTTTTGCAGGCGACCTGTTGCGCATGTATTTGCGCTACGCCGAGCGCAACCGCTGGCAGGTCGAGATGATGTCGGCGAGCGAATCCGATCTGGGCGGCTATAAGGAAGTGATCGTGCGGATCGCGGGCGAAGCCGCGTATTCGAAGCTGAAGTTCGAGTCCGGCGGCCATCGCGTGCAGCGCGTGCCGGCAACCGAAACGCAGGGCCGCATTCACACGTCCGCGTGCACGGTGGCGGTCATGCCGGAAGCCGACGAGATCGGCGAAGTCGAAATCAATCCGGCCGATCTGCGCATCGACACGTTCCGGGCGTCGGGCGCGGGCGGTCAGCACATCAACAAGACGGATTCGGCCGTGCGCGTCACGCACTTGCCGACGGGCATCGTCGTCGAATGTCAGGACGACCGCTCGCAGCACAAGAACAAGGACCGCGCGCTGAAGGTGCTCGCGGCGCGCATCAAGGACAAGCAGTCGCACGAGCAGCAGGCGAAAGAAGCGGCGACGCGCAAGAGTCTGATCGGCTCGGGCGATCGCTCGGAGCGGATTCGCACCTACAACTTCCCGCAAGGGCGTCTGACAGATCATCGGATCAATCTGACGCTGTATCGCCTCGATGCAATCATGGACGGCGATCTTGACGAACTGATCAGCGCGCTCGTCAGCGAACATCAGGCGGAGCTGCTTGCTTCGCTCGGCGACGCGGATTAAGCGCCGATGACCGCGAACGCGCCGCCCAATCGCGACCAGGCGGCCACGCCCGCGGCGTTGTTGCGCGCCTCGCCGCTGCCGCCGCTCGAAGCGCGCATTTTGCTCACGCATGTGCTCGGCTGGCGCCATACGCAGTTGATCACGCGCGCGGACGAAGCGCTCGACAGCGAGTGCGTCGAGCGTTATCTCGCGTTGCAGGCGCGGCGCGTGGCCGGCGAGCCGATTGCGCAAATTGTCGGCGTCCGCGAGTTCTTCGGGCTTGAATTCGAGGTGACGCCGCATGTGCTGATTCCGCGTCCGGAGACCGAATTGCTGGTCGAAACGGCGCTCACGGCGATGGGAAATCTTCCGCGCCCGCGCGTGCTCGATCTCGGCACCGGCACGGGCGCCATTGCAGTGGCGATCGCGTCGATGCGCCCGGACGCGCAAGTGACCGCGCTCGACCGTTCACCGGAAGCGCTCGCGGTCGCGGCGCGCAACGCCGCGCGTCTGCTGGATGCGAAACGGCCAGGCGGCGCCGTAACGTTCGCGCAAAGCGACTGGTACGGCTCGCTGGATACGGCGCTGCGCTTTGACGTGATCGTGAGCAACCCGCCGTATATCGCGAGCGGTGACCCGCATCTGGAGCAAGGCGACTTGCGCTATGAGCCGCGCGGCGCGCTCACCGACGAAGCCGACGGCCTCAGCGCGATCCGCGCGATCGTCGCCGGCGCGCCCGCGCGTCTTGCCGCGCGCGGCGTTCTGTGGATGGAGCACGGCTACGATCAGGCCGAAGCCGTCCGCGAACTTCTGACAGCGCAAGGCTTCGTGGATGTCAGATCGGAGCGCGACCTTGCGGGCATCGAGCGAATCAGCGGCGGGCGGCTTGCCGGCTGAGCACGCTGACATGCTGATACGTCAGCACGCTAGCTGACGCAAGCCGCCGCAATAGCCGCAACGCGCGGATGGACAAAGCGGCCGTCGGCCGGTGCGGGCGAAATCCGCTATCATTTCAGCCTATTCCCTACACATACTCGGAACCGCAAGGTCAGTCATGGATACGCAACAACGCATCAAGCAAATCGTCGACGAAAACAACGTCGTGCTCTTCATGAAGGGCAGCGCCCAGTTCCCGATGTGCGGCTTTTCCGGCCGCGCCATCCAGATCCTCAAGGCGTGCAATGTCAACGAGTTCAAGACGGTCAACGTCCTCGAAGACGACGAAGTTCGCCAGGGCATCAAGCAGTTCTCGAACTGGCCGACCATTCCGCAGCTCTATGTGAAGGGCGAATTCGTCGGCGGCTCGGACATCATGATGGAAATGTACGAATCGGGCGAATTGCAGCAACTGTTCGCCGCGGCCTGATCGTCCAGTCCGAAGCTGTTCCTACAAGGCGCCGCCAGTCATGGAAACACGCGCTGCGGCGCCACGCCGGCTGATCGTCGCCATCACCGGCGCGACCGGCGCCATTTACGGCATCCGCTTGCTTCAGACGTTGCGCAAGCTCGGCGGCGTCGAAAGTCATCTGCTGATTTCGAGCGCCGGCTGGCTCAATATCCGCCACGAATTGCAGTTGTCGAAGGAAGACGTGCATCCGCTCGCGGACGTCGTCCATTCGGTGCGCGACGTGGGCGCGAGCATCGCGTCCGGTTCGTTTGCGACGGACGGCATGGTCGTCGCGCCGTGTTCGATGAAAACGCTCGCGAGCGTCGCGCATGGTTTCTCCGACAACCTGATCACCCGCGCCGCCGACGTCACCCTCAAGGAGCGCCGCCGGCTCGTGCTGCTGGTGCGCGAGACGCCGTTCAATCTCGCGCATCTGCGCAATATGGCGGCGGTGACGGAGATGGGTGGCGTGATCTTTCCGCCCTTGCCTGCGTTTTACAACCAACCGGCGACGATTGACGACATGGTCGATCACACGGTTGCCCGCGTGCTGGATCTGTTTGCGTTGGGGCCGGCGCTATCGCCGGCGTGGGCCGGATTACGAGGCGGTGACCAGGAGTGATCGTCCGTCCGTCCGCCGAGATTACCAACCACCGCAAGACAATCAATTCCGCTTTCACCCGTTTATCAAACGACGGTGCGGCTCTATATTGACAGCAACCGAACTTCGTCCGCGCCTCGCAGCGCGTCGCTGCCATGAACCGCTTGCCTTCGCTTTTTCTTTCCCACGGCGCGCCGACGCTGCCGATCGATCCGTCGCTGCCGTCCGCCGAGTTTGCGACGCTGAGCGCGCAATTGCCGCGTCCCGAGTCCGTGTTGATGCTATCCGCGCATTGGGGCACCGCGCAGCCTGTCGCGAGCACCGCCACAAAGCCGGAAACCATCCACGATTTCTACGGGTTTCCGCGCCAGTTATATGAGATCCAGTATCCGGCGCCCGGCGCGGCCGATCTCGCGCGACGCGCCGCCGCGCTGCTTCGCGACAGCGGCATGCACGCCGGCGAAGAGCCGCACGGGCTCGACCACGGCGCATGGGTGCCGATGCTGCTGATGTTTCCGGATGCGGACGTGCCCGTCGCGCAGTTGTCGATCCAACCGCGCCTCGACGCCGCGCATCACTTTCGCGTCGGCCGCGCGCTGCGCGCGTTGAGGGACGACGGCGTGATGGTGATCGGCTCGGGCCAGATCACGCACAATCTGCGCGCCGCCGATTTTTCCGCGCGGCCGGAAGATGCCGACCCGCGCGTCGCCGAATTCACCAACTGGTTCGAAGCACGGCTCGCCGCGCGCGACATCGACGCGTTGCTGGACTATCGCCACAAAGCGCCGCATGCGGTGCTGATGCACCCGACCGACGAGCATCTGCTGCCGGTCTTCGCAGCACTCGGCGCCGCCGACGACGATTACTCGCTGGCAATTCAATCGCTCGGCACCTATCAGCGCTCGCTCGCCATGACGAACTACGTGTTCGGCACGGCCTGAGCGCCGGGCTCGACAAAGAACGACTCGCGGCGTCCGCGGCAATCGGCATAGGGGACGGCCATGAGGCCGTACCCCTGCCACACCACCCGGCATGCGGGTCCGCACCGGGCGGTTCGG
>NZ_JBFUPM010000034.1:0-42382 GCF_041355255.1 Paraburkholderia sp. RCC_158 | reverse complement strand
GAGAACCAGGTAGCCTGATTCCCGATCATGCCTCACGCGAACGTCCCGTTGCGAACGGCCGTCGCGAGGTGCTTACGGCCGATACTGTTTGCAAGGACTTCCTCCGAGAGTCAAGCTCGGGCTTCGTTTTTCGACGCCCGTAGAGATGCGCAGCTTCGGCAATCCGTGCGTGACGCCGGTGGACTCATTGTTGATTTGCACGGAATCCTGACCCACCAGCGATATGGGTCAGGACGTATTCCAGATAGGCGCGCGGGTTGATCCCGTTGAGCTTTGCCGGTCATGCCATACATCGCGGCGGCTCGCTCGCCCCCGCTGTCAAGCCGACAAACAGATAGTTTTTGCGTCCGAGCGCGACACAGCGCAGGGCGTTCTCGGCAAGCACGTTGCTGATCTCGGCTCGACCGTCCTCGCAGTAGAACACGAGCGCCGCCCAGTGGTTCAGCGAGTAGCTGATTGCTTTTGCGAGCGCGGACTTTGTCGATAGCGTCGCGAGCTTCACCCTGATCGTCGCTTCGAGCTTCGCGAGCAACGGCTTGCTCTTTTCCTGCCTGAAGCGCAGACGCTCGTCAGGCGCCTTGCCGCAGATGTCGGCTTCGATGCTGTGGAGTTCGGCCGTCCGCCCCCGGCAACAGACATTCGACGCGTCTATCGCTTTGTCGGGTCGGCTGATGCCAAGCGAACTTTCCGCGAGTATCTTGGAAGGTCCCGCGCTCGAAGCAGACCGGGGCGCACGCCAGTCCGAACGAGTGGACCTATACGGCGCCCCACCGATGTCAAGCTTCGGACGCGGTTAATGAAAACGTGCGCCGCATTAGCCCCATGTACTCCGATTCTGACGTCTCGCGGCGAGCAGTGACAAATGGCTTGATATCCTCGGTCAGGACATAACGCAACTGATGAGAGTGGTCGGTCGCAGCAAAGAAGATGCCCTCGGCGACCTTCTGGACGACGTTTTCGTCCGCCCCGTCTCTGAAACCACTATAAATTGCACCCGTTGCTGCAATGAAATCGTCGTAATCCGACGGGATATCAAATTGCTTTGCCTCCTCTCCGGTACGTGCTGGAAATCCAGTGCTCGGCGCAGCGCCCGGCTCGACAATCTTTGTCGTCACCCCTACGGCGGCAAGTTCATAGGAGAGCGCTTCGGAGAAACCTTCGAGCGCAAACTTCGAGGCGTTGTAAAGGGTCGCCATCGGCAGTCCAAACACGCCAACGCCGGAGCTGACGTTGACGATTACGCCATCGCGCTTCGCGCGAAAATGCGGAAGGATCGCACGGACCACATCCATTACGCCGAAAAGGTTAACGTCGAACTGCTCCTGGATCTTCTCGCGAGGAATGCTCTCGAAGACAGCGTTCAGGCCGAAACCCGCGTTGTTCACGACGACATCAATGGACCCAAAGCGACTAATGCCTGCAGCGATCGCCGCGCTGATGCTTTCATAATCCTGCACATCCAGCCGGGTAACAAGGACATTGCTGCGCTTGCCGAGCTCGACACCTACCTCGGGCCGACGCATCGTCGCCACGACGTTCCAGCCGCGCTGTGCGAATAAATGCGCGGTTGCCTCACCAAAACCAGATGAGCAGCCGGTAATCAGAACGGTCCTGGACATAGTATTTCCTTTAATGATGGCGATGGGTTCTGGAAGACGGGTGATAGCGCACAGCTACGCGGCCAGAAGCAGTTCGCTAAGAGCCCAAAGCCGGTCCGCCGAAACGGGATCGACGGCGTGTGGCATCACCCCGACTTTTCGCGTCGAGTCGTCGCCGGCCCACCCGGAGCGCTCGTCTGGAGGAACCATCCCCGCTACCTCTACGTTCTCACAGTAGACGCCGCCCATACCGTCAAGCCTGGGGCTTGTAGCGCACCAAACCTGAGTGGCCGCACCTTGCTCAACTGTCTTGAGCTGTTTCGCTGGATCGACGATCCGATTTCCTTGTTCGTCTAGGACGCCAAACGCTTGCCGTTGCTCCTGCGTGAAATGGCGACCCAGGTCGGTGAGAATACTGCCTGGGTGTAGCGAAAACGCCCGCACTCCGTTATTTCGCTCGCGTGCATCCAGCCCGACCGCCATCAGGATGTTGGCCGTCTTCGATTGCGCGTAACCCAGCATAGGCCGGTAGTCACGGTGCTCGAAATTGGGATCGTCGAATACGACGTCCGACAGACGATGCGCCCACGCCGATACACATACGACACGCGCATTCCCGGCTTTGCGTAAGGCCGGCAGCAAGCCCGTAGTCAATTGAAAATGACCAAGGTGATTTGTCGCGAAATGATACTCGTAGCCTCGGGTATCCCTTGTGAGTTGCGGCAATCCCATGATTCCCGCACTGTTGACCAGAATTTCGAGTGTTCGGCGAGACCCGATGAATGCATGCACGAAATGATCTATCGATTCCGGATCGAGAAGATCCATGGCCGCAATTTCGACTTGGGGGATGCCCTCCAGGGCCGCGGCGGCTTTCTGGATATCGCGGGCAGGGACGATGACCTGCGCCCCCGCAGACGCGAACGTCCGGGTTGTTTCCAGACCGAGTCCAGCATAGCCACCCGTCACAATAGCGGTCTTGCCGCTCAGGTTGATACCACTTATCACGTCGGAAGTCGTGGAAGACGGAGAGAAACCGGACCCAATGGGTTGTTGACGCGTCTGCATAGCAAGCCTCAGTGTTTGACAGCGTTCACTGTAGCTCGGTCAGTCCGAACTTTGAATGCTTGAAAATACAGAAAAGATGCGCGATAGTTCCAGTATGCTCAATGATCCCCTGTCAGACGTCCTCAAGCTAGCCAACGCGCAGTCGGTCCTTGTTGGAGGATTTACCGCGGGCGGGTCATGGGCGCTGCGATTTCCCCCGCCGGACAAGCTTAAATTCTTTGCCCTTTTAAAGGGGCAGTGTTGGTTGTCCATCCATGGCGAACCCCCTGTGCAGGTCAAAACAGGCGACGTGCTGCTTTTATCGACAACTGAGTCTTATGTGCTCGCCGGAGATTTGAACGCTGCGCCAGTGGACGCATTGGAGGTATTCAACGAAGAGGTTAAAACTGCGGCGATAGGTAACGGCGAGGACTGTATCCAGGTCGGCGGGCATGTGCTACTCGATCCTTCCAGCGATCGAATTCTGGCCGATGTGCTGCCGCCGTTGATCCATGTCAGTTCTGCCTCGCCCGGCGCAACTGTCCTGCAATGGCTTCTGTCTCAGCTTCTACGCGAACAGGGGGGAGAACTGCCGGGTAGCGGCCTTGCAACAACGCAGCTTGCCCAACTCATGTTTCTTCACGTGCTGCGCGTTCACCTTGCGGAGACTGGACCACTGGTAGCCGGATGGCTTCGTGTTGTGGCCGATCGCAGGCTAGCGCCCGCGGTACGACTGATGCACGCTCAGCCCGGGCGCGCTTGGGAACTGAGTAGTCTGGCCAAGGCTTCGGGGATGTCTCGTACGACCTTCGCGGTGAAGTTCAAAGAGGCGGCTGGCGTAGCCCCGCTAACTTATCTGACGCAGTGGCGCATGCGTCTCGCCGAACGTTCGCTCCGCCAAGGCGGCACCTCCCTTGCAACGCTCGCCGGTGACCTTGGATACAGTTCAGAGAGCGCCTTTAGTAACGCGTTCAAAAGAGTTACCGGCATCGCACCTCAGCATTATCGGAGCCGCAAATAGATCGTCTATTGGCGGCATCTGCAGATATCTGCTTCTTGATTTGCAGGCGCGTTCTCTGAGCCGAGGCTGCCGATGTCAGACTGAAGACCGCCGCCATCGGCCGCCCCTGAGGCCTGTCCCTGCCTCAACCGACGACTCCGGGCGCCCCCCGCCTTTCAGTTCGGATCGACGTAGGGCCAGCGCGACGTAAAGGGGTGTTTGCCAGGAATAGAGCGCACCGCGGACATTAAGGCGTCAACTTTGTCGAGGCAACCACCCTATACCAGCGCATCGAGCCCGCTTATGGAGGACGCGGCCACTGACGCTCCCTTGATGTTCGCATGGGCCTGCGCCTGTTCGGCGTGAGCCCGAAGCTCTTTCTCAAGCGTTTCACGGACCTTTCCAGCGATTTTCTCTTTTTCAGGGCCAGACATATCCTCAAACTGTTGTCGTGTCAGTCCCATCGAAGCGAGGATGGAGTCTTCCATTCGCTGTTGCGGCGTCTCCTTCACCCAGTCGTTCAGTTGCTTTAATGCCGACTCGAAGGACGACGCTTGAGCACCGGTGTCGGTCGCATTCGTACGTGACGAGACTGTTGACGTTGCATAGGTGACTGTGCCGGGATTGTTTTGGACGTACACGATGTATTTTCCTTTCGGTAAGAAGCCACTGTTGCGACCCTGAAGGTTGGGGTAACCGGACTGGTAGCGTTTTCAGAGGGAGCAGGTCGACAGACCTAAACCTTCGAGTCGTTCGACCTGCGAAGTCATCAAAAGTCCCGCGTCCGGCTTCGAAGCGCATGCAGGTCAGCCGAGATTCCGGTACCTGAATAGCGTTGGCAACTCCACGCTTTTTGCGGCCGCACAGCAAAGATCTGCAATAGGTTCATTGTTGGACGCGCCCGTTACAGGCGGAGTGTCTTATTGGTCACAAATCTCGTCTGGTACGTTTGTGATCCGGTTCACGCGCGGGCATATTGAACGGGCGAGGTGCCGAAAACCCGCAGGAACTGCCTACCCATATGGCTCTGATCGGCAAAGCCGCATTCCAGCGCGGTCATGGCTGCCGAATCGCCCTTTCGCAGGAGGGCTCTAGCCCGGTTCAATCGCACCAATAACGAAAATTCGGCAGGGCCTACCCCTGTCTCTCTTGAAAATTTTCGGCTAAATGCTTCACGGCTATACCCAAACGAAGCTGCCAAGGCCGACACATCCCCAAATTCATTGCCCATGTCCGACAAAGCTATGAGCGACCGCCTCACAACATCGGATACATCGCGGGCTTCCATTGCGGTCATTGGACCGACCTGCAGTGCATTGCACAGCGCAGCCACGTTGGATTGAGGAACATACAGGTTTAGACACCGGGTGGGCCCGCTGTCGTCCGGAACAGATCGGCGGAGCTGACCAGCCGGAATGAACAGGCACTGCCCTGCGTTGACGACATACAAGCTTGAGCGGACGATGAATTGGCGACGCCCTGATATGGTAAAGACCATCTGTGCTTCGTCATGGAAGTGCGTCTTGCCGTCCGGCGAGGCCGGCCCTTCCCAATAGGCAGTCTCAATCGCGTGCCTTGCGGATGCCCGGCGATAGAGCCACGCCGTCGTCGGGCCAGGCTCAAAACGGTCGCCTAGCCATGCGGGGCAGGCCGCCTCGAAGATGAGCGATTGCGTCATGTTCCAATTCTCGAAATAGGACTTTGGACAATTTCTGCGCGATCATTTGTGGGGATCCAATTCGCGCACCGCTTATCGGTTTAGCATGCCTGAACCGCCCCCCCTAGCAAGTAAAGATGTTACCCAGTATAGCCGGCTCAATCGCTTCCGGTTTTAGCCTGTGCGAAGACCGGCAATCCCATCACGTACGCTGTAAACATCGCCACCGCGCCTGGCCTCCCTGACCGCGATGTGCAGCGCTAGTCGCTTGACAATGCCATCTCGCCTACCGAGTGCGCGTGGCCAAGAAAGCCGACCAGAGACGGCGGGCTTTATCCGCCACAGACCTGCGCAGCGTTTCGTCGGAACCAGAACGCCGCGACGCGGTAGCTGCGTCAACGCCTTCTCTGGACGTTGTGCGCGAACGCCAACAGCATTCCCCGCTTGCTTTCGTCATGGCAAGGCGCAGTGCACGACCTACACTCCGGGATTTAGCGGCCGATACGCTCTCGCGATTCGTTTTGTCCACGGTCGCTGACATTCCGGAGTCTCCGCTTCTTACTGCCGGCACTCAATTTGATCCGGCATACCAAAAAACTCAACCACTCCTTGCATTAAGCGGGCATCGTCCTCGTCCGGTCGCGACGAGCGGCATTCCCCTGCAGCGCGGCTGCATCGGATGCGCGCATCGCATTAACTTGGCACAACCGAACAGCCTCGCACGCGTCCTGAGCGAAATCGAAACTCGCTATCGCGAGTTGCGTGGCCCAGTGACCAATGCGGAATCGCGCCGGAGACCTGCCTCGTTGCTGCCGATGTAGACGCATATAACCAGCGCTGATGAACGTCAACGTTCAACGTGTCACCTTCGCCTTTGCCTTCGGGATTAACCTTGCCGTTATGGTGAAGCGCGTCGCCTGGTCACAAACGTCCCAGACCCGGCACCGCGTTTGCCGCAGACTTTTTCTATTTGACGAGGGGCCGTGATGGGCTGGACAACAGTATCTTTTCTTTTCCTTGCAGGTATAGCAGGCGGCCTGATCAATGCCATGGCGGGCGGTGCCACGCTTATTACCTTCCCGGCAATGCTGTTGGCGGGTCTTCCTCCAATCACAGCCAATGCGTCGAACGCGGTGGCGATCTCGCCTGGACATCTGGTCGCAGTATTAGCGGACCGCTCAAAGCTTCCCGCAAGGTCCACGCGCTTCGGCATCCTGTGCGTGACCTCACTTGCCGGTGGAGCGATCGGCGCATGCACTGTGCTTGCCCTGCCTGAGCGCCTGTTCACGTTGCCGGTTCCCGCGCTGATCGCATTCGCGACAGTGCTGTTCGCCTTGGCGCCCAAAATCCAGGCCAGGGCGCTCAGGCACAGGGACATCGCGAGTGGCGAGTCGGTCGGCTTCCCTGCATCGGTGGTGGGGATCACGAGCTTGTATGGCGGATTCTTCGGCGCCGGTCTCGGCGTTATGCTGACTGCGGTATTGTCAATCGTAGAAGTGGGAGACATTCGCACAGTCAAGGCGCTGAAGAATGTACTGGCGAGCTGCGTTTCGCTGGCGGCGGTGATCATCTTCGTGGGGCAAGGGGCGGTAGCATGGCCGCCAACGATTGTGATGCTAGGCGGCGCATTGATTGGTGGATATGTAGGAGGACATCTGATACGGGTTCTGCCCGCGGCGTGGGTCAGAAAATTCGTTATCGCGGCTGGTGTGGTCATGTCTCTCATCTATGCCCGGCAGTACTGGTTCTAATCGCCGACAAAATCGTAGCTGGAAGCCAACATCGGGCGCGCGATTCCTGGCTGGACTAACTATCGCTGCTTCGCTGGTCGACGCGCCGGTTCAGCCAGTGCACGCAGCGCTGGCTGCAATTCATCGCTCCGCTGAGTAACTAAACGCTCGGCGCGCCGTACTTTCGATAGGCCCGAGGCAAGCGATCGCGCCGTTGCGTTCAGTTCGTAGCTGCGGGGCCGCACGCTGTAGTGTGCCGTCGGCCAGATGTTGCAGTTCGGAAGGGCACAGACCGTGCCAATGGTTGCAAACAACGATGACCGGTTCTCACGCAGGTCAAGGCGGCCGTTTTTGTTAACTGGACAAGACATCCAGATTGGACGTACAGTCCAATTAACGCAGCGGAAGTGTCGCAACGGAGTGCGTCCGACGGATGCGATCCTGGGTCGACGAGGCAAACCAGCATCAAGACGTGGACCGGAGAGGCACATATGAGCAGGCACGAAACAAGTTACTTGGGGCGACGTGTTGTCGTCGCACTTTGCAGCGCGGTCATGTTGCTGTCGTCCGGGGCGGCCGCAGCGGCGGGCACCTTGCGGATTGGCGTCGAGGCTGCCTATCCTCCGTTCGAAAGCCTGACGCCGGCCGGAGCGCTGCAGGGTTTCGACATTGACGTCGGCAATGCGCTCTGCGCGCGAATGGGTGTCAGGTGCGTGTGGGTGCAAAACGCATTCGACGGGCTGATTCCGGCGCTCGACGCGAGGAAGTTCGACGTCATCGATTCAGCGATGAACATCACCGACAAGCGCAAGACCGCGATCGCATTCACGTCGCCGGTCTATGTTGTGCCGATGCAGATGGTTGCGCGCCGCACTGCGCATCTGTTGCCCACCGCCTCTGCGCTCGTGGGCAAGCGGGTTGGCGTGCTGCAGGGTTCGTCGCAGGAGGATTACGCGAAGCACCATTGGGCTCCGGCGGGTGCCGAGGTGCAGTCGTATCCAACGCAGGATCAGATCTTCGCGGATCTGGCGGCGGGTCGACTCGACGCGAGTGTGCAGGAGGCGACCGTGGCGGCCGAGAGTTTCCTGTCGAAGCCCGAAGGGCGCGATTTTGATTTCGCTGGCCCTGCGTTGCGCGACGATGCATTGCTGGGGGCCGGGATTGGTCTGGGCATGCGCAAGGCAGACGCCGCATTGCGCAGCAAGGTGAACGCCGCACTCGATTCACTCAAGTCGGATGGCACGCTGAGTGCCTTGTCCCGCAAATATTTTGGGCGCGACATCATCGCCAGGTGATCGAGGCAACAAGTCCGAGCGGGATGGTTGACGTGCGGTGGGGATGCCCGGTGACTGCCGTCTTCCGCTACGGGAATCGACGGGACAAGCGGCCTCTCATCGGCTCACTGTCGTCGATCCGCCCGAGTGAACCGATATACAGAAGGAGCCGCGTATGAAGACAGAAACGATCGAATTGCCCTCGCTGGCGCCTGGCGCATCGTTCCAGTTGAAGATGTGCACGTTCGGCAGCGGCCGAAGCAGCCGGAGCGCATATGTACAGGCCGGGCTGCATGCAGACGAACATCCAGGACTGCTGGTCGCTCATCACCTCATGCGGCTGCTGACGGATCTTGAACGCAAAGGACAGATCGCCGGCACCGTGGTTGTTTGTCCATTCGCCAACCCGGTCGGGCTGGGCCAGCGAATCTTCGGAATGCCGACTGGCCGGTTCAATCTCGAAAACGGTGAGAATTTCAACCGGGCATTTCCGGAGATCGCATCGGACATTGCCGCGATGTCCGGCAATGAAACGTCCACGGGCAATGATGTCGCGCTGGTCAAAAGGTTGTTCGCGCAATTACTTGAACGTCACCGGAGTGACGATACCGTCGGCGCTTTGAAGTTTGCGCTGCTGCGAGAGGCGCTCAAGCATGACCTGGTGCTTGATCTGCATTGCGATACGGCTGGCGTGCTGCACCTCTATGCGAACCGGGCCCAGGCAGCGCGCGCTGAATTGCTGGCGCGTGCGATGGGAATCAGCACTGTGCTGGTCGAGGATCATGCGGGCGGCAGACCGTTCGATGAATCCTTCACACAGCCATGGAGAACGGCCGTCGAAGCAGGATTGATTGATCCGCACAAGAGCGGATTCTGCGCGTCGATCGAGCTTCGCGGCCAAGGCGATGTTGACGACGCAACAGCGCTCGAGGACGCGCGCGGGATTTTACGATTTCTCGTACAGGAACAGCTCATCGAACCGGAGGGAGGCGATGCGGGTGGCGTTGACTTCCACCCGTTGTCAGGACGAAGCAAGGAGTTGGACCGGCCAGACGTGTTTCCGCTCGAAGGGGCATCGCATCTTCGAGCGCCGGCGACCGGCATCGTGGTGTACCGAAAGCATCCCGGCGATCGGGTGTCGTATGGCGAGCTCCTTGCGGAAATCGTCGCACTTGACGGTGGCCCGGATACAGCCCGAGCCGAGGTGCGCAGCGATGTGGACGGCGTATTCCTCGTCGGCCAGCATTTCAGATTTGTCCGGGTCGGCCAGCGCGTCGCACTGCTGGCCGGCGCGGCGCGGCTACCAGGCCGGGAGCCCGGCAAGCTGCTCAACGATTTCTAACTGGATAGAAAAATGGAAGACCTTTTCGACCGGATCCTGGACGCGCATGTCGCGCTGCGGCCGCAGGTAGCGCAGACGCCCCTAGAGCATAGTCCGATGTTGTCCGCTCAGACGGGTTGCGACGTGTGGCTGAAATGCGAGCACTTGCAGCATACCGGGTCATTCAAGTTTCGCGGCGCGTCGAACAAGCTGCGCATGCTTGGCGCCGCGTCCCGAGAGCGCGGTGTTGCGACGGTGTCCACGGGCAATCACGGACAGGGAGTGGCCTTGGCCGGCAAGCTCGCCAGTGCGCCCGTCACGGTCTATGCATCGACGTCGGCCTCGTCGGTCAAGCTCGACGCGATCCGTGCGCAAGGTGCGCGGGTCGTGACGATCGATGCGTCGACGCTCGAAGTCGAGCTTGAGGCAGCACGTCGAGCCGAGGCGGAGGGGTTGCCGTTCATCTCGCCATACAACGATCTGGATGTGATCGCCGGCCAGGGAACGATCGGCGCGGAGTTGTGGGAACAGCATGCGGACCTCGCCGCCGTCTTCGCATCGGTCGGCGGCGGAGGGTTGATCTCTGGGATAGGTACGGCCATGCGCGGCTTCCGCGCACCTGCCAGGATCGTAGGGTGCTGGCCGGAAAATGCGCCGACACTGCAACGGTGCATTGAAGCGGGGCGCGTAATCCAGGTCGAGGAGACGGAAACCATCTCGGACGGAACTGCGGGCGGCGTCGACCCTGATGCCGTCACACTGCCGATCGCTCGGCGCGTGATTGATCGGAGCGTTCTCGTCACCGAGATGGAGATTCGCGATGCCATGAAACGGCTCGCGCTGAGCGACCGCTGGATGGTCGAGGGGGCGGCCGGCGTCGCGCTCGCCAGTTTCCTGAAAATCGCACCGGAATTGCAGGGCCAGTCAGTCGCGATCGTCCTGTGCGGGAGAAACATCAAGCTGGATACGTTCATTGAGGCCGTGCGATGAAGGTCCTGACGAAAGATGAAATCATGCGTCGTTTCGATCCCGCGAAGGCGCTCGCGTTGATTGAGGCGGGGCTTATCGCCCATGCCTGCGGGGATGTGCAATTGCCGCCAGTCCAGAATTTTCGCTTCGTGGCGAGCGACGGCGACTGTTGCGTGAAGTCCGCCTATGTCGAAGGGCAGCCGGCCTTCTTCGTCAAGGTTTCGACGGGTTTCTACAGAAATGCCGAGCATGGTTTGCCGACCAACGATGGCCTGGTACTCGCACTCTCCGCGACAACCGGCGAGCCGCTGGTGCTGTTGCAGGATCAGGGCTGGCTCACTGGAATACGGACGGCACTCGCCGGCGCGATTGTCGCGCGACTGCTCGCTCCGGTCGAAGTGCGGGCCATCGGTATCGTCGGGACCGGCGAACAGGCCCGTCTACAGTTGCGCTATCTGGCCAGCGTCGTACCGTGTCGGAAGGCGATCGTCTGGGGGCGGAGTGCCATGCAGCTCGAGGCGTTCCGCGCCGACGCGGCGCGGCTCGGTTACGATGTCCGCGTGACGCTGGACGCCGAGAAACTGGCGCGCAGCGCCAACCTCATCGTCACTACTACCGCGTCCCGTGCACCCATCTTGCGCCGTGAGTGGATCCAGCGCGGCACTCATGTCACGGCGGTCGGCGCCGATGCGCCGGGCAAGCAGGAGCTCGACGCTGCAATCGTCGGCGACGCCGACTGCGTAGTCGTGGACTCGCTGAAGCAGTGCGCCGCCTACGGCGAACTGGCTCATGCGATCGCCGCCGGTCTGCGCGCGCCGGACGACACGGTTGAACTCGGCAGCGCGCTTGCCGTCGGGAGACGCGTGCGTGGCGACGACAGGCAGATTACCGTGGCCGACCTGACAGGGCTCGCGGTGCAGGACGCTGCCGCCGCGGCGTGCGTTCTGGATGCGGCCTGACTACGCAACGATGGAACGCGGCAGCGGGTATCCCGGCGCTACAATGTGTGGCCTACTGGAATGAACGCCACCGCATGACGAAACGGAAGATCACCCGCGGCTTGCACCCATTGCTGAAACATCAGGAAGCGGTGGCAAACGGTATCGCCGCTTTGTTCTATCCGTACGTCGAGGTCGTGCTCCACGACCTCGGCACTCAAACGGTCGCGTTCATCGCGAACAATCTATCGAAGCGGGAACTGGGCGACGCGTCCGCGCTAGAGGAGATTGACGCGGCAGTCGCACCGGACGGCACCATGGGCCCGTACGAGAAGCTCAACTGGGATGGCCGCCGGATGCGATCAGTCAGCATCATGCTACGTGACGATAGTGAGCGGCCGGTTGCGGTGATGTGCGTGAACTACAACATCGCCGTGTTCGACGACATGAAGAATGTGATCGACACGGTCGTCTCTCGCGTGGCACTCGTCAGCCAGCCGGAGGCACTCTTTCGCGACGACTGGCAGGAGCGGATCAACGCGTTCCTGCACGGATGGCTGCGCGAACGCCAGCTGTCGCTCCCGACGCTGTCGCGCGTGCACCGACGTAATGTGGTCGACGCGCTATTTGCAGAAGGCGCATTTGGCGTCAAAAGTGCGGTGAATTACGTCGCCAAGATACTGGGGATGGGACGCGCAACCGTTTACAAGCGGATCGGCGAGCTGCGCGACGCTCAGGCTCAAGCAGAAAGTGCGGCCCGACTGAAGAAATAGCCAGTTCGGTTAGCACCGCTCAAGCGATGGCATGCGCTCCGATAAAACCGAATAGCGATTGTTCGCGCCGCGCTCGACGGGCGCAGGCAGACCAGAAGCGACCGACATTTTGTCGGCGCGGCGCTGTTTCGCTAATCGACGTGCGGCCGTCTGCTGCTGGCACGCCGATGCAGTAGCAATATCTGACGGATCTTGACAGCCATCGGACCGAGAGAATCCGGTGTTCAGCATCGACTTCGGATCCGCCGATCCAATCGCACGGCGCTGTGTACATCCGAGTGCGATAGCTTTTTTGGGACTGCGGCGGGGTGCAGCCCGCACTGATTCAAGTGTTTTACATCGGCGGACGCCATTCGTTGTTCGGTTTCCGCTCGCCACGAAGCCACCGTCGGAGATCTTCGTGCGCACTCGCAGCCATGGTTTCGGCTATGGTCTGCGCATCAGGATGATCGACCGTAAATTCCAGCATCAGGCCATTCGGGTCCTTCACATAGAGCGATTTGCAAAAGCCATGGTCCATCGTGAAACTGTGCAGTGCCGCATCCGCGATGCGCTTTTGGATCTGCTGCTGCGTTCCAGGTTCAACGAGCAGGGACAAATGGATAAAGAGCGACTGCTCGCGCGCTTTCCAGAGTGCCTGCTTTTGCGGGTCGGCGAAATGGAAGAACGCAAGAGCACTACCGTCCGCAAGCCCGTAAAACGCGTGGCCGAGCTCGACGTGCTCGCCATCGATGACCTCGTCTTCGATCCACATGGCGACGAGCGGTAGACCTAGAATGTCTTCGTAAAACTGGCGGTTCGCTTCGTGATCGTCGGTTGTAAAAGCATGGTGATGAAGACGTAAGGGCAGGCGGTCTAGTCGACGACTCATAACACTCCTCATATTCGTATTGTCGGAAGGAGGGGCGTGATCAACCACGCTCCACATCGAAATCAGCTTAAGATCCGGCGGCAATCCGCGCAATCTCCCGGCCCGGATGCCCTGGTGCGGAAAACAGAACAATGAAGACGACTGGACTTCTAGAACTCAATGCGGCCGTGGCGCTTGCGACGCACCGCAATTTCCGGATGGCGGCGCAGGAGCTTGGTCTCTCACGTTCGACACTCAGTCATCTGATTGCGGCGCTCGAAACGCGCATCGGTGTCCGACTGTTTAATCGGACGACGCGCAGTGTCGCCCTGTCGGAAGCAGGGGAAGCTTTCCTCAAGCGGGTACGCCCCGCGCTGAACGATATCGATCTGGCCGTCGAGGCGGCAAAAGGTTTTCGCTTGTCGCCCAAAGGGACGCTTCGGATCAGTACCTGCGAGGCTGGCGCGCGGTCAATACTCGAGCCGATTGTCATGCCATTCGTTCAGGCGTATCCGGACATGACAGTGGATCTGGCGACCGACGGACGCCTGATCGACATCGTCGCTGAAGGCTTTGACGCCGGCATCCAGTCGCCCGACAATGTGCCGCTGGATATGGTCGCCTTGCCGTGCGGGCAGCCGAGACGTCAATCGGTCGTCGCGTCGCCGCGTTATCTACGTGGCCGCGGCGAGCCGTTGCATCCGCTCGATTTGCGCCGACACCGATGCTTGCGCAGACGCGCGCCCGGATCGCAAACGCAGCGGTGGAATTTTGAGAACGCGGGAGAACGCTTGGCACTCGAAGTCGACGGCCCGCTCATCCTCGACAACCGTAACGTGATGGTCGAGGCAGCAATCGACGGCGCGGGGGTGGCCTACGTCAGTGAGGAACTCGCTGCTCCCTACCTCGCGACCGGACGACTGGTCGCGCTGCTTGTTGACTGGGTGCCGGCGCTGGCGCCCCTGTCTTTCTTCTATCCGGGTAGGCGCCATCTTCCCGCCGGGCTTTCAGCGTTCATCGACTTGGTGCGCGCGTCCACGAACGGCAGCCGGCTTGATGTGAGCGGTGGTGTCAGGATGGGCAACGAGATGACGCGCGGTGCGCCCACCGTTACGCCCGGGTGAATCCCCACCCCAACGTCAGTCATCGAGCGCGTTGAGCCTCCGCCATTTTGACGAGCGTATAGAGCGTGCGATTCACAGGTGTCGGAATGCCTCGCTCGATCCCGAGACGCATGATGGTGCCATTGAGGTAGTCGATCTCGCTGGCCTTGCCCTTGGCGAGATCTTGGGCCGTCGACGACAACTGTCCGGCGGGGATCGTGCGCTCTATCTGCTCAACGAAATCGGCCACGTCCTCTTCAAACGTGACTCCTTCCGCTGCCGCAATCGCGAAACACTCCGCGACCACGTCCTTCATTGTGTAGCGAAGAAGGTCACGTCTAAGCATCGCCCCAAGCGGTTGCATCACTATTGCAGAGATGGCGTTGTACGCACAGTTGAGCGTGAGCTTGCGCCACAAGGCGACGGTCACGTCGGACGACTGCAGGACCGGAATGCCGGCGTGACGCAGCGCTTTGGCGATTGAGCCTGCCTCGGCTGAGTCCTCGATCACGAGGTCGCCTCGGCCATGATGCAGCAGATGACCATCACCTGCCATTTCTGCGGCAACATAGACGGCCGCGGCGATCACCGGCTGTTCAAGTTGCGTCCGCAGAAGATGAGCGTTCTCTATTCCGTTCTGAAGGCTGACCACGAGCGATCGCGGCGGCAGTATGCGACGCAGCGTTCGGGCCGCCTCGGCCGTCCCCGCTGACTTGGTGCATACGAAAACGGCATCCGCTGACATAGCGGCCGACGCGTCAGTGGTCGCCCGAACCAGAACCGTTTCGTCGGATGTGTGGGTCTGAAAACGCAAACCGCGTTGCGAGATGGCCGATACATGACGCGCACGGCCGATCAGGACGACGTCATAGCCGGCCCGTGCCAACATCGCGCCAAAATAGCACCCAACAGCACCAGCTCCGTAGACTGCGAATCGCATATTACCTCCTCGGGTTCATCTCGAGATTCGGCAGCCCAGAATGGCGGCCGCGCAATGCCGAACACGTTAGCAGTGTCTGTCGCTGTGACGGGTGCCCGTGCACGGACGGCCCCGTGCCAATAGCCGGACAATCGCACGGCTTCCAGGAGTCAAAGCTCGGGCCTCGGCCGGCCTGATCATTAGTAGGCCGGACAGGTGTCAGCCCAGGCGGAGGGCTATCAGGACAAGCCGAGGACGGTTCTTCATCGCGTTTTGACGGCAGTCGATCGTGCGCAAAAACGTATCGGTCATCGTGACCAAGGAGGATCTCGAGTTTGCCTGCCGCGACATCATCGAAGCGGCCGAGCGGTAGCAGTGCGACCGGCAATTCGCTCGCCGGAAACCGGCGGTTGAGCGGAGGCGGACGAGACCTGGGCGATTCAAATGAATGGCGATCTCGACCGGCCGCGGGTGGCACAGTCGGACCACCCAACGGCATTCGCGAGCGAGCGTCGCTTGCGTGAGACCCGCAGCGCCATAGCGGCAGCTGATAGTCGTCTAGGTTATTTATGCCTCTCCTGCTCGCGTCTATGCTTTCCGATTCCGCTTCCTATGGCTTGGGAGTTGTCGCCGGCGCGGTGGCTCATCAATTAGAGGTCGTAACCGTCAACGTAATGACTTAATTCGAGGGTAGGATGTTCGCTTTTTCTGTCGAGCGATGTTCGTCAGCATCAGAGCAAAGGTCTTCACGGACGAAACCGGCGTCTACGCCGAAATTCCCGCGATACTCACCGCGTCGGGGATTCTTGAACCGCTCATCGACTATTTTCTACATCGCAGCCATGACCGGAGTCTGGAGTGGATGCGGAAGGTAACGCGATCGGTTCGGCTCTTTCTCGAATACATTCAGGTCAATCCGGTTGAGCGTGATCCGCACCAACTGTTTCAAAACTTCGCGCAGCGTCTGTACACAGGAACCTTCAATCGCGCAACTGGAATCGACACGACTGGCCTTTGCTGGCCCCCTCGTTCGCCATACGACGCAGCGCGGATCATCAACCACCTAAGCGACTTCTTCAATTGGCTGGGCGAGATTCGTCCGGAAGCGTCCACCGTCAATCCTCGGTATGTTGGCAGCGCTTTCGATCAACAGACCGATGAAGCCGCCTACCAGTACCGCCGGAACAAAGCGTTTCTCGGGCATACATGGGCGTCGAACACAACGCCGCGCTCGACTGCGTATCGGCTTCGTTATCGTGGCCTGCCGAAGGTCGCACAGGGAGAGCCACCGACTTTTCCAGAGCGCCACTTTGAAGCGTTGCTATTTAAGGGCTTCCGCAATGGTGACCACTACGATTATCGCGGCATCCTGATTACATTACTGCTCCATGGTGCGGGATTTCGAGAGTCGGAGCCTTTTCACCTTTACGTTCAGGATGTGTTTCCGGACCCACAGAGCCCCCGCCAGGCGAAGGTCCTTATTCACCATCCGCGCTACGGAAGCGCACCTGCCGATTGGCGTGACGAGCGAGGCAAGCCCCGCAAGTCGAACCGAGCGGAATACCTTGGTCAACTCTTTGGCCTCGTGCCGCGCACGGACTTGATGGACCGTCGGCATGCCGGCTGGAAGGGCGGCATGCACGATGGTCCTTACTACAAGCAGGCTTACTGGTTCGTGCCGGAATATGGCGAGTGGTTCCTCGAGTTATGGCACTCCTATCTCAAGCAGCTCGCGCGCTTTGAGCGAGATCATCCTTTCGCCTTCGTGAATCTCTCGCGGGCGCCGCACGGCGCGATGTACACGCTGACGCAATATAACAAGGCTCACGCGGTCGCGTGCAAGCGCATAGGGCTGGAGGTCGGGAAGGCGCGGGGCACGACACCTCATGGGCACCGACACGCCTATGGGCAGCGGCTGAAGCACGCGGGGGTCGAGAAGTCGATGATCCGCCGTTTCATGCATCACGCGTCCATTGACAGCCAGGAGGTCTACACGCAGGCAAGCTTCAGCGAGGCCAGAAAGGCGCTCGAGGACGCTGCGCACAAGCTGGACGGAGCAAGCCAAGCTCGCTTCGGGGTTGGCCCGTTCGTTTGACCCGTCATATCTTCCAGTGACTAAACATACACATGACCAAGAACCCTCCGACTGCACCCGTGGGACGCCGCAAGGCAGCGAGAGTTGAACGCAGCGTGCGGCGCGACTCCGATGCAACGCTGGCCTGGGTGGACGAGCGTTATCCAGAACTCGGTGCTTGGCGAGCTCTGGCCTTGGAGTGGCTCAGTGGGGAAACTCATGGTCTCAGCCAGCGACTCCAGGCGCTGGCGAACTTCTTTGAGCGTTATCTGGTTGCTCGGGGACTACCTCTCGATCCAGATCTGTTGCTGGCGCAGACGACCTCGCTTCCCGATTTTCACCAAACGGCGTGCCCCGATACTGCGTGGCGTGTCGATGCAAACAATCTCATCCATACCTTCCTACAGTTTGTTCTGCTGCGGCGCTTCAGTCAGATTGGCAAAGACGGCAGAGCTATGGTGTTGCATGGCTATCGCAACCCGGTACCTCGCATGTCGAAAACAGCTTTACCGAAGCGGCGCGAAAGCGTTTATTCGCCGCTTCCGTATGGCTATATCGATCAACTCCGGCAGATGCTCGCAGCTGGACCTCACTTTCGGGATTGGGAATGGGCTCAGGGTGCGCTCGGGAGCAAGATCGGTCATCTGGGTCAGAGCGCGCCTGACTGGTTCGAAGTGACCGAAGACCAGATTGACCGTGACGATCCGGATTGCGTCTGGCGTATGCGTAAGCTGAGCCGGAACTACCGCGGTGGGCAAGTGTTGCAAATGTGGAGCCCAGTCCGGTGGGTGGCATTGCTTGTTAAGCTAATCCTCCCACTGCGCACCAGCCAGGTCCGCGTGCTGGACTCTGGAGAGGCGGATACCTGGCGCTACACGGCGGCCCGTTGGGAGTTGAACCGTAGCGAGATTGCACAGGGTAGCGAGTCTCGGCCGCTGCAACAGGGTGTGTTCCGGCGCGACTACGATCACAGCGACAATGACAGCGCGCTGACCGTCCTCTATATCAATACGAACAAGACCGCGGACATATCGAAGTCGGGGCCAGAGAAAGGCTATCTGCTGCCGTGGACTCACGGGGGAGCGGTCTACCAGAACGTTTTTTACTGGCTCGAGAAGCTGCGCAATTGGCAAGAGAAATACAACGGCATTACGCGTCGAACGTCATGGGCAGAATTGGATCGCCGGCATATCATAGCTAAGACTGAGTTTCAGTTGGCACGCTATCCCGACGCGTGCTTTCTCTTCCGATTGCCAGAGTACCCGACTGCACAGATGCGTAACTATCCGATTCAGGATCAGGCGCTCAACGTGTGCTGGTTCCATTTGCTGAAGGCATTCGAATCGCGGCTCGCCGGGCGAGCCGAGGCCCATCAAAATGGAACACCGATTCGACTGCTGGCACCACAGTCCAAAAAGAGAACTTTATTCCCTCTACATAGCTTACGCGTTTCCCTTATAACTGCACTGGCCCTGGAAGGGCAGGTGCCGTTCCCTGTGCTACAGAAGCTCGTCGGTCATAGCCGTTTAGTTATGACGTTGTATTACACCAAGCCAGGAGCCACTCATATTCACGGCGTGCTCGTTGATGCGAAGGCGCGCCTGGATGCAAATAAGAACGCAAGTATTCAGAACTTCCTGCTCGACACCGCGCACGAGGAGCTTGTGCAAAGAGCGATTTGCAGTAGTGTGGCCAGTGTTGCAGATGCAATTCCAGAACATCCGGCGGCAAGAAACGCATTGGGTTGGATGCCAATGCACCACGGTTTGTGCCTTGTTGGAGGGAACGCCAGCGATTCTGTGGAGAACCGCGCAATTGGTGGATGCCACAATGGAGGCGCGATGATTCTGTCGGGGAATCTTGTTGGCAACGCAAAGCACGCTCCTGTTCCGGGAGGGAACCGCAACTGCATTCGATGCAGGTGGTTCATAACGGAGCCTCACTATCTGCCAACGCTTGTCGCGCACTTCAACACGATCGCCTACCATTTTGATGAGTCACGCAATGCTTGCCTCGCGAATGAGCGTGTGCTTCTTGATCTGAAGAAGCAAAAGGCTGACGCGGAAGAGGCAGGGCAAGTGTTCCTCCATCTCGATACCTTTCGCCAGGCGGAACGCGTGTGGGAAGGAGCGATGAAGCGATTCAACGACTTCGCGGAGGATCTTGCCGCCTGTTGGCGGCTAATTGAACGCTGCAAGTCCGCGCTCGAGAGGCCAGCCGAAGATTCTACCCAGTTATTGGCCGTGGGTACTGCAAGTGATGTGCACATTGCGTTCCAAGAGACCGAATCGGAACTGCTGCAACTTGAAGGCGTCTGCGAGGACGTCGAGCTTTATCCAGATCTCCATGCCGGCAAGGCGATATTCCGTCGTAGTCAGTTGCTCGACGCTGTGCTTTATCGCGATAACAGGACACCGGTCTTCATGATGCTGGGCGAGGAGGAACAGCTTCGCGCTGGCAACGCTTTCATGCGAAATCTCGCGCGGCGGATGAACCCGACCAATCCAGCGCTGGGTAGGCTGGAAGTCGTTAATTTGATGGACGCTGGTCGAAGTTTGAGTGAGCGATTTGGCGTGGATTTCTCCGCTCTATTGCCGACATGCGATTCCGCCGGCATGCTCACGCGCAAATCTCACCCGATCAAAAAGGTCCAAGCATGAGTGGTGCGGAAACCGGACACCCGGACGTTGTTCTCGACGCGCTGCTCGCCAAAGGTGGCCGGTCTCATCGGCTCGCCAGACTGGCAGCGCTGCACGAGATTTGCCGAAACCATCACGAGTGTGGCTCGCGCGATTTTTCACTCCCGACCATTGGTCGCCTCGTTGAGGCGGCCGGAATTCTGAAGGGGCGCGTTCTCTACAATACGCAATCGGCCGACTACCGCGAGCTGATATCAGCTTGGGTCACTTATGGCGGGCCACAGATACTTCAGTCATCGAAGCCGCTGGCAAGCCACGAGTACCTCATGCGTATTCATGACCCCGCGATCCGCTCCCTCATGCAAACGATCATCGGGGAACGTGACAAGCTCAGGGCTGAGGTGAACCTTTTGAAGGCGAACACCCAGGTTGTCGTGGACCGGCGTCCAATCGGCGGGCGCATGTCAGGGGCTGCCACGGTATTGCCAACGATGACAGATGGTCACAACTCAGGGCAACTCACGCCTTCAGAACGGGAGGCGTTGGAAAAGGCGATCTGCGCAGGGCACCTCGAAAAACAGGGATTGCGGGAGGGTACCCACGGTGAGATCGTGAACGAGCACGGCCGCACGATCCTGGATATCGGTTTCGCCCGCGCGATTCGCAAAATACTGGGCAACAACTGACTGGGCACCAAATAATGTATTTCGATGTACTCATACATCAAAAAGAAGTCGCCGCTGAAGTCAAGCTGCAGGCGGCGTCTTGCCCGCCAGTCTCCGAAGTATGTACTTCTTGGGTATAGGTCCACAGATCCGGGTGAATCGTCTCGGGCAGCATAACGGCATTCATGGCTCCCTCCGGCGGCAAACACTGTATAAAAACACAGTATAGCCTGGACATCAGCACGCGTTCTTTGGAATTGTGGGGTCATATCACTACCGGATATTGCACCGGTGCAACTCGTAAAACTTCAGTGAGATAAGGACATCCGACTCGGATCGAATTAATTTCGCCGTGCTAACTGATGTCGGTTTTGACGCGGCGTGATAGATTGCCGATCTCTTATTCAACCAACGCTAATTATGCAAATCCGCTTTGTGCTCGCCCTTGTCGTTTCGATTGCGGCTGTATTGTCCCTGACCGCCTGCTCGAACAAGTCGACCCCTAACGAAGAAAACTTCAGCGCGGTCGTAAAGCAGAAACTGGCCTCAAGTCCGCAGCGCTGCCTGCCCGCCTTGTCGTGGCCGGCCTCTTCAGAGCCCTCGGATCATGGCAACCCGTACGGGTTTTACGACGCCGGCGTCGGTTTCGTGGACGCAGGGCTGGCGACAGTTAAAGAAGCGGGCCCAAATGCATCGACCAATTTCCGTAAGAAGGCGATCTTCTCCCTTACCGACGAGGGCAAGAAGATCCTGGTGCGTGAACCATTTCAGCCATATCCGAACCAACAGACCGGCCGCTTTTGCTACGGAAACATCAAGCTGACGAAGATACTGAAATGGGATGCGCCGGTGACCATCGGAAGCGCGACCGGCACCACTGTCTATTACGCCTACGAAATTACCGACGCTCCGAAGTGGGCTGACAACGAGCAATTGCGATCCGCTTATCCCGAGCTCGCGAGCGACATGACAGGGAAGGGCCAAGCGATGCTGCCGGTTGTCCTGTCGAACGAGGGATGGCAAGCGGCTAACTAAGCGGCCGTTCAAAGACCATCGACTGTCGCGCCAGGTTAGCGCCACGCACGGCCCGGCTGGCAAATCGTAATTGACTTCCTGCCGCCGACGCTGGTATATACTGTATAAACGTACAGTATATACGACCCGTTGGCCGTAACATGCCCGCTCATCGGAAGCGGCCCCTAATACCCGTGAGCAGTCCTGACGCAGACCAAGCAGGAGGGATGAAAAATGACCTTGGATGACCTGAAACAACTAGGGATCGTCGTCGGGCACATTGCCGATGCAGAGTTAGGCAACCAATTCATCGCATGTGTCGGCAAGGTAACCAGCGGCGGTGTCAAATCCGACGACGGGCAACACTGGATAGGCGCCACTCCCCTGAAAGCGGCAATGCGTTGCTACGAAGAGTCGGCCCTGCTGAAGTAGGACGTCCGGAGCGTTCGCGACGTACAGGAGCGCTTCATCTAGTGGTCCATATGACGCGTTTGCCACCCTCGTTGGGGCCTTGATCGGGCAGAAAGAGCTTCGTACCGGTTATGATTCCGTGTGCGCAGTTCGCCGCGTGCGTACTCGCACAGTTGCGCGATACGTCTCGCGCGCCGTCTTTTCCGTCAGTGCACCGCTCTCCGCCGCCGCTTCAGTACGCTGAAGGATCACGGCAACCCCGCGCTTCTGCAGCGCTATCACCTTTGGGCGAAGCTTGCTAGATGCGTTCAAAGCCATAAAAACCTCCTTCGTCTGATGCGGGCCGGGTGACGCAACGAAACGATGCTCCCATCTCGCCGCGTTCGAATTTCCTAGCGAGCCTATTATATAGTGCGTCCAGTTTGCCCGTCTGTGGCATGTAGAAGTATTGCGACGTCGCCGGATAGGCGTCCGCGTGGGCGACAAGCGCCATTGCCAGCGCCTCGCTGAACTGCCAGATCATTGCCGGATCGGGTAGCGGCCACGCGGAAGGATAGAACATGGTTTCCCGATCAGCTTCGACCCGGAAAAACTTCACAAGCCGCGACGCCGGCGCGGGCACGAATCCACCATTCCACGCGGACGCGGTCTCACGCAGAAACTGTTCGTCATGTCCCGCGTACGTCATCACATCGGCAAAAAAGACGAGGTGCCGGGTCCCGTCAAAAGCAATTCCGCTGACTTCAATCGTCTGGGAAGCGGACCGGCGACGCGCAAAGTGCCTGGACCGCCTGTGCCCGGCGGGAAAAGCGCTGCTACCAGCCTGTCGCTTACATACTCGATCATGCACATCTCCCTTATGCGCTCATTGTCGCATCGCGGGACGCAAGTCAAGGCTACGCGGCCGTAGACCGTATTAAGTTTGTCACCGTTGCGACAATAAAACTGTCAACTCGAGACTCGTGTCCCGTCGATAGCGTCGCAATTCAGACTCAGCATGGGCCTGACGCAAGCGAAATAAAATCGTCACTACGCTCCTGAGCGTGACCTCATTGCGGCGCATGCAGACCGCATCGGGCAGCAGGCGGCCAGCTTGAGCCGCTCACCCCAAAGCCGCGAAAAGCCGGTTCCGAACCAGCAGGAGACGTTCGATTAGGGTCCACCGGGCGGGTGAATCGCAGCCCTCAGCGGTTACATATTTGGCGCGATTTCGCAGACATTAAACGACTACTGCAATCCTGACGATGCGCAAGTGACAGCTAGAGGGTTCGAATGTCAGCAACGCGCCGCATAAGAAGAAGCTGCTTTCATATCGCGACGGCTTGGCCTAATGTTGACCTAAGTTTTTGGAGCGTTTCGGATTTAAGGAGGAGCCTGAAATGCATACCATAAAGATGGGTCGGTTCATCGTCTTATGTATGGTTTGTATTGCCTCACCAGGGACTGAAGCAGCGGGAAAACAACCCCCATCCAGTTCTAGGGTCCACGTCCTGCCTTCGGCCGAAGTTGCTTGGATTACTATCGCGCAACGTCAAAGCTCAAACCCCGCGAGTCAAGACGCTTGGTACCAGTTTGCTAGGGTTGCGGACTTAGCAAAGACGCATCCCGATTGGTCTGCGGACCGATTAGTCGAAGCGGCAAAGGAATTTCGTTCCGAGAAGTCTAACCTTGAGCTCGTAAATACAATTACGAATGACGTTGTGACGACACTACCTTATCACCTCGACCTCGTTTTTAAGTGGGGAATGCAGTTCTCCAAGTTTTCAGACGGATATGCTTTGTCGGCTGTCGGCGCGACTAAACCTGACACGGCTACGTTTGGATCAATCTCCCCGAGTATGTGGCAAGAATTTTATGGAGAAGCGACAAAACCATCCAGTAAGGTGGGGCCCGCTTTCGATTATCTAAGCAAAGAATACTTCAACACGGATACTCGCATGCCGGCAGATGAAATGCTCTCGCAACATCCAGATCTGCAAGCAAACGAAACAGTTAATTCGCTCATAGAAACTAACAACAGCCCTCACTCCTCGGAACAGGTTGCGCAAGAGGCCAACGCCCAAAGCATAAACGACGTGCGGACCGAGGTCGCAGCGTTAAAAAAGGCCGCAGAACCTGCCATTTCGGAGAGTCAACCCAACACGACACCGCAACCGGTTACCTCTCAGTCCAAAGAAGCCGAAGAAAAAAAGATCAACAAGCGAGCCGGAGAATTGCAAGATGCCATATACGCCGCGAGCGCTATGTCGCAGCTTTTTATTGGCGACCCAAACACGAAGGCAAAGGCGCAGCAAGGGCTCCAGATCGCCAGTGCAGGTGTTAAGGCATGGCAATCACTTTCCTTATACAACGCAGGAGTAATCGGAGCTTCAGCGGCAAGCGCAGGGGTGCTTGGCGCGACGGTGGCGGTGGTCAGTGCTCTGCAAACCCCTCAAACAGATACGACCAATGCAGAGTTACAGGCGCTGTCAAGTCAACTTTCCGAACTCTATGCGGAAATGATGACGCAGTACAACGTCGTTAGCGAGAAGCTCGATACCATATATTGGTATTCAGAGAGGACCTATAGAGCAGTGGCGGAGTTGTCCTACAATATGGGCGAGGCAAGGCGCGATATTAGCGGCATGGAAGACACACTTTATGCAATCCAGCGGGAGACAGAGGAGGCCCGGGAGCAAATAATTCGGGCTCAGCAAGCACCGAACGAAGCCATTTGCTTTGAGTACCTCAACAGCACGGATTCGATAAATAGCGATAGGCTAACTTATTGTGCCGGCTTGCTAAAAGATGGTGCCATCAAATCGGTAACGCACCCTGTGATCTTCACAGATTTCGGTCCCGCCAAGCTGCGAGATGCTTTCCATGACCGATCCTTACCTGCGACCGCCGGCAGCGCCTACAGTTTTCAGCAGTTATCCACCGGTAAAGCGAGCCCCGAAACCGATTTTTCGCTCGCTAATTTTCCGGAGTGGGCTGCGCATGTTGATTTATACGTCCGCTTCGCGAATGTGTATGAGAGTCAGTATGTAGCAACCCTTTCGGGGTGGGCGAACGACGTGGCCGAACTTCGACGCCCAGGCGAACGGCTCCGGAACAGACTGATCTCCCTAGCGGGCGACAGTCCGGCAAACCGGAAGGTTTTCTTTGACCGTCTTACCCAACAGTATGGCTCGGCCCTTGCCTCAACCATCGCCGAGGTCAAGAATAAAGAGGACGAATACTTCAAGCAAGCGGTCTCCGCAACAGAGGATATCGCCCCACCAGGATTATCGAAAGACCATCCACCTTGCCCCGCATCGACAATCTCGTTCGGAGGACCCCCCCTCCAAACTACAGGGGACTCGAGCGCTACCCTGATACGAGACAGTATTTACGACAAGTTTCCGGCGATTATTCGCAATAGAGGCGGGAAGCTGGAGAGCGGAAACTATTTGATGGGGCCTGCCTACTTGTGCATTACGCAGGCACGGTTTTCCGACCCCTCCATTATCGGCGCGCGTGGAGGAAGTTTTACGTGGAAGATGGTCCTAATGGCAGATAATCAGCAGTTAGACGCATGGGACGTCGATTTTCCGAGTGTAACCTTCACCGACGAACGCGGCAACGAACTGACTGCCGCGCAACAGCAAGCGTCATGGGATACGGAACACGAGCCGTTTATCCTGAAGAAGGTTAATTCTAGCTCTGAAAAAATGCGAAGTGCAATCGAGATAAAGATGCGCGACCACCCAGAATACCGTCGTCACAACCTGACCAACCTGGTAAGTGGAATACAAAAAGGAGGCGATTTGAAGCGCGCCATCAATGAGTTGACCGTAAGAAAGGAGGTCTTTGTCGACTTCGTTGGGCTGTCTATGCCAGAGACAGCCCAAGACGACAAAGTGCTTCGAATGTTGTCGGGATCGCCGGACAGTTCGATTGTCGACTTGTACGGAATTTCGCGGATGCTCGGATGTGCGGACCCTGCATGTGACAGCACGCTTCCAAGAGATCAGCCTCATCCAAAAGCATACGAGGACGCGCTATCAGAGTGGCCGGAAGTTTTAATGCAACGACGGTTCGATTCATTTAAGGCTGAAGCCCTGCCGATAATAATGCAAGGAGCCGAAAGCAATCAACCGCAGCGACCAGTGGATGCCGTATTGTCGCGACTGGATGCCTTTTCCTTATCTCAAACCCTGTTGCGTGCTCACGGCGCTTCGCATGCCGGAAAGAGTGTCGCCCGACACAAGCCTCTGTAGGCTAGTCAGCGACCGTCTTCTTTGACCAGGCGAGCGGCCGACCGCGGTTCTTAGGCGAGCGTCGCCTCCGGGTCGCGCGCTGTCGATCGCGACCCCGCGACATTCGCGGTGTATGCAGTTTGCATAAGTCGATGAACGGCCACAATCTGCCGTTCAATCGAGCTGAAAACCTGTCGTCCGAACGGCCGCATTACTCGGCTCCCTCGACGATTCGAATGGTACTTTACGTCGTGCTCGTTCAAACAATCGTTGTAGATGTGCGCCGCGTGGCTCCGTACCGGTGACGCAGCGCCTCGGCGTCAAGTTCTAGTCCGATCGTGGCGGCAATCAAAACGGCGGTTTCCCACAACGTCGCATGGCCCGGCGTCGCGATCTGCTGGGCATACTCGTCAAGTGTCCAACCGGCGACCTTTGCGGCAACGTCATCCAGTGGTCGACCTGCCAGAACCGTGTAGGCGCAGTGAACCTTCGGGCGGGTGAACAAATCGTGCGATGCGTAAACCGGCCCGTCTGTCTTGCCCGCCCCTTCACTTGGCAGGCAAATGGCAACGTCATAGACGAGCGGTCCCGCTTCCACCCACGAGTGATCGAAGGAGTAGTCCTTCGCCTGCGCCTACCAATACACAGCCGGATTTCTTGCCTATGCTCCGGGTCGAACAAGGTTTCGATCTCGGCGAAAACGATATAAAGGATGGCGGGCGTGCGCGAACTGCTGGATAGTCCCGGAGGCAGTACGCGGGCTCAGATAGCGGCGGCGAACTGGTGGCCGCGATCTGTGCGTTGATTGGCACTTGCACACTGAATGACAACGGACCGCATGCCTGCTAATGGTCCCGCCTTGGCCGCTAGCGCTCCTGGGAGCGAGGCTGACAGTACTCAACAGCGGCGTCGAGCATGTGAAGCGGACGGGTCGCCAGCAGCGCCGACGCCAAATAAACGCCCGGGCTATGCCGCCGGCTTGATCCAAGCGGTCGTAAAGCCAAGCTCCCGCAACATCGTGAACGTGTTGCAAACTGGAACGCCATTGTCGTGGCACACGTCCGGCACGCGGCGATTCGCACGCTTTTTGCCCGGCGCAGATACTTCGATCGACACTACAACGCGGTTGTCGGGGTCCACTGCTGCATATGCGATCAAGAAGGGATCTCGCCCGACTTCTTCAAGCTCCGTTTCATCGAGGTCCGGAGCATAACCGTTCGCTATAACATTAGTAACGATTTCTGGGTCGGCATCCTCTTGCAAAACGAGCTTCTCATAAACGTCAGCGCGATTGAGCCATGCAACGAGGGCATCCTTTTTAACCTTCCCGCCACCGTCGCGGACCTCCTCCAAAGTCTCAATCGGCATCTTCACATACCCTCGCTCGGCCATGTGAAGCAGCCATTCCCAGAATACCGGTACCATCTCCATCGAGTAGTAGTCGCGGTTGGCAGTGATCAGTACGTTAGCGTCAAGGAGGTAAAGCTTCATGCCGCCCCTACCAACGCCTGAACATTGGTCGGCCGAACCCCTAAGATGCGACCCGCTTTGGTCGGCGTGACGAAGCCCTCTGCTATTGCTCTACGTGTGACTTCAACGAGGGCATTGCCTATCCGATGTCGTTTCACCACGTAGTAGTTCGGGCCTCCCACCGCGTCTGCTGCTTGCTCCTTCTTTTTGGCTCGCTCCACCTCCCAGTTCCGACGGAACTCTTCCGTAAGCTCTGACCACTGCTTGCGATCAATCTGGCGGCGTTTCAGCAGTCTGTAGACGACGAGGGCGCGGCTCACTTTACGTTGGCTCGCGAAATTGCTGACAGCCGAAATCAGTTCGTGCCGGTCGCCGCCCAACTGCCGGAGTCCGTCCATCTCGGCCTCAGGCAGAAGAATCTCACTTGCGACGTCATTGCAGAACTGTTCGATCTTCTGCCCGAAATCGGCTCCGCTGACACCAGTACGTCCAAGCCAGATATGCGCCAACTCATGGAGCAGAGTGAACGACCATGCGACCTTCGCATCCTGATCGTTGACAACGATGAACGGCGCCACTTTTTCTGCCAACGCGAAGCCTCTGAATATCTCCGTGCTAAGTGCCGTGTGATGCGTGCCAAGGTTTCCGATGAGAAGCACAAAGACGCCAAGCTTCTCAGTCAGTCCCCGTATGTAGTTGAATGACTCTTCGACGGTTTTTTTTCGCCGAAACTCTTTCAGATCGAACGAGAGCCGTTTGCAGATCACCTTGGCCGCTTCGTCCACAGGTTGAGTCAACGCGATACTGCCGACGAAATTTAGGGGCTGCGCCTCGTCCGTGTCTTCAAGAATCGATTTCACCAAGCGCTGGCGGACGAACACATCGCGGACTAGGGCATCCAGCTTGGGGGCACTTTCGAATTCGAGCCCTCCGGGAAGTGTTCGGAAGTCTTCGCCTCTTTCGCTTTTCACAGGAGGCTGCTGAAGATAGAAGGTGAGAAGCGGCCGCCGATAGACCTTTGCCATCTTGAGGAGCAAGGGTCGGCTCGGAGCCTTCGCGCCCTGCTCATACTCCGCGAGAGCTTCATGGCCGCTTTGCCGAGCACCGCCGAGCTGCAGCGACTTGGCGGCCTCGTCGATGCCGAGGCCAGCAGTTTCTCTAGCCCATACGAGGATTTCGGGGTTGACCTGCGGCATCTTGATTGAATTCGATACTTAATAAGACAAGCCCATTATAGGCGCAGATCCCGCGTCTCGTGCATGGGCTCGACTCGTCTGATGGTGACAATTCTGCATCCAAATCTTGGTGCGGCGGAATCAAACCTCAGCGTCGGACTCCGCAAAGCGCATGCTTAAACGTCTTCCCGGCCGTGAAGTTGACCGTCGGGAAAAGCATGTCCGCTGTCATGCGTCGTTCACCGCATCCTTGAACGCCTTGCCCGCCGTGAACTTCACCGTCTTCGCCGCCGCAATCTGGATCTCGGCACCGGTCGCCGGTTTCCGGCCGACCCGTGCGGCACGTGCGCCCGTCGAAAACGACCCGAATCCGACCAGCTGCACGGTGTCGCCCTGCGTGACCGCGGTGGTGATCGTGCCGATCAGCGCATCCAGGGTGTCGCCGGCCAGCGCCTTGGTGGTGCCGGTCTTCGCGGCGACCGCATCAATCAGTTCCTGCTTATTCATTATTTTTCCTGCAGAGGTGGGGAGGCGAAGCCGTCACCCTACCCGATCCGCGGGCGTCCGCCAATCGGCGCGGACGGGAACGAAGCCGGGATGTTTTCGTGGCCGGCCCTCGTGCGCGATCAAATCGTAACGGACCGCTTCCGCGCTTGCGCTTGGTTT
Organism: Paraburkholderia sp. RCC_158; assembly: GCF_041355255.1. Taxonomy (NCBI): domain Bacteria; kingdom Pseudomonadati; phylum Pseudomonadota; class Betaproteobacteria; order Burkholderiales; family Burkholderiaceae; genus Paraburkholderia; species Paraburkholderia sp. RCC_158. The sequence goes on along the minus strand of NZ_JBFUPM010000034.1, from coordinate 12,869 downwards.
GGATGGAAGCAGGCGACGCCGTTCTCCCGAAAGCTGCGACACCTCAGCTTGCGCCCCACAGGGTTGGACCTTGCGGCTGGCGCCGCCCCACAGTGGGCTACCTTGCCCGAAAAAGTCTATGAAGCGGAACCAGCCGGCACCATCGACGGGCCGCGCGGGCCGTAGTAACAAAATTAAGTTGTGTGAGCAAAACAGGCACCGTGGCCAAAGTGTCCGGAAACGAAGGGTCGGATAGCCACAACTATCCGCCCCTTCATTTCTGGAGATCCGCCGGCCGGGTGACCGGTTTTTCCTGCAGAGGTAGCCGGCTGTGGTGGGCCAGCAGCGGCCACAATGGCGAAACTCTGAGGCTCCAGCTGACGTGTCGCGCCTGTTCGACGATCGGCGTCGCCGCTTGAACGACGCCGCGGCTTTTCATCCAGGCAAAGCTAAACCGCAGAGGCGCTCGCCGTCATGCGGTTACGAACCCAGTGCGGGCAAAGGGAAAAACATCCCGACGTCGGCCGTGGCCGACTGCACGGACGACGGCGGATCCGGTGGGGTGGCAACTTCGTTACTTCCTCTGCAGGATAAGTAATGAACAAACAGGATCTCGTGGATGCCGTCGCCGCCAAGAAGGGCGCCGCCAAAAAAGAGACCGCCTAACTGCTGAATACGCTTGTCGGCACCATTGCCACTGCCGTCAAGAAGGTACACCGTGTGGCTGCTCGAGTTCAGCTCATTTTCGACTGATGCGCGCGCCGCGCGGGTCGGGCCGAATCCGGCATACTTTCGCCGAGCTCGAGCGGACCCGCGCGGAACTCGAACAGCGTCGCTCGGCCGGCGGTCCCGGGACTGCGTCAACCGGTGACTAATGAAAGGGACACATCCACGGGTTCGCCTGTCGGCTTGATACCGATGTTACCTAGCTCTCCGAATTTGCACGGCAACCTCTAATGAATTCGGTTTCCCCGCAGAAGGCAACAGGGCAGCAAGTTTCCGGCGGCCTATGGCCCGCCGACGAGAAAAATTGCGCCGTGCCGCGCTGCACAGGGGGTCGCGGCGCAATTCTGCGATCATTGCTGACAATCTGATCTGCTGGAACGAGCATGGAACTTCGGCATCTTCGCTATTTCATCGCTGTGGCTGAGTTGCGCAGCGTACGGGCGGCGTCCGAGCAGCTGCACGTCACGCAACCGGCGATTTCTCGCCAGATACAGGATCTCGAAGACGCCGTCGGCGCCGCGCTGTTCGAGCGCACGCCGCGCGGCCTGAAGCTGACGCCCGCCGGCGATGCGTATCTCTCGGAATCACGCGAGATCCTTGCGCGTGTCGACGCCGCGAACCGGCTGGCGCGGCGCATCGCATCCGGCGTGCAAGGTCATCTGCGCATCGGTTTCGTTGAAAACGCCGTGTGGAGCGGCCCCGTTTCGAGCCCGTTGAGCGCTTTCGAACAGGCAGCACCGAATGTCGCCCTCGAACTCACGCCGATGAATACGCCCGAGCAACTGGACGCGCTCGCCGCGGGACGGCTCGACGGCGGCTTCTGCTATCGCTTCGGCGCGTTGCCGGAAGGCATCGCGAGCCTGCATGTGCTCGATCAAAGCGTGGTGCTTGCCGTGCCGCAAGCTTGGCCGCACGGCGGCGCCGGCGCGGTCAGCGCACATGAACTCGCCGGCAGTCCGTTCATCGCGTTCCCGCGCCGCGTCTATCCCGCTTACTACGATCGCCTGCTATCCGCCTGCGCCGAACGCGGGCTCACGCTCGATATCAGACAAGAGGCGTCGACGGAAACCGCGATACTTTCGCTGGTTTCGGCGGGGATGGGCGCGGCCATCGTCAATGCCGCGAATCGCGACAGGCCGCCCGCGCGCGTGCGTTTCGTCGACTTGCTGGACCTGGAGATTTCCTTGCCGCTCGAATTCTGCTTCGTCGCACATGAGGCGGCGCACGAAGCGAATCCCACGCTGCAGCGTTTTCTGGACCTGTTGACATAGCGGCCCGCAAGCGATGCCTGCAAGGCATCGCCCAGCGCAAAAAACGGCATTGGCCGGACGTTTTTTCGTCACCGATAGTAAAGGCACCCCAAGCTCTTTACTGTTCGCGCCATGTGCACTTCTGCTTCGCTCATCGCTACCGATATCGACTTCGAACGCTCCGGCTTCCAGACCGGCACACTGCGTCTGCCGTATTCACACGACCGCTCGGCATACGGCCATGTGCCGATCCCGCTTGCCGTGCTCAACGCTGGTGCCGGTACGGGCCCGACCGTTCTCCTGACGGGCGGCAATCACGGCGACGAATACGAAGGACCCGTTGCGCTGATGAAGCTGATGCAGCGCATGCCGTCGATGACCATACGCGGTCGCCTGATCGTGATACCCGGCCTGAACTTCCCGGCCTTCATCAACGGCACGCGCACGTCGCCGATCGACCGCGGCAACCTGAACCGCCTGTTTCCCGGCGCCCGAAACGGCCAGCCGACGGAAATGATCGCGCACTACGTCCAAAGCGAACTCCTGCCACGCGCCGATGTCGTGATCGACCTGCATGCCGGCGGCGCGTCGTTCGAGCATGCGCCCACGCTGCTCGCGTCGCCGCCTGCCGACGGCGAGCGGCACGCGTTGTATATGGACCTCGTGCGCGAGTTCGGCGCGCCGAACACGATGATCATGGACCTGCTCGGCGAAGACCGCACATTCGCCGCGGCAGCCGAACGGCACGGCAAGCTTTTTCTGTGCGGCGAGTTCGGCGGACATGCGGGCTGCGACGCGGCGAATCTGGCGATTGTCGAAAGCGGCTTGCAGCGCGTGTTGGTCCGGCTCGGTGTGGTCTCCGACACACAGGCGGCGCCGGCCGGCAAAACGCGCTTTCTGCGCGTAGAAGGCGCGCGTGCATACGTGTACGCGCCGCTTGCGGGTGTATTCGAACCCGCCTTCAGACTCGGCGGTCACGTGCGCGAGGGTCAGCTCGCGGGGCGCCTGTACGATCCGCACCGCCCGTGGCAGGCGCCGGCCGATATCGCATTTGGCAGCGACGGCATGGTCATTTGCATGCGGACCTTTGCACGGGTGGAACCCGGCGACTGCATCGCGCTACTCGCTGCATCAGTCAACGCCGATTGAGCCAAGTCCACCCACGCCGGAGACCGCGCATGAACGTTCACCCTGTTTCAACCCAGCCCGCCGATGTCGTTGCACATACCGGGTCTTTCGATAGCGTGCGCCATCCCGTGTATGTCGTGCTGCTGTTCTTCGTCTGTTTCGCATTTTCGTATCTGGACCGCCAGGTCGTCAGCATTCTCGTACAGCCGATCAAGCAGTCGCTCGCGCTTACCGATACCCAGATCGGCCTGCTGCAAGGATTTTCATTCACGATGTGCTACGCAACGGCAGGGGTGTTCGTCGCGAGGCTCGTCGATCGCGGCAACCGCGTGAAACTGATCGCCGCATGCATCGCGATCTGGGCGATTTCGACAATGGCGTGCGGCTTCGCGACCAACTTCACGGAACTGCTGCTCGCCCGCGCCGGAACGGCGGTTGCCGAGGCCGCCTTGAGTCCCGCAGCGCTGTCGATCTTCAGCGACATATTTGCGCCGCGCCGCGTCGCGCGCGCGAGTAGCGTGTTCATGCTCGGGCCATACGTCGGCGGCGGCGCTGCGCTGTTCGGCGGCGGTATGTTGTTGTCGGCGGCAGCTGCGGGCGACGGCAGCGCGTGGCTCAGCGCACACGGCTTTGCGCCGTGGCAAGCGGTGTTTGTTGCCGTGGGATTGCCCGGCATTCTGCTGGCCGCGCTTGTCCCGTTCACGGTTCGCGAACCGGCGCGGCTCGAAACCAGCATGCATGGCGCGCATGCTCAGGACGAGATGCCGTCGCTCCGCGACGTGCTCGCCGTACTATTCGTGCGTAATCGCTTCTGCGTGCCTTACTTTGCGGCCTACATCGCGTTGATCACGCTGTTCTATTCGCACGCCGCATGGTTCCCGACCTTGCTGATGCGCCATTTCCACCTCGCGCCGAAAGCCGTTGGACAGATGGCCGCACCTGCGTACATGGTCGGCGGTATTCTCGGCGTGGCATGCGCGGGAATGCTCGCAACGCGCGTGACCGACGATACCACCTTGCGCAAAGTGCTGGGCTTCTCCGCGTGCGCCGTTGCCTTGCTCGTGCCCGCCGCCATCGCGATGCCGCTCGTCGCGAGCAGCAGCCTTGCCATCGTGCTCTATGGCGTCAGCGCTTTTACCGCCAGCATCGCAATGGGACTTGCACCCGTGCCGTTGCAAATCGCCGTGCCGAACCGCATGCGCGGCCGTTCCCTCGCGCTGCTCGTCTTCATGACCAATGCGATCAGCGGCGGCGTGGGCCCGCTGTCGGTTGGTTACCTGAACGAACGGCTGGGGCACACGGGAACGAGTCTTGGAAACGCGCTGGCGCTGGTCGGTGGCGTGTCGGCGCTTGTCAGCGCGTTACTCTATGCAGTGGCGACCCGGCGCGTTCGCGCTGCGACGGCTGAGTGAAACGCGCACTGACACACGTGCTAAAACCTGCATTCGAACCGAAGAGAACGGATTGCCATGAAACCCGCCTCACAAGTCCATCACGTCGGCTCCGCGACCATCACGCGGGTCGATGAAACCGGGTTCGCGCTCGCGCCGAACCTGTTGATCCCCGCGTGGAGCGATGAAGATGGTCGCGAGCTCGAGGAACGCTTCGCCACCGAAAGTCTGGATCTCACTAACGCGCGAGTGCCGTTGAAAACGCATCTGTGGGTCGTGGAAGTCGGCGGTGTGACGATGGTCGTCGATACGGGCATCGGCAATGGCAAGTCCCGGCCGTTCAGCGCGCTCTTCGACAAGCTCGATAATCCCGTGCTCGAACGCTTCGAATCGGCCGGCTTCCGGCGCGAGGATGTCGACTACGTGATGCTCACTCATCTGCACGTCGATCACGTTGGCTGGAACACGCATTGGAAGGACGGCCGCTGGGCGCCCGTCTTTCCGAACGCGACGTACGTGTTCGGCGAGCGCGAATGCGACTTCTTCGCTACGCCGGAAGGCGCATCGCGGCGGATGCTGTTCGACGACAGTGTGCTCCCGGTCATCGAGTCTGGTCAGGCGCTTGCCGTGCCGGATGCAGGTGCGGAGATTCTGGACGGCATCCGTTTCATGCCGACTTTCGGCCATAGCATCGGTCACATGGCCATCGAGCTTCGTTCACGTGGCGAGACAGCGCTCTTTTCCGGCGACGTGATGCACAGCGCGGTGCAAGTGCATCGGCCGGAATGGAATTCAATGTTCTGTCTCGATCAGGATCAGGCCCGCGCTTCGCGCGAGCGTCTGCTCGTGCATGCAGCGGACACGGGCGCGACGGTGTTTGCCGCGCATTTTGCCGAGACATCGGCGGGGACCGTGCGGCGCGTCGAAAAGGGTTTTGAATGGCGCTACGCGTGAGGCTAGGAAGTTGAGCTTACCGTGCGGTTCATCCTCTACAGCACGCAGGGGTCGGCGCAGGAAGCATCGCCCCTCGGACTCGCGCCACGCCGCGCCGCGCCGCGCGCGAAGTATGCCGACCCTTCCAATGTGAATTTGTCGTGCCGATCGCCTCGAACGTGGCGACGCCGAAGCGGACCTGATGAAACCCAATCATGAGCGATGAAGAACAGCGGGTAGCCAGCCGAGGGCATGGGTATTGCCAGCAGCTTGGAACTACTGCTGGAATCACCGCTTCAACCTGCGCAGTCTGCTGGACATTTTGTCCTGCCCCGGCAAGGCGCACATAGGTGTAGGCATTGCAAGGGGCCAACCGCGCCGCGTGTGCGGTACGGCGTGCCGTCGATCAGTTGACCATCACAGGCAGCCGGCTGGCCGGCGGCGTTCTGCTGCAGTCGCGGGCAGCGCTTGGAGTGAATCGTGACGAGCGCATGGGCGATCTGCTGCGAGTCACTATCATTGTTAGTGAATCGTTACAGCACCGAAGCAATGATTGGTACCCTGATTGGCAAGTGACGGCGATCCGGAGCGGGTTGTCGGAGCTTGTCGGGTTGTTCGTGCTGCCGCCACGTCGGGGAAAGTTTGCGGTACGGTGAGCGCGGAGCAGGAAGCCGACTATGTGCGGCAGTTGCGCCATCTGCCGGCTACGGTGAATGCCGTGCTGGCGCTGGAACCGCAGATCATTGCCTGGTCCGAGAAGTTTTCCGTGAAGGAAAGCGCGCTCTTTCTGGGACGCTGATCGCACTATCGGATTGCGCTGGAAGGAGCGCTCAAGCTCAATGTGGTTTCTTCGATTTTTGCTGAGCCAGAGAGGCGCGGCATCTAACCTGTAGAAGGAATGTGCGCGTGCTCATTGAAATCGAATTGGTCTGGGCGTTGCCTGGCAGTCAGGTACCGCATGACGGCCTGCTTGCCGTCCGTGAAGCGTCGGGAAAATTCATTTATAAAGAAGCACGACTTGTCTCCGCTGAAAGTATCAGGAGCAATCGTAGTGCGTGCTTTTCGGTTTAGCCCACCCAACTTCCGAATGCAATGTACGAGCGGCTGTGGCGAGCACCCAACAGGCTCGACTGCCGCTAGCGCCAACGTATGACAAACCGGAATTCAAAGTTACTTACTTCGACAGTTGATTTTGACGCATCGTCATATACCTGTGTTCAACGACATCCGTTTCTACGGGGCGCTAAGCGGCGGCCTCAGAAGTTGAGCACGGTGACGGGAATTCGGGCGGCGTAACGCTGTCCACAGAATGGTTACAGTTGGTCGCCCTAGGTGGTGGCCAGCCGCTCTGCTAAATGCGCTAGCGTTTTCAAGCGCGATCATGGCATATTGCGACCACATTCATTGAGGAGGCCACCTGATGGCAACGACTTTGGACGCAATCCAGGCAAGGATCGATAAATTGAAGGCAAAGGCGGATGCGCTGATTGCGAAGCAATCGGCGGGCGTCATGGAAAAGATTCGCGAGTTGATGGCAGAGCACGGTCTAACGACTGCTGACATTGATGCGCATGCTGGTCGCAAGAAACCCGGACCCAAACGGAGTGCCAAAGCTGCAAATCGCGGGGCGCAAGTGACCGGCAAGACTAAGGGAAAGTTGCCCCCCAAGTATCTGAATCCAAAAACAGGTGAAACGTGGAGTGGCCATGCCCGTCCCCCGGCCTGGATTGCTAACGTCAAGGACCGCAGTAAGTTCTTGATTGCAGGTGGCGCTCCAGCGACAGTAGCTACGACCAAGGGGATTGCGGGCAAAACCAAGGCTGCCGCCAAGAAGACGTCGAAGGGTGCAAGCCGAACAAAGGCCGCCGGTAACTACGTGCGTGGACCGCAGCCTGCGCTTTTCGGTGACCCCAAGACCGGCGCGACCTGGAGCGGTCGCGGTCCGGCTCCGGCGTGGCTGGCTGGTGCCAAGGACCGCAGCAAGTTTTTGATTGATGGCAAAAGCACTGCGGCCGATGCGAAACCGGCAGTCAAGAAGGCTGCTGCCAAGAAGGCCCCGGCGGCGAAGAAGACTGCTGCGAAGAAGCCCGCGACAAAGACGGCGGTCGCGAAGAACGCACCGGCGAAAAAGTTGGTCGACGCCGAAAAGGTGCACGCGACGACGAACGTCGCGGTCGAGCCCGAAGCTGCGGCTGCTTAAGCGACTGTGAAAGCGAGCGCACCGAGCTCGCTTTTCGTCGCGTCGGCGCGCGCGATTGGCATGGCTTACCTCGAGCGGGTTCGCAACGCGTCCAGACGGGCGGCGCACTTTGCGTGCGAACCACCACGCTTGTATGCCTGTGCTGCCTTTGTGCAGTCGGGGACGAGGTCGCCGGGAGCACTTCTGTCCCAGTGACCCTCCCAGTACAAGCCCAAGTTGTACGCGGCCGCCCGGTGCCCAAGCTCCAGCGCCGTGGCGTACATGCCCTTGGCCATCTCGAGGTCGGGGTCCATGCCGCGACCAAGCCGCGCACTGTCCGCAAGAGCTGCTGCCGCCATGCCGCGCAGGGGGTCGCTCGCCGTATCGTCCTTAAGCACATCCCCCAGAATGACGTGTCCGCCTTCGTAATCCGCAGGCCCGCCTGTCTCGGTGACAAGAGACAGTGCAAGCGCGACCCGAAGGGAGGGGTGCCGGCCAGGGCCCACTAGCTCAAGCAGTTGCCGGCCGAGATAAGGGGCGCCCGGCAAGGCGCTTGTGAGCAGGCCATTCGCAATGGCGGCGATGGATTCAAGCGAAAGGAACCCAACCTTGTTAGCTGACACAACGTGCCGGAAAAATCTTTCTACGTCGAGCGAAGCGTCGCTCTGGCGAAGTTGCGCCCATTCGCGTTCAATCTGGCTGACCCAGCTGGAATCTACGGACATCAGATTTGAGGGTCCTGTGGTGAGTGATGAGAATGATGATACCTCACCGCTGCTGTCATTTGGCGTCCAAGTCCATGGCACGTCACTACTCAGGGGCCGTAACTTCGACCGTGAGGTGACCATTCTTTGTGTGCGCTGGTATCTGCGCTAAAAAGTCAGCTGCGCGATCTTGTCCAGATGATGACCGAACGGGGTTATCGCTGGCTCACACGACGATCCTGCGCTGGGTGAGACGTTATACGCCCGAGTTCGTCAAACGCTGGAACCGCTTTGCTAAGCCAGCCGGTCGCTCGTGGCGCGTCGACTAGACCTGCCTGAGGATTTGCAGCAAAGCCGGGCGGTGAATTGTGTTGGCCAGACGGTGGACTTCATGCTCAGGGCGAAGCGCGACGTGGCCGCGGCCAAAGTCTTTTTCAGCAAGGCTATTAGGCATCGGCGCCAGTCGCCGGAGACCACCGCGCTCGATCGCTATGCTGCCTCGCACCGCGCGGTGCGCGAGATGAAGGCCGATGCTCAGCCTCCTGAAGACACGAAGATCCGGCCCTCGGAATGTCTGAATAACGTGATCGGACAGCACCATCATCGCGTCAAATCGGGAACGAAAGTGATGCTTGGATTCAAGCAACTCAGGAGCGCCGCAACCACAATTTCGGACATAAAATTTAGGCATCGCATTCGGAAGAAGTTGGATCTGAGGGAGCTCAGCCCCAGGAGGTCGCTGCGCCCGCCGTATGGAATCCGGACCTGTCGGATCGATAAGATATCCTTCCTATTCGAGACGTCTCAGCTTGCTTTCGCATTTGGACCAGCACCTTTTTATCGAGCTTCTGTCCGAACTGGCAGCATCTCGCGCTACAGCGACACGTGCTCCGCGCATCGCATCGCAGATAGCTCGCCGCATGCTTTGCCACCTCGCGTCGTTTCATTGAGATCACCCAAGATCCGTCCGCTTTCTGAGCAAATGGGTATCCTCTCAACTAATGCGTCGTACACCCTTTAACATGACGGCGCCAAGGTGGCATATGCTCGCCCCGAAAAGCTCACCACAGGAAAGAATGTCGACCTAAATACCCAACTAGCCGTCGACACCGGTTACCACTTCCCAAAATCCAACCCCGTCTGCAACGTGCGGGGCCTGGAAAAATAGCCAAACGAACGTTACCGCCCGGTTAGCAATAAGCGATAACGGTGAAGCGGGACGGTTGCATCATCGACGATTGTGCTGGTTTCAACTTCTGGTAGATTTATTGCTGAGCGGCGCAGTACGATTACAAAGACCGCGAATTATATCGTGGAGCTACGTCATGGAAGTTCCTGATCGCTCGCCCGCCGTCTCGCCGGACGGACGCGCCGTGGTTTTCATGCTGTCGATTCGCGGCCGCGAGGTCGAAGGCGCAATTGCGCGTGACGCACTCGAAGACCATTTCTGGTTATCGCGTAGCGCCGACCCGGCGCATACGCTCAAAGCATTTGAAAACGGCCGCGGCCGCATCGTCGCGGTCGCACAAAGAAAATTACTGGCGCGACCCGATGAGCCGTTGTGGCTGGTCGCGAACGACTTTCTGATCCGGTGACCGGCAGTTGCCCGGCAGTTGGTTTGAGACGAGGGCGGGGCGCTGACAACTCCTACGTACCTGGATCAGGAAGATCCGGCCGTAATTCCGCCTCAATCTGGTCAATGGTGGGCAAATCCGTCTCCAGTGATTCCGGTACTTCGCGCATGAACTGGTATTCGGCGACGCCCATTGGCTTGGCTACGCCGCGCAACGCATATTCCGCCACGAGCCGGTTCTTTTCCTTGCACAGCAGCAGACCGATGGTCGGCTGGTCCTGCTGTGCCTTCACCTGCGCGTCGATAGCCGAGAGGTAGAAGTTTAACTGGCCCGCGTACTCCGGTTTGAACGGCGTGGTTTTCAGTTCGACAACAACGTAACAACGCAGCTTCAGGTGGTAGAAAAGGAGATCGATAAAAACTCGTCACCACCTACCTCCAGACGGTATTGACGCGCTACGAAAGCGAACCCCGCGCCGAGTTCAAGCAGGAAACGCGTGATGTGCTGGGTGAGCGCACGCTCGATGTCACGCTCCTGTGCGCTTTCGGTCAGGCCAAGGAAGTCGAAGATATAAGGGTCCTTGAGCACATCGCGTGCGAGATCGGATTGCGCTGGAGGCAGCCGGTCGGCAAAATTCGTGATCGCCTTCCCCGCACGGAAGTGGGCGGCGGTCTCGATCTGCACGGTAAGCACACTGCGCGACCAGCCGTGCTCAAGCGATTTTCCCGCATACCAGAGCCGCTGCGCGGAGTCGTCCAGTTTGTCGAGCAGCGTCACTACGTGCGACCACGGTAATTGTGCAACGGGTTGTTGCACAAATTCCGGCTGCGGAAAGGCTTGCGCGAGCGCACGCATGTACTTGAGGTTCCGCGGCGAGAAGCCGCGCATGTCCGGAAACGCTATCTTGAGATCGCGCGCAAGCCGGTCGACAACGGCCGCGCCCCAGCCCTGTTTTTGCTGCCTGTCAAGAATGTCGCGACCGATCTGCCAGTAAAGTGCAACCAGTTCGCGATTGGCGCTGGCGACCGCCCGCTGCCGCGCGCGCTCGACGCGCTGCTTGAGTTCGGCGAACCAGTGGCGATAGTCCTCTGCCCATACGGGAGTATCTGGATCTTTGGTCATTCGTTTAAGTGGATGGGCGCCGATGATCGCGCTCGAAACCAAATTATCCTGGGGAGGGCGGCAATCGACAAGGTCGAGGTGGATGGATTATAGCGCCGCGCCCTGTCAAATCGGTTGATAATTTATGTTATGTCAAGTTTAAGGCGGGCGTATCGAGCATCTTTGCTAGGCCGCCGTGGGTTTGCATAAAACTATTCTCCGGCCTTTCTCCTTCCGCGTTAGAAGGATTTCCGCCAGCCATACCGAATGTTCTCCCGCTAACAAACCGTCGCTGGGGTCATCGGGCGATGGCCCGGTTCCCCGTGGGCGTAGATTGCGGGTTGGCAGGCAGAGCGCGCTCGAGTTTGATCCGCAATGCGCCGGGTCGGAGCGGTTTTCGCGAAGCCGCGCGAGCGCTCTTTCGCGGCCAGCATGACGGCGAGCTTAAGGCTGAGATGAGCTTCCGACTCGGCCTCCTATGGACAGGTGCCGCTGCCGCCGAGGTGACAAAAATGCTTGAGGCCTCTACGTGAGACCCGCAACCCGACCGCCGCGTCACAGCAATCGAAATGCAGATTGTGCTGGGCGCGCTGTTGCGCCCGCAGCGACTCGAAGCCATCGGGCAAGAGCTGATACGCGAGCACCGCCTTGTTATCGGCGGTTAGGCTTTTAAGGGCATGCTGAACACTTCAGTCGCCTGTGGCGCCGAGAATCGATTCCTTCCCAGAATAGACCATCTGATTCCCACCCGAGGGCGACGCGGCCGAAATGCCCTAACCTTGCCCTCTAAATCTTTCGCTTCTTTTCAGGTAATCTCACGGAGCTGAGGCCGCAGTAACGTTGCGAGGTTATGCGAGGCGCATATTGCGGGGCTGTCCGTCATTCCTAGCGGTCTGTTACCTCATTAGCCAACATAGGAAAACCGGAGGGTTTTACCCTTCATCGACCAATAACTTTGAACGGAGCGCATACCGCACGAGCGGTTTAGTCCCCTAGCCGCCTTCGGCAATACCACTGCCAATTTGCTCGCTGGAAACCGGCCATTGCGCGGGGACGGACGAGACCTTAGGTATTCAAATTGGATGGCGACCTCGACCGACCGTATATGGACTCCTCCTCGTTTGCAAACACGTCGCCTTTTAAGCCTCAGGATCGATCGCTCACGTATATCCGGTCTGTTGCAGCTATGCCTCTATGAGGCAAGGACCCTGATGGGCTATTCGCGCGCTGACTCCCAATCGCTTGTACGGGCTCGAAGCCTCGGTCATTCGCGGGTTTGATCAGCGCCGGTTCGACCTGTTGGCCATCGTGCGGCTTGTTTTGCAATCGTAGTGCAAGGTACTACTGGGTACTTACGACTTCAATATGCTGCAAGTTCCGGTTGATAGTCCGTTCCCCGGGTAATCATGGCCCAGGCGATGCGGGCGGTCTTGTTTGCGAGCGCTACGGCGGCGATGTTTGGATGTCGCTTGCCAGCGATGCACATGACCCACAGGCTGAGTGCATCGGTGCGTCGTCTGGCCATCTGGATCATCGCCCGCGCACCGTGAATTAGCAGACAACGCACGTAGGCATCACCTCGTTTGCTTATCCCGAGCAGCCGCTCCTTGCCCCCTGAACTGTTTTGTTTTGGCGTCAGCCCGAGCGATGCAGCCATCTGTCGGCCATTAGCAAACTGTCTGGCATTGCCCACGGTAGCAATTAACGCCGTCGCCACCATCGGACCAACACCACGCAGCTGTTGCAAGCGCCTGGCAACCGGATCGGACGCAGAATTTCGGCAATTTCACTGTCTAGCTCGTGAATGCGGTCGTCCAGCGAACGCAGATCCTCCCACAGGCCCACAAGCAGACGCCGGAAACGATCGCTCAGACCGCAGTTAATGTCTTCCAGCCAAACCGGAA
>NZ_JBFUPM010000033.1:0-44534 GCF_041355255.1 Paraburkholderia sp. RCC_158 | reverse complement strand
AAAAACAACCTTGTCCTGCTGCCGGGTGGAGGAGTTTGCGCGACCACAAGTGGAGGAGTTTGAGGTGACCGTCCGGGGGATCGATGTCTGGCAATAAGCCAGCATACAGCTGCTGCGTTTATACGGAGATTGCTGGGGGTGAAGTGTCTTTGCGTGCCCGCAGGATGTATGTGCGCGCCCGCACGAAACGCATCAAAGGAGGTAGCGGGATGATCGACACATCTAGGGAAACGGCATTATTGACGCTGTAGCGCTTTTCGCTAGTTGTAGGAAAACAAGAAGAATGAAACTGCGGGAACGCGAGCGGGGGGCCGCTCCACCATGCACTGAGGTCCGTTGTCTGGCGGGAGCAGACATCCGTATGTCTGCGTGAAAATCCTTACCAACGACCGCAGTTGGCCGATCGGGTAAGGTCGCCAGCGGCCGCTTATCGGCACTCTACTTCGCGGAACCTAGATTTGGCTGAATGACCGGTTCGGAGAAAGTTATCTGACCGGAGTGGGTCGACTGCTCCCCGACGAGGCCGTTCTGTGGCCGGAGCACGCTGGCCGGTCGACGTCGGACCGGGGTGGGCCATTATGAGACATTGAACATCTCCCATTGCGAGCGCTTTGGAGTCCGTTCGTGACCTGCCAGCGGTCATTGGACTTGCCCAAGCGATTCCGTCGTCGATTGAGCGTCGGACGTTGCGGTCATCGCCAGTTGAAAGTGGCACGCCGTCTTTTGCCTTCTGCGAGCACGTCCCCCTTGGATGCGCTCCCGTTACCAGACCGTTGCTGTGAGGTCTTTCTGCGGCTCCTGAGCTTTGCGCCGCCGCTGGCAGTCTGGACGACGGGGAGTGCGGCGGACGATGGTCGTCAGCAAGCCGGGACGCCAAGGACATCAGACGGGCGTGACACGGCTAGACTGTGCCGCATGCACCGACTCCCTCGGTCCGCGCTTTGCGAGCGTCAGGATCAGAACCACGATTGCCGTGGCGGCGCACATTAACGCCATCCACGCGACGGCCTGGATGAGGCCGCCGGCAAATCTGCCGACCGATTCGACGACGAGCGGGCTCAGAAAATTACCGAGGAAGAACGAGCCCATGTACCCGCCGGTCGCTCGGCCGCTTTGCGCGAACGGCACGCGTGCCAACGTCCACGTTCCAAGAAGCGGAAGCGCCATGCCCGCACCCGCCGCCGCGAGAAACGCGCCCGCAACGGTCGCGTTGGCGCCCGGACACGATGCGATGACAAAAAAGCCAAAGGCGAGCAGTCCGAACGCGATGACAAGAAGCCGGTTGATCGGCCAGCGCGCGAGTCGGTGAAACGCAAACGAGCCCACTGGAATGCCCGCATTGGCGATGGCGCCGCCCAACCCGAGCATCGCGGGTGCCGTGACGCCGCGTGCGGCGAGCAGGAAACTGATCTGCACAGGCACCACGAAGAACATGACCGACGCGAAAAGAATCAGCAGACAGAGAAGACCGATCTCGCGCCACGGAAACGGCAACTTGTGCGCGGATGCCTGCTCTAGTTGCGTGTCTTCGGGTTCCCAGATCATCACCGCGATGAACGGAAGGAAGAGGATCGCGCATCCATAGACGAGGAACGGTGTGCGCCAGCCCGCCGCCAGGCTGCCGAGCGCTCCGCCGACGGCGAACATCAAGGCGGCCACGACGGAGGCCGACGCATGCTGCATCGTCAGCCACTTCTGTCGCCGCACGCCGGAGAAATAATTGGCGACGAGCGCGGTGGCGATCGTGACGATCGCGGCTTCCGCGAGACCGATCACCGCGCGTGACGCAACGATCGCGTAGAGGTTGTTCAGCCGGAACGGCAGCACGCCTGCGACCGCGTAGATCGCCACCGCGCCCAGATACAGGCGCTTGCGTCCGAACGCGTCGACCAGCGATCCGACGAGCGGGCTGAACAACGCGATCATCAGCGCCGGAATGACCAGTACGACGAGCGTCAGCACGTCGGCATTCGGAACACCCGCATAGTCGTGTCGCATCTGCGGGAGCACAGGCGCAATCAGCACGGCACCGGTAGAAGAAAGCCAGCAACTGGCCATCAACAGCCAGCCGTGCCTGGCACCGGCTATGCGCGCGGGCCGCGTTTCAGCGGAAAGATCAGTCATGTTCGTCTCCAATGTTTTTGTATTGGCTGCTTCCGACGCATAGCGCCAGCAACGTGTCGCCGTCTGCGGACTGCTAGAAGGCCACCTGGTCGTGACCCTTCAGATCGAGCATCCGTCTCGCTTCATCTGGCGAGGCGATCTCGATGCCAAGCTCACCAAGAATCCGGCGAATCTTGCGCACCTGGTCGGCGTTGCTTTGAGCCAGCTCTCCCCGGCCGATATACAGGCTGTCCTCGAGGCCGACGCGGACGTTGCCGCCCATCAGGCTCGCCATCGTCGCGACGGGCATCTGATGCTTGCCGGCCGCGAGCACGGACCAGTGGTAGTCGTTGCCGAACAGCCGGTCGGCCGTGCGCTTCTGATGCAACAGGTCCTCGGCGTGCGCGCCCATCGCGCCGCGCAAGCCGAACACCGTCTGCACGAAAAGCGGCGGCTTCACGAGACCCTTCTCGAGGAAGTACTGCAGCGTGTACAGATGGCCGACGTCGTAGCACTCGAATTCGAAACGCGTACCGCCGGCCTTTCCGACATGCTCGAGAATCCACTCGATGTCGTCATAGGTGTTGCGGAAGATCAGCCCGCGTGTGCCCTTCAGAAAAGGCACTTCCCAGTCATGTCGCCATTCGCGCTCGCGCTCGGCCATCTCCGACAGCACGAGGTTCAGCGAGCCCATGTTGAGCGAGCACATCTCGGGCTTGAGCGCGCGGCCCGCCGCCGCGCGTTCCTCGATGGACATGTGCGGACCGCCGCCGCCCGTCGAGATGTTGATGACGGCGTCGGTCGACGACTTGATGGCGGTCACGAAGCGCCTGAACAGGTCGGGATCGCCGGAAGGGCGGCCGTCCTGAGGATTGCGGGCATGCAGATGGATGATCGAGGCGCCGGCCTCGGCGGCCGCGATGGATTCCGCTGCGATTTGCTCCGGCGTGACCGGCAGAAACGGCGACATCGAGGGGGTATGAGCGCCGCCTGTCACGGCGCATGTAATGATCGCCTTGCTCACAACGGTTCTCCTTCGACGAGATCGAGCAGCACGAAGGCCATCCGGCACGGCTTGTCCGAGCGGTTCGCCCAGCTGTGATTGGTCGTGCGCTGGATCAGAACGTCTCCTGCGCGCATGAGGGTTTCGCCTTCGTCGAGCAGCGCCCAGATTTCGCCTTCGAGCACGATGGCATAGTCGAGCGACTCCGTTTTGTGGAACCAGAAATGCCGCGCGCCCGATTTGTCGCGTACGCCGCTGTCGTCGAGGAATTGCTTCAGTTGCGCTTCGTCGTAGTTTTTATCGGGCGGAAAGTCGACGATGCGCAGCAGCGAGCCGCCTTTCGAATGGAACGGGAACGCGTGACCGGCCGGCGCGGGCTCGTCGCCGGGCGCGCGCGCTTCGCCGGTGGCCCACACCACATGCGCAAGTGGCAGCCCCGGCCGGTTCGTCCGGTTCGGTGTGGGTCCATCCGACACAAAGCAGGACTTACCCTGCGTATTGGTGCCAGTGACGATCCGCCTGACCGGTCGATACCCGTCCACATCCGCCTGCTGCAAGCCCTGATCTTTTGCCAGCATCTCCATGTTCTCTCCATTAACGAGTCGTACCGTATCGTTAATGAGTCGTGGTTGGCTGTCAATAGGGAAAATGAGCAGGACCGATCAGCAGTTTTCGGCCGCATTCGCGCTTGACAAATATGAACGGTCCGTTTTGTAATGAGGGCATTCAAACGACAACGGCCGGGATTCATGGAGACAGAAAAAATTCGCGTGATGTGGTTCGTGCCGCCGCTGCTTGCGCTCGTCGCGAATCAGGACGCGCAGGCAATCGCGGTTGATGCCGCTCGCAACCGTTCGTCGGACGAGCAGTTCGACGCGCTCCTGGCCGGGCAGGTGGATGCGGTCGTGACTTCGATGGACAACGTCATCGGCTGGAATCGCCGCGTGGGGCCGCGAGATTTTCGCGTCGTCGCTCAGATCGAGCGAACCACGCCGTTGACGGTGATCGCGCGGCCGCCACTGCGCAAGCTGCACGATCTGCGCGGCACGAACCTGCTGGTCGACGCGCCCGACAACGGCTTCGTCGTTGCGCTCAGGGCGATGCTGCGCGATGCGGGCGTCGCGTCCGATGCTGTGCGCCTGACGCCCGCGGGCGGCGTCAAGGAGCGCTTCGACGCGCTCGTGGCGGGACACGGCGACGCAACCTTGCTCGGGCCGCCATTCGATTCGATGGCGCAAGCGGCAGGGCTTGCATGCATCGCAAACGTGCAGGACACGTATGCCGATTTTCCGGGGCAGGGCGTCGTCATGCGCCAGGGCGGCGCGGCGAACGCCAGCGTCGCCGCGTGGCTGGGAGCGCTGGATCGAGCGCGCCGGCGCGTGAGCGGGAGCGCTGAACTTGCGACGCAGGCAGTGCTCGTCGCTGGTTTTCCTGAGCCCGTCGCCGCTGCAATGATCGCGCAGAACCCCGACTCGCTGCGTCCATCGGCAGAGGGCGTCGCGCTGCTTATCGCGCACCGCCGCTCGCTCGGTCTCGCGGGTGCGGACAATGACTATTCGAGCATCGTCGACGATTCGATGATCGGGCAATACATGGGAGGACAGCAGTGAAGCACTACGCGCTCGGAACGTTTTCTGTGGGAAATGATGGTGCCCGGTTTGCGGGCTTCGTCGTGAATGATCGCGTGGCTTCGCTCGCCGAACTCGCCGCGCGTCATGGCGAACGTGATCTGGCGGACGCACGCGGCGTGCTCGCGCTGCTCGAGAACTGGTCGACGAGCGAGCCCGCATTAGCCCGTCTCGCCGCACAGGTCTCCGAGGAAAACGGCGAATGGTATGCGCTGTCCGATTTGCATACGCATCCGGCGATCGATCTGCCGCGTCAGATCTTTTGCACGGGCGCGAATTACCGCAAGCATGTGGTCGACCTCACGGTGGATGCGAAGGTCGGTCCCGAAGGACTCGACGAGGCCGGCCTTCGACGTTGGGCGGAAGCGATGATGGACGAGCGGCTTGCGAGCGGCGAGCCGTACGCCTTCACGAAGCCGGTCTCCACGGTCTCGGGGGCGTTCGATCCGCTGGTGTTGCCTGTCACGACAGAGAAGCCGGACTGGGAACTCGAGCTCGCCGTCGTGATTGGACGCAGCGGGTATCGGATTCCGCGCGACCAGGCGCTCGATTACGTCGCGGGCTACACCATCGCCAACGACATCTCCGCGCGCGATCTCATTCCACGTACCGACTACAAGATGCTCGGCACCGACTGGCTGCGCTCGAAGGGACAACCGGGCTTTTTGCCGCTCGGTCCTTATCTGGTGCCGAAGGCATTCGTTCCCGACCCACATCGTCTGAAGATGCGGCTCACGGTGTCGGGGCAAGTGATGCAGGACGAGACGACCGCCGACATGCTGTTCGGCATCGAGCGGCAGATCGAATACATATCGCGCTATTCGCGGCTGTTGCCGGGCGACGTCATCTGTACGGGTTCGCCGGCCGGCAACGGCACGCACTACAACCGTTTCCTGCGCGACGGCGATGTGATGGAAGCCGAGATCGAGGGATTGGGCCGCCAGCGGCAAATCTGCGTCGCACAACAGCATGGCTGACGTCATCGAACCGACGCTGCGCCGGGACAATCCTGATCGCGCCTTTCTTCACGAGCTTCTGTCCGCGCAAGCGAGCAACGTCGCGCTCGATATGAATCCCGCGTTGACCTCGCTTCGCGCCACATTGCTCGCGGGCAGCGAGGAAGCGCTGTCCATCCGCTTCAGTGCGCCGGCGCATTCCGTGCAAGGCAATGGCGTGGTATCGGGCGGGACCCTTGCTTCAATGCTCGATCTCGCGATGGCATTGGCGCTGCTCGCCAAACTGCCGCATGGGCGAACCTGCGCAACGATCAGTCTCACCGTCGACATGATCGAGCCGGGATACGTGGGCGACTTTATCGCCGACGCTCGCGTTAAACGTCTCGGCGGGCGCGTGTCGTTCGTGGAAGCCGACCTTTACGATGAGACGGGAACGCGGCGCGTGGCAAGTGCGACTGCGCCGTTTGCGGTGTTCGATGTGCGGGGCTGATTTCAGGCCTCGTCGTCCGCGAAATCCGGATAGCGGTCGAACGTTTCCTTGATCAGATGGCGCAGCCAGATATTGGCGGGATCGTCGTGGAATCGCGGGTGCCAATGCTGGTGGAGCGCGAACGGCGGCAACGGCACCGGCGGCGGCACGATCCTGATCGTGCCGAGCCGCGCGAAGACGTTGCCGAGTTCGAGCGGCACCGTGGCGATGAGATCCGGCTGTGCGTCGATCAGATGCGGCACGACCAGAAAGTGCGGCGTGGTCAAATAGATGTTGCGCTTGATGCCGTATTCGTCGAATGCGCTGTCGTAGGCAGCGCTCGCGCGGCCGGTCAGCGAGACGACGATCTGCGGCATGCGCTCGAACTGCGCCCGGCTGATCGTTTTGCCGACCGCCTTGTTGCGCACGCTGACCATCGTGACGAAGCTGTGCAAGAACAGGCGTTGCTGGAATAGTCCTTCGGGCGCCGCGCGCACCGAGCCGAGTGCGAGATCGGCTTCGCCGACGGCGAGCGTCGCCTCGATCTGTTCGAGCGGCACCTGCACGGAGCGCACCGCACAGTCAGGCGCGACCTTGCGCAAGCGGCGGATCAGCGGAGGCAGAAAAACGAGCTCGCCCATGTCGGTCATGCTGATCACGAAGGTGCGGCGAGCGCTGGCCGGATCGAAGCGGGCCTGCGACACGACGCGCTGTCTCAGTGCCGTCATGACCTCGGTAACCGTCGTGCCGAGCAACACGGCCTTCTCCGTCGGTTGCATGCCGGCCGACGTCTTGATGAATAACGGGTCCTCGAAAAACGTCCTGAGCCGGTTGAGTCCGTGACTCATCGCGCCTTGCGACAGCCCGACTTCCGCGGCGGCGCGCGTGACACTGCGTTCCCGCAGCAGGGCGTCGAACAGCACCAGCAGGTTGAGATCGAGGTCGCGAATATGCATGGCATGCATTAGGGGAATTAGTCCCATCAGGTTGACGCATGATCCGGGCAAACCTATCGTGGCGTCAAGCGTTGAAGAACGACGCGCTATAACGAATCGGGAGACAAGAATGTTCATCAGGAATACTTGGTATGTGGCCGCCTGGTCGCATGAGGTCGAGGGCGCCGATCTGTTCTCGCGCACCATTATCGGCACGCCTGTTTTGCTGTACCGCAAGGAGGATGGCGAAGTCGTCGCGCTGATGGATCGCTGTTGTCATCGCGGCGCACCGTTGTCGGTCGGGCGGCGTGAAGGCGATTGCGTTCGCTGCATGTATCACGGCCTGAAATTCGACAGCAATGGAGCGTGTGTCGAAGCTCCGGCTCAGGAGCGGATTCCGCCGCAGGCCAGGGTCAGACAGTTTCCGGTCGTGGAGCGTTACCGCTGGATCTGGATCTGGATGGGCGATCCCGCGCTGGCCGATCCGTCCACGATTCCCGATACGCACTGGGTCCACGATCCCGAATGGCGCTCGCTGCCCGGCTACATTCACTACGACGTCAACTATCTGCTCATCTGCGACAACCTGCTGGATTTTTCGCATCTGCCCTTTGTTCATCCGACCACGCTAGGCGGCGGCGAAGATTACGCAGCGAGCCAGCCGAAAGTCGAACGACTCGAAGACGGTGTACGCATCACGCGATGGACACTCGACACCGAGCCGCCGCCGTTCGCCAAAGCCGTTCGCGCGTGGCCGGGCAAGGTCGACCGCTGGAACATCTACGACTTCACAGTGCCGGCGATTCTGCGCATGGATTCAGGCATGGCGCCCGCGGGCACGGGTGCGCCCGAGGGCGTTCGCGTCGGCGCAGTCGAGTTTCGCGGCTGCCAGGCCCTGACGCCTGAAACCGAAAATTCGACGCATTATTTCTTTGCTCACCCGCATAATTTCTCGCTCGATCAGCCCGACGTGACGCGTTCGATTCATCAGGCGGTTGTCGACGCGTTCGACGAGGACCGCGACATCGTGACTGCGCAGCATCGAAATCTCACGCTCGATCCCGGGTTCAGGATGTTGGCTTTCGGCATCGACGCAGCGCTCTCGCAGTTTCGCCGGGCCGTGAACAAGCGGATCGACGAAGAAGGCGCCGCGGCCGCGCGGATGAGCGAGGCCACGTCGTGATCGAAGTCGTCGTCGCTAAAACTGCGCGTGTAGCTGAGGGCATACTCGACATCGAATTGCGCAGAGCGGATGGGGCAAGCCTTCCGTCATTCGATCCAGGAGCGCACGTCGACGTTCATTTGCGCGAGGGGCTCGTCCGTCAATATTCACTGTGCAACGACCCGATCGATCCGACACGCTATCGCCTCGGCGTAAGCCGAAGCGCGGCGTCGCGGGGCGGGTCGGCGCACATACACGAATCGCTGCGGCCTGGCGACACGCTGCGCATCAGCGAGCCGCGCTCGCTCTTTGCGCTATCGGCCGAAGCGGCCTGTCATCGCTTCATCGCCGGCGGCATTGGCATCACGCCGATCCTCAGCATGATCCGCTGGTGTGAGCGTCATGAGCTTCCGTGGCAGTTGAGCTACTGCGTTCGCTCGCGAGCACACGCGGCTTACCTGGACGAGTTGCTCGCGCTCGGCGGAGATATTCGTCTATATGTCGACGACGAAGCCGCTGTGCCGCATGACGTCAGCGGCATGCTCGCTGACGTGAAACCCGCCGAGCATGTCTACTGTTGCGGACCGGGCGGGCTCATGGACGCAGTTGCGGCGCGCGCCCACGACTTGCGCATCGGTGCGGATCGCGTTCATTTCGAGCGATTCGGGGCTCCAGCCGACGAGCGCGAGCGCGGCGACCCGCAACTGTTCACCGTCACCCTTGCCCGGAACGGCGCGCGATACACGGTAGAGCCCGACGAATCGATTCTCGATTGCCTCGAACGGCATGGCCTGACGCCTCCGTTTTCGTGCCGGGAAGGGCTTTGCAGAAGCTGCGAGACGGCGATCGTGTCAGGCAAGGTCGATCATCGCGACTTTGTACTGAGCGCCGCGGAACTGCGCGAGGGCAAGTCGCTCATGATTTGCGTGTCGAGAGCGACGACCCAGGAGCTGGTGATCGACCTATGAGTCATGAACGGAACACGCGGTAACCCGCGATGGCCGCTCTATATCTGCTGCTTCGGCAGCATGGCGTCCATGCGCATGTGCGATTCGATGCTGCCCGTTCTTGCGACGGAGTTCGCGGTCAGTGCCGATCGCGCCGCGCAGACCATGTCGTTGTTCGCGCTCGCCTATGGAGTCTTTCAGTTGGGCTCAGGGCCGCTCGGCGACCGCTTTGCGAAAACGCGTGTGATCGCCCTCGCGGCGTTTGCTTGCGCACTCGGCAATCTTGGCGCGTGCCTTGCCGGCAACCTCGACGAACTACGTATCGCGCGAATTTTTTCGGGCGCCGCGGCCGCCGGCATCGTTCCACTAACCATGGCGTGGATCGGCGATTACAGCCCGGACGACGAGCGTCAGGCGGCGCTCGCGCGCCTGCTGGGCGCTACCGTGTTCGGCATGATCGCGGGGCAATGGGGCGGCGCGGCCATGGCTTCGTCATGGGGATGGCGCGCTCCATTTGTGTCGATCGCGGCGGTGTTCGCGCTCGGTTGGTTGGTCACACTAAGCATTTCGCCGCCCGTCGCGCGAGACACCTCGGCGAAACAGCCGGCGTTCGTGCGGCAGACGATCGATATGCTTCGCGCAAGCCGGGTTCGCATGGTCTTGCTGGTGACGTTCGTCGAAGGCGCCTTGGCATACAGCTCATTGGCATTCTTGCCGACTTACCTCAACACGTCGTTTGCGCTGCCTTCGTCCACGGCGGGATTGATCGCCTCGAGCTACGGTGTAGGAGGGCTGCTGTTCAGTCTGGGCTCGAAGCGCCTGATACGGCGTTTCAGGGATGCGCGCCTTGCGCGAGTGGGCGGGCTGCTGCTCGCAATGTCACTGGTTGCGCTGGCCGTCTCCCCGTTCTGGTGGCTATCCGTCCCTGCCTGCATGCTCGCCGGATTCGGCTTTTACGCACTTCACAACGTCTTGCAAAACCGTGCCGCGCAGATGGCGCCGCACGCGAGAGGCACGGCCGTTTCGCTATTTTCGTGTGTGCTGTTTCTGGGGCAGTCGTTTGGAATCGCGTTGGGCGCGCGGTCGATCGCTCATGCTTCGGTACGCATCCTGTTCGGGGTCTGCGCGTTGGGACTGTTCGTGCTTGCGCTGGTCTTTGCGCATCTGTCGACGCCAAGGCGCGCGGCGTCGAGCTCGCGAGTGCCGGAATAAGCGGGCGGCTGCAATGCGATGGCGGCGCGTCGATACGCGGCGAAGCCAGACACGAGCAGCATAAAAATCGGGCGATGCAGCCGCAACGCCCGATGTTATGCCGCTAGAACTTGACGTACGCGTTGAGCCACAGCGTGTTGCCATAGGCGGCATTGCGCGCATAGATCTGATGCTGCCAGTGAAGCACGGCGCCCCATTTCTGTGTTCCATACCCGACCTGCGGTCCCAGCGTCAGCTCGTTCGTGCGATGTCCGTCGCCGAACGCGGACTGGCCATCGATCTTGTCGTCGTTGAGTTGCGTATTCACGTATCCGCCGACACCCACGAGCCAGTTCTGGTTGATGTGGTAATTGAGCCCGTAGTCCGCGGTAAGCTGGACGCCCGACTGATAGTGCGTGGCCGAATTGACGCTGCTGTAGCTCAGATTAATCTTCGAGCTGAGCTCGATCTGCTGAAGCGGCATCCAGGTAAACGCATAGGCCAGATAGAAACTCGTGACGTTGCTTCCCGGATTGAACAGGCGGGTCTTATCGTATGAACCCCACGGCGCGATGACATCTAGTTCGACAGTCTGGAGATAATGCGGCGATTCCCAGCCGACAAGCACGCCAAACAGCGGATCGGCGATTCCCCGCGCGCCGCCGGAGATGCCGAACGAAGGCAGGTGCAGCGTGCCGTCCACATAGGGCAGCGCAGCCTGGACGGCGATGTTGCCACCCAGGATGGTCGGCGTCTCGAACACATGCACCGCTCGCAGCGAATGAGCCTGCAGGCCGCCATTGGCGCCTTGCGGATTACTGTTGCCGCCACCGTCGCGCAGCGACGTGATGTTCTCGAATTTGTTGTACGTGTAGAGATAGGTGCCAGGGCCGCCGAGCAGTCCGCTCATCACCGTCATGATCCCCGACGGGTAGCTGCTCGTGCCGTTTTCAAGCGCAAAAGCAGGGCTCTGGACCAGGCCTGCCGCGACGCACGCGGCGCCGTAAAGTTTGTACCGGTTCATTGCAGTGTCTCCTGTATTTATACGGATTTTAATTGGTGGTACGAAATAAACTGTTTGTTAAAGGTCCTCGCGTTGCGTGCAGTGCGTCGTCATCGCCGCGTCGGGAAGAGAACGCTCACGTACCTGCCTTCTTCGATTCTCAACATGACGGCCTGGAGATACTGGCCCGTGCATGGTCCCGATATGCACAGGCCGTCGTCAATCGCGAACCTCGCGCCGTGGCCGTGACAAACAATATGGCTGGTATCGCGGTCGAGATAGGCATGCTTTCGCCACGGCAGCGAAGCGCCGGGCCAATGCGGACACGAATTGATATAGCCGCGCAAGCGTTCACCCTTGCGCACCAGAAAGAGATCGTCGACGCCGTTTCCCGACAGATCGAATCCGCGTGCGCCAGTCGGCGGGAGTGCATCGAGTTCGCAGACGCGGACCCATGAAGCAGCGCCGGCCTCAGGCATCACGCGTTTCGCTCAGGACTGTTGCGGAGGCGGACCTCCCGGCGCCCACGTTTCGCGCAACTGGAAGAGAAATTCCTGCGAGTTCTCGGCGATGGCCGGCGCGACGCGCGGAACCCACGAGTCGTCGAGCTGATCCATGTCCGCGTCGTATTCGATATGGCAACCCAGCGGGCTATTGAAATACCAGAACCAGTTCGAGCCGAACCGGTGACGCCCCGGCCCCCAGAACGATTCGTAACCCTTCGCCGCGAACGCATGGCCTGCGCGCAGCACGTCCGACGGACCGCCCATGTGGAACGTGAAATGTTCGCAACCCTGCATGGCCGGCGGCGTCTGGATGAAGAACAGTGTGTGATGGTCGAGCGTGCCGCGCGGGCGCAGGAACGGTCCCATTCCTGTGAAGCGGTCGTTGACCCGGAACCCGAGCCGGTTCACGTAGAACGCCTCGGCCTTATCCGTGTCGGGCACGAAGTAGACGACGTGCGAAAGCGTGCGAGGAAGCGGCGGTGGTTCGTCGCGGTTCGCCGGCGAACCGGTCACGTTCAGTCCGCGATGTGCATCGCCAGGCGCGTTGATCTGCTCGGCCGCAAGCGTCAGGGTTCGGCGCACCGATACCTGAAATCCCAGCACGAATCCCGAGTCGTCAGTTGCTTCAATCGAACCGTCCGCCAGAAATTTGACCTCCCGATCCTTGCCCAGCTCATGCGCGATTTCATCGAGCGCGGCTCGATCCTCTACACCGTAGATCGTCTTGCGCAATTGATTGGCCGTCGGCAGCGTCCATTTGGGAAGCGCCGGGTCGTCCTTGTGGCGAATCACGACGCCGGTTCCGTCGAGAGCTTCAAAGGCGCGATCGCCTTGTGGTGTCAGTCCGTAGTCGGCGAGGAACGTCGCGCAGCTATCGACGTCGTCGACGCCGAAAACGAGTGTGTCAGGTCCAAGAATTCTCACTTTTGAGCGTCCTTTGAAAGAGGAAACGGCGGTGTCGATTAATACGATACGGTGCGGATCATATTATTCCGCTTGCTGTGAATCAGGCAAGAGCGGTTCGTGTTTCGACGGCACTTTTTGGCATGAGGAAAAACCCTCGCTTACGATACGCAGCGTATCGTATATATAATGAGACCGTCGCTAACGAGGATGCATGCGGTCAGGCCGGAGACGCCGGTGCAGCCGCTGTATTCCGAAACTGGAGCCGAACAATGAAGCTGGGTCGCATCGCTGTTAACGGTCCGGACGGGGATGTCGCCCGCCTGGTGTTGGTATTGCCGGAGGAAGGGCGCGTCGTCGATCTGAAGCGCGCCAGCGTGCTCGCGCTGGAGAAGCAGGGCGCAACGGGCGAGTCGGCGCGCCGGTTATCGGAGGCGTTGTTTCCCGGCAGCATGTCGGCGGCGATTGGTCTGGGCGAGCGGTTTCTCGACGCGGCGCGGCGTGCGGACAGGGAGCGTCCCGACGAGGCGTCGATCACCATCGACGACGTCAAGTGGCTGCCGGCCACCGATCCCTCCGTGGTCCGCGACGGCTTGACGTTCATCGGACACATCAAGGGCTTTCACGAGAAGATCGGCCACAAGCCGCACGAGAGCCTGCTGAAGGTGCCGGGTTATTTCAAAGGGACGCCGCACACGGTCATCGGTCATGATGCGGAGGTGCCGTGGCCGGGTTACATCGGACATATGGATTACGAGCTCGAACTCGGGTACATCATCGGCCGGCGCGGCGGTAATCTGAGGCCGGAAGAGGCGCGCCCCTATCTGTTCGGTATCACGGTCTTCAACGACTTCAGTGCCCGCGATCGCCAGTCGATCGAAATGCCGATCCAGATGGGGCCGACCAAGTGCAAGGACTTCGCGTATGGGGTGGGTCCGTGGATCACGACGATCGACGAATTTGCCGACCTCGACGCGATTCCCATGGAAGTGCGCGTGAACGGCGAGACATGGGGCAAAGGCACGAGCGCGAACAAGCTCTGGAGCGTCGACGAACTGATTGCGTGGGCAAGCCTCGGCGAACTGCTGGAGCCGGGCGACGTGATCGGCTCGGGCACGATGGGCGGCGGCTCCGCGCTCGAACTCGATCGCAGGCTGCAGCCTGGCGATGTCGTGGAACTGGAAGTTGGCGGCGTCGGCATTCTGCGCAACCGGATGGGCCAGCCGCAATCGGGATTGTGGTGGCCCGAGCAGCGCGCGCCGTTCATGTGAGTTGACGTGACTACAAAAAATTTCAAGGAGACAGATCATGGCTTCGCAGCACAAGGTGCTTGTCGTCGGCGGAGGGATCAGCGGCATGACGCTCGCCCACGGACTTGCGCGCGCCGGCATGGACGCGCGGGTCGTGGAGAGCGGCCATCGAATGGATCAGCAGGGAACCGGTATTTCCCTGCTCGGCAACGCGTTGCGCGCGCTGGACCAGGTGGGACTCGCCGATAGCTGCATGGCGGCGGGCTCGGGCTGGGACACGGTCAGCATACGCAACCATGCGGGCGAGGTGGTCAACGAGCGGCGCCCGCCGCGCATCTTCAGACCGGACGCGCCGGGGGCGATCGGCATTATGCGGCCGAAGCTCGCGGAAGTGCTTGAAGCGGCGGCGCTCGCGAGCGGCGCCCGCATCGACTATCGCACGAGCGTCGAGGATTTCGAGCAGGACGGCGGCGGCGTTTCATATCGACTGTCTACGGGCGAAACCGGGCGCTGCAATCTGTTGGTCGCAGCCGACGGAACGTATTCGAAGACGCGTCTGAAGGTGTTCGGCGACGCGTATCAGCCCAGCTACGCGGGTCAGGGCGCGTGGCGCTTTACGGTGGAGCGTCCCGCGGAGTTCGACGGGCTCGTGCTGTACAAGCACCCGGACGGCCGCGCGGTGGGCGGCCTGCCGCTATCCGACACGCTTTGCTACTACTTCTTCCTCGAGAACGCCAAGGTTCATGCGCATATGCCGCAAGACCGGCTGAGCGAGATGTTCAGGGCGCGTCTCGAGGGTTTTTCAGCGCCGGATCTTCTTGCGGCGATCGGGCGTTGCGACGGCACACGCTATATCAGTTATCGACCGTTCGACATCCTGTTCATGGCAGAGCCGTGGCATCGCGGGCGAGTCGTGCTCATCGGCGATGCCGCGCATTCGGTCACGCCGCAGTTGACGTCCGGCGGCGGCATGGCGATCGAAGACGCGGTCGTGCTCACCGAGGAGCTGAGCCAGCGCGCGAGTATCGACGATGCGCTCGTCGCCTATGGCGAGCGCCGCCGCGAGCGGGCGAAGCGCGTGTTCGACATCTCACTGGCCATCTGCCAGGCGGAGCAGGACCCGCGCGCGGACGGACGGCGTGCCGTCGAGCTTCTGTTCGAGGGCTACGGCGTGCTCGCCGAGCCGTTCTGAGCGGCCCTTCCAACCACTCTCAATTTTTCCCATGACCACCACCTCGTTTGCTCCCGTGTTCGTCTCGAGCGAGACCGCAAGGGCCGTCTTCGATTGGACGGATGCGATACGCGCGCTGCAGTCGGCGTATGCGCGTCCGGTTGCGCCCAAATCCGCCCCGCCGCGCACCGTGGCCGCCGCGGGCAAGACCTGGCTGCGCACGCTGCCGGCCGTGCCGGTGGGCGGCCGCTACTACGGCGCCAAGATCATGGGCATGGCGATGGACGCCGCCGTGCCCGGCGTGGAATACGTGATCGTTTTGTTCGACCGGGAAACCAGCCGCATCGCCGCGTTCGTCGACGGCAATCTGGTCACCGGCTTTCGCACGGCGGCCACATCGGCGGCCGCGCTCGACAGGCTCGCGCCGCGTGGACCAGCGCGCCTCGCGGTGCTCGGCAGCGGCCTGGAAGCGACTATGCATACGCGTGCCATCGCGAGCGTGCGTGATGTGACGGAGGTCGTCGTGTTCAGCCCGACGCCCGAGCGGCGCACCGCGTTTGCGCAAGCCCTGACGCGCGATCTCGGCATACCCGCACGCGGCGCGGCGTCGGCGCAAGAAGCGGTGGAAGGCGCCGAGCTCGTGCTGGCCGCGGCGCGATCAAAGGGCGAACAGCCGATTCTTTTCGGCGACTGGCTCATACCTGGCGCGACCGTGGTATCGATCGGCTCGACCATTCCCGAGCAGCGCGAGATCGACGCGTCCGTCGTTGCTCGCAGCGACATCATCGTGTGCGACACGCTCGAGGAAGTGCTGGAGGAAACCGGCGACATGCTGGCCGCGCACGAAGCCGGCGTCGCGTTCCGCGACAAGTCGTTCAGCCTTGCGGACCTGATGAGCGGTGCAATCGATGAGCGTCTGAAAGAGGCCCGCACCCGCATGTACAAGTCGGTGGGTGGCGGGCTGCAGGACATCGTGGTGGCGGAACTCATCCTCGGCAAGGCAATCGAGGCCGGCCTCGTGACGCCGCTGCCGATCGAATTCGAAACCAAACGCTAGGCGCACGCCAACGCGCGCGACATTCAACGGCAATGGGATCAGCAACGCGAACAGCAATGCACAAAGGAGCACAGCATGGCCCGTTACACCAGAAAGGAAGCGCGCGAATGGGCGCGTGAGCATCTCGTCGGCGTCGCCAACGTGACCATTCCGACGATGACATCGGACTTCAGGCGCATCAACGAAAAGGCAGTTCGACATGATGTCGAACTGGCAATCGAGCACGGCTTCGTCGGTTCGCTTTCGTGCTCGGAGGTGGCGATCACGCAGGCACAGTACGGCGAGTTCTGCGGCATCATGGCCGACCAGGCCGCGGGCCGCCTCGTCATCGTGCATCACGCCGTGTTCAATACGCTGGAAGACAATATCGAGGCGATCCGGCTCGCGGAGGCGGGCGGGGCTGACCTCGTGTTGCTCGGCTATCCCCCGTACTTCTATCCCAAGTCCTACGACGAAGTATTCGAGTACACGAAGGCGATCTGCGCGTCGACGAACCTCGGCGTGATGGTGTTTCCGCTGCCCGCGTGGGGCTTTTCGCGTTTGCATCCCGCCGACATTCCGCTGCCCGTGCTGCGCCGCATGGTCGACGAAATACCGAACGTGGTCGCGATCAAGGCCGAGGGCGGTCTACCCTACATCATGTCGGCCATCGAGGTGCACCGCGAATTCCACGAAGAGGTGGTTATTTCCTCGCCGCTGGAATACGAGTACGTCCCGCTCGCGCAGGTCATGGACATTCCGTTTTGCGGCACCAATTATTCGGCCTACTACGGGCCGCTGCTGCCGCGAATTCATAAGCTCATCCGCGCTGGCGAATACAGTCAGGCAACGCAGCTCTGGTACAAAATGGACCCGGCACGAAAGGCGTTCGCGAGCCTGCCGATCGCGGCCAACGGCCTGCTCAACCGTATGTTGTGGAAGTACCAGGCCTGGTTGCAGGGCTACAACGGCGGCCCCTTGCCGCATCCGACCCAGCGCGTGTATCAGCGCGATATGGCCATCTTGCGCAAGGGTCTCGACGCAGCGGGCCTGAATCCGACAAGCGATCCCGACGAGGCGTTTTTCGTCGGCCGTCATCCCCTGTGAGACCGACATGAGCGAACCGATCACGCTACCCCTGAAGGACCCCGGCTTGCTGCGGCAGGCGATGCTCATCGACGGCGAATGGGTGCCCGCCGACAGTGGCGAGACGCTGGAGGTGCGCAATCCGGCCACAGGCGAACTGGTCGCGCGCGTGCCGAATGGCGGCGCGAACGAGACTCGCCGCGCAATCGCCGCAGCCGAGCGCGCAATGCGCACATGGCGCAGCGCGTTGCCCAAGGAGCGCGCCAAAGTGTTGCGCACGCTCTACGAGCTGATGCTGTCCAACATCGACGACCTCGCTGTCATCATGACCGCGGAGCAAGGTAAGCCGCTGGTCGAATCGCGCGGCGAAATCCTGTATGCGGCGGGCTTCATCGAGTGGTTCTCGGAGGAAGCGAAGCGCGTTTACGGCGACATCATTCCGCACAATGTCCACGGCCGCCGCATTCTCGCGCAGAAGGAGCCGATCGGCGTTTTCGCGGCGATCACGCCGTGGAATTTCCCGTCCGCGATGATTACGCGCAAGGCCGGTCCCGCGTGGGCCGTCGGTTGCGCTGGCGTCATCAAGCCGGCGAGCCAGACGCCGTTGTCCGCGCTCGCATTGGCGGTGCTCGCCGAACGTGCCGGTTTGCCGCCGGGCGTGTGCAATGTCGTGACCGGCTCGGCTCGCGCCATAGGCGGCGAGCTTACTTCGAGCGCGGCGGTGCGCAAGCTCTCGTTCACGGGTTCGACGGAAGTCGGCGCGCAACTGCTCGCGCAATGCGCGCCGACGATCAAGAAGACCAGCATGGAACTGGGCGGCAACGCTCCGCTTATCGTGTTCGACGATGCCGACCTGGACGCAGCAGTGAAAGGCGCGCTCGCCGCGAAATACCGCAACGCGGGCCAGGCGTGTGTGGCGGCCAATCGCATCCTGGTGCAGTCGGGCGTCTACGACAGCTTCGCGACGAAGCTGGCCGAAGCCACCGCGGCTCTCAACGTGGGCAACGGTATGCATGAAGGCGTGGTGCAGGGGCCGCTGATCAACGAAGACGCCGTCCGCAAGGTCGAAGAGCACATCTCGGATGCACTGCGCAAAGGCGCTCGTGTGCTGACGGGCGGCAAACGCCATGCGCTTGGCGGCTGCTTTTTCGAGCCCACGGTGTTGGCCGATGTTCCTGGCGACGCGATGATCTTCAACGAGGAAACCTTTGGACCGGTTGCGCCGCTGTTTCGCTTCGAGACGGAAGACGAGGCCATCGCGCTCGCCAACGACACGCCGTTCGGTCTCGCCTCCTACGTGTTTGCGCGCGACGTGGGGCGCATCTTCCGCGTTGTCGATCGACTGGAGTTCGGCATGGTCGGCGTCAACGAGGGGTTGATCTCGACGGAGGTCGCACCTTTCGGCGGAGTCAAGGCCTCGGGGCTCGGTCGCGAAGGCTCGAAGTACGGCGTCGACGACTACCTCGAAATTAAGTATGTCGCGCTGGGCGGGCTGTGAGGAATCGAACCGTCATTCTGACAGGAAGGCGAGAGGTGGCGTTCTCTCAACCTGGCAGGCCAATTAGGATACGATGAGCCTAATAATTCTGCGCGAGTGTCAGGCTCGTCGCAACGTGTCTGCTTGGGCCTGCAACGCGGCACGGCAGATAGAGGCGATATTGCCAGTCGACTTCCGAACACCTCAATGAAGACAAACGCTCAACTTCCCGTTCCAGCACTCTCAGCCGCACGTGGCGTCGGCCGGCCACGGAGCGAGGAAACCCGCGCCCAGATTCTTGCGGCGACCGTTCGTCTGCTGGAGACTCGAACGGTTCAGTCGATTTCGATCGAAGCCATCGCGAAGGAGGCGGGCGTCGGCAAGGCGACTATTTACCGCTGGTGGGATTCCAAAGCGCTCGTGGTAATTGATGCGTTCATCGAACATCATGTCGTCCAGACGCCGATGCCGCAAGATTTGCCGCCGGGCGACGCGATCGCGGTGCATCTCATTTCGCTGGTCCATGAATACGCCGGATGGTCTGGCCGGATCGTTGCGCAGATCATCGCCGAAGGGCAAGCTGATCCCGCCGTGCTACGCGAGTTTCGGGAGCGCTTTCACTATGGACGTCGAGCGCTCGTGCGCGAAATGCTCGAAGAGTGGCGCGGTTCAGCACGCATTCCCGTGCCGTCGAACATCGAGACGTTGAGCGAGGTTCTATACGCGCCGATCTACATGCGCCTGCTGGTCGGAAACGGTCCGCTCGACGACCACTTTGCGCAGGAGCACATCACGTACGTTTACACACTGCTGGGCGTCGACGTGCCCGATGTCCTGCAACTGCAGGAAAAAATCAGGCAGAAACGGTCCACGAAAAAGACAACGGGGGTGCGCACTAACGCGTCAAAGGCATAGCACCTCATATCGATCGGGAGGCCGATTTGAATTCGGTGACGCATAAGGCCAGATTGCCTCTCACGGCCGCGACTTTCCGGCTGTCGTACTAAGACGGTCGTATTGCGTTCAATGTGAGCCCGGTGAGACGCGGAACTTTATTGACAGCGCGGTGTTCCGCCCGCGCAGGAAACCGTTTGCGACGATTCGCTTAGAACTGCGAAAAGCGCTTCTTGGTTGTGCCGCAGATCGTCAGACTCATGAGCGGTGGCTGGCTGATGCCTATGTCCGGCGGTGGTATCGAGGCGTTGGGTCATGCATTCGACTTCGCCGCAAGCAATCGTTTAAACGACGAGGACAATGGCCGTTAACGCAAACAATGAGCCCGGCGAACGACCGCTCAGCAATCCCTAACCGGTCGCCGAGATCGCCGGTCTTCGAACGGCAGCTTCAGGTCGGGAGTACCCACTGCCGACTGACCGCATCCGGGAAGCGGAACTCCGATGGCCGCTTTCTGGCGATGAATTTGAAAAGCGGTCCGACGCAACCGACCCGAAGCGGACATACCCCGGCGATGCTGATACGACCGCTCAGCACGCACACCGGTCTTCCGAAGGCCGGTTGAGAGAGGACAGCGACTCAGCTACTCGGAGAGTACGTTCACGGTCAGTGCCGTTGAGGCGGGCCCACGGCTTGACCTTTTTACTGACGCGCCGATGCGCCATTTGCTCAACAGCCGTGAGGCCTCAGTCCCGCTGCAGCCGAGAGCACCTCGTTGCTAATACTCGCCGGACGCCGAACGAAGCAGCGCTGCGCTGCTTTTCCTGAACATTTAGCCCGTCAGACGCCATCGGGCTAGCCATACGCCTTTCGCCGCCATTGCTCAGCCCCTTGTACCGGTGAGCCGTACGCGGCCACGGTCAGAAGTTATATTGCAGATATAGCTGGTGGAAATTTATACCAGGATTCGGCTCTTTGATACCGCCGTTCGACACATGCTGGAAGCGGTAGCCGGCCTGGTACTGCTGGCGGCCGCCGAATTGCACGCCGACGCCCGCCATATCGGCGAACTGGAACGCCGTGGAAAGCGTGAAGGTCGAAGAGATTCTCGGGCTCGACAGAAGCCGCACGCCCGCGCCGGCCTCGACGAAAGGCCGGATCGTTCCCGATCCTTTGATGAAGCGAATGACAGGCGTCACACCGATTTCGCCGATGTTCTCGTGCACATTGCCTTCGTTCGTATGCCACCAGGCCACGTGCGCCTCGCCGATCAGCGCGAAATGCCAGTCGCCGATCTGCCACCAGGTCAGGTTCGGATCCCACAAGAGGCCAAGGTCAAGCTTTTTGACATGGTGATCGCCCAGTCCGCCCGCCACCTGGACGCCGAACTGATCGGCTGCGGCCAAGCCGGAGCAACCCAGCAAAAGAGTTGCGCACGCAGTGTTCAGAAACCGGACTCCGCCAGGCATTCTTTCTGTTCCCCATCTTATTCCGAAGAGACCCATCCGAGCTTTGGACGCACATTCGGCGCCTACGGGTTAAACCCCTTTTTTGGTGAGCCAATAATCATTTGCACAGCCCTGATCAACACGTCGCCGTTAAATGGTTTTGAGAGATAGTCTGCGGCACCCTGCGCGAGAACCTTCTCGCGAACGTCGGGATCGTCATTGCCGCTGATGAAGATGATGGGCATGCCGGTGGAGACGATGCGACGCTGTATCTCGAACCCGTCTATCCCTGGCATCTCCAGGTCTGCGATAACGCAGAGAGGGACGGACGAAGTCGCCGACGACAGCGAGTCCAGAAATGCTTCGCCACTGGAAAAAGTCTCTGCCTTGACGCCGGCGGAGTGCAGCAAACGCTTGAGGGCACGCCGAACGGATTCGTCATCATCGACCACCGCGATAATTCGAGTGAGGTTCACCATGAAGTCGTGAGCGCGCCGTGAGCTGGTTCTGGTGGCAGCGTAATCGAGGATCGGTTAATACGCTATAGGACTTTCGCTCCTCGCGCCAGGCCGCACGGCGATCAGGTCTGCGTTCACTACCGAACACGCTGCGGACGCTCGTCGTCAAGGTGTAGACGAGCCCGACGAATGCGTCCGGCAAGCTTCTGATCGCTCGGCTGCGCGACCTGTTCGAATCGGCAGTTTCGCGCGTAGACCTCGCCGTTGGGTTGCTGAAGGTCTATAACAGTATGGGCAGCCCGGAATGGTCATTGGATGCTGAAAGCTCGGAAAAACGTCAACGTCTGACCGGGGACGAGGTTCATCAACCGCGACCAAACGGATCCCTGCTTTGCATTTTCGAATCCGACTAGCCTGTGTATCGGAGGTAATCATGAAATGCGGGTACCGTGGCTGGATTATCGACGCGACTCCGGATTTCTCCCTTGGCAAATTCTTCGCCCGCGCCCGACTAGTCCGCATTTCTGCAGATGAGAAAACGGATAGTGAAATGCACATCGAGCGTGACCTTTCGTACTTTCATACCGAGGACGAGGCGATCGAGGCTGCGCAACAGTGGGCGTTTGAATGGATCAACGTGCGCGACGGAATGGTCGATAGCACGCAGGTTGCGGTGTCATCGCCGCGAAGGGGCATTCCGGGCGGGGCCCGAGCCCGATGAAATGCAGGACGCCTCGGCTGGTAATGACTGTTTTTTGCAGCTGATGCTTAGGAGGCCTCCCTCGCGAGTGGCCGTGTTGCATCAAGAACAGCCGATCAGGGATGGCACGCCAGCGTCCGTTGGCAGCATGGCAGGAGCCGTTCGTCCTTGGCATCAATCGAGCGAAGCTCGGAGCCGCTGCAAGACGGTTCCTGAGCGTAGCCGACGAGCCTTCTGGTCACGGCCGGCGATTCAACGGCCGTTGCCTCATCGATCGAACTTGAAGCGCAGTTGACCATCCCTAGACATCTTTCGCATGAAGTGGACGCCGGCAATCAACGGAATGCTTGCCGGCCATTGCATTCAAGTTGCTTGTGCCAACACTTGCTGCAGGGCCAACGCCTCTCGTTAATCAGAAGAGAGAGATATCATTCGCTCGCTTACTTGGTCGTATAGCCACCGTTGATCAGAATGGTCTGACCCGTAATCCACCACCCGTCGCTGACCAGATGGCGGACGAAGGGCACCACATCCCCTGGATCGGTCAAGCCAGTCGTGGAGAACGGCGAGAGTGCGGCGGCGGTCTTGTGATAAGCCACCGCGTCCGCGCCTTCGGCGGGATAGAAGAACGGCGTGGCCATGGGGCCGGGTCCGATGGCTGTCACCGAGATGCCACGCGCGCCGAATTCCTTGGCCGCCGCGCGCGTGAAATGTTCGACCGGTGCCTTGGTGCCCGCATAGGCAGCGTAAAACGGTGTGAACGCGCCGAGCAGCGACGTGACCAGCGTGACGATCTTGCCGTTGTCATTGACCTGCTTGCCTGCTTCCTTGAGGAAGAAGAACGCGGACTTTGAATTTACCGCCGTCATTTCATCGTACTCAGCCTCGGTGATGTCCACGAACGGTTTCTTCAACACCTTGCCCACCGTGTTGATCGCAATATCGGGGCGGCCGACGGCGGCGACAACATCTGCGAACAACTTCTCGATCGCACCGGCCGAGGTCAGATCCGCCTGGAAAGCGACCGCCTTGGCGCCTGCCGCCTCAATCGCGGCAAGTGTCTCGTCTGCCGCGGCCTTCGAACTCGCGCTGTTGTAGTGGATCGCCACCGCCTTGGCGCCCTGTGCAGCGAGATCCCGCGCAATCAGTCCACCGAGATTTTTCGCTCCGCCCGCAATGACGACGGTTTTGCCCTTGATGCTGTGGTTTGCCATGGTCCATCCCCAGTACCGAAGCCGCCCGATGCAGCCTCTCACCCTGCTGGATGATATATTCCAGGAAAATCATTTAAACCTGCTGTTTCTGACATCACTGGTCAGAAAAGTCGAACAGTGGAAAAGGGACCGTGGATCGTATTGACCTGTTTCGCGTGTTCGCGCGCGTTGTCGAATGTGCGAATTTCACGCGCGCGGCGGACACGCTCGGCCTGCCTCGCTCGTCGGTGTCGGCGGCGATCCAGGAGCTGGAAGGGCGGATCGGCGCCCGGCTGCTGCATCGGACAACGCGCAAGGTGTCGCCAACTCAGGACGGCGCCGCGCTCTATGAGCGCTGCCTGCGTCTGATCGCCGATGTCGAGGAGACCGAGAATCTGTTCCGCCACACATCGGTAGGACCGAGCGGCGTGCTGCGCATCGACGTGCCAAGCCGTATAGGCCGGCTGATCATCGCACCCGCACTGCCGAAATTCCTCGTCTCCTATCCAAAGATCGACATCACGTTCAGTATGACCGATCGCACGATCGACCTTGTCGAAGAACGCGTCTATTGCGTGCTGCGCGTAGGTAAGCCGCACGACTCCGGCATGATCGCGCGCCCCATTGGCGATCTGCCGCTGATCAATGTTGCGAGCCCCCTCTATTTGTCGCATCACGGTACGCCTTGCACGCCCGACGACATGACAACCCACCAGGTCGTTCAGTATGCGTCGCCATCCACCGGGCGTATCGCGCCCTGGGAATGGCTCGACGGCGAGACCATAAGGACGCTGACAACGCAAGGCCGTGTGACCGTTAAGGAAGGTCTGCAGAAGTCGTTTTCGGCGCGACGATCTTTCGCATTCTTCGCAGCCCGACCGTTGATCCAATTTCGGAGGCGAAGATCACCTCGTATTGCCGCCTGTCCACAGCTGTGTCGACGAAACGTGTGGCAACACCGAAGCGATTTCAGGATTTTCGCAAGGCTCCGCGCGCCATCCACAAGTTGCTCAAAGCAAACAATGTGGTGATCTGGGCGGTATTTTTCATCAAGCCACGGTAGCGGGTCTTCGCATAACCGAACTGCCTTTTGATGACGCGAAACGGATGCTCGACCTTGGCTCGAATTCCAGCCTTCAGCCGTTCGATTTTATCGTATATCGCGTCCAGAGGATCACTCTGATTCAGCATTCTGCGCTTGCCCGGTCTCATCGCAACATGCCAACGCGCTCCGTGATCCTGAGCCTCGCAGTGCTTTTCGATCCCCTGATAGCCGGCGTCGGCGTAGACATCGGTTTCTTCGCCATGCAGCAATGCCTCGGCAACGGTGATGTCGTGCACATTGGCCGCCGTCCCAATGACTGTATGAACCAGCCCTGAGTCTGCATCCACGCCGATATGCGATTTCATTCCGAAGTACCAGTTGCCGCCTTTCTGTGTCGAGCGCATTTCTGGATCCCGGGTGCCGGAACCGTTCTTTGTGGAACTGGGCGCAGCAATCAGCGTGGCGTCGACTGCGGACCCAGCTCTTAGCATCAAGCCTTTCTCCGTCAGGATCTCATTGACTAGTGCGAGCATTTGCGCGGCCAGACCGTGCGTTTCGAGCAGATGGCGGAACCGGAGAATCGTGCTTTCATCCGGCAAACGCGCCATGCCGCCGTCAAGACCTGCGAACTCGCGATACAGCGGTACGTCATAGAGCGCTTCTTCCATTGCAGGGTCGGACAGACCAAACCACTGCTGCATAAAATGAATCTGCAGCATCGTCGCGATCGGGAACGGCGGCCGACCCGTTTTACCCTTGGGATAATGCGGCTCGATGAGCGCAATCAGCTTTGACCACGGCACGACTCGGCCCATCTCATCTAGAAACTCCCGCTTGCGCGTCCGTTTTGTCGTCAGATCCAGACCAAGACCGAGTTGCGTCATCGACTCTCTCCAAAACATCCCTGTTACCCAGGATAGTTCACCTGCTTCTCAACGCAAGGCTTTTGCAGACCTTCCTTAACAGCGCGGAGGCGTATATCGCGTGTTGCCTTGCAGGACTCGGCTTGATCCAGATTCCTGCCTATGACGTGCATCAGCATCTACGTGCGGGCGAACTGATCGAGGTGATGCCAGAATACCAGGCTGCGCCAATGCCGATAAACTTGCTCTATCCGCATCGGCAACATCTGTCGCGCAGGGTTCAGGTGTTCGCCGACTGGCTCGATGCGCTGTTGAAAGGACAACTCGTTTGCGATTCAGGTGGAAGAAAGTGAAGCCGGCCGATCAGGGCCTCGCTCCTTTCTCGCACAGCAGGGCACACGTTCAACAGCGGTTGATTGGCAAGGACGAATATCGTAATGGCGTGGTTCATGCGTCCGTTCCGTTGCAGAATGCGGACGCTGACAAACTTGTCGCGATAGGCAACTTAGGGTCGGTATGGGACCGGCGCGGCGCAAAAAACGCGACGAATGCAAAGTGATGCCGACGAGAGAATCGGTTTCATGGCTGACATCTATCGGCGCAATGAACTGACGCTCCCGCTAGGTCGCGCATGAGGCTCTGTCCGGGACAGTGACGTGCTTTAAGTCGGACTGCTGTCCAGAGACGACGCACGATTGACGGCAGTATCGCCCTGTCTAAAACCCGAGCCCGACGCCGACGCCTCCGAAACCACTCCCACCGAAACTGCCTGCCCCAATCCCGATGCCGAAGCTGGGGCCCGGCGCATAATAGCCGGGCGGGTCGCCGTTGCCGTAATAGGGCGGCTGGGCAGCGACGCAACCCGCAATACCGAACGTTAAGGCCAGGATGCCAAGTAG
Organism: Paraburkholderia sp. RCC_158; assembly: GCF_041355255.1. NCBI lineage: Bacteria > Pseudomonadati > Pseudomonadota > Betaproteobacteria > Burkholderiales > Burkholderiaceae > Paraburkholderia > Paraburkholderia sp. RCC_158. The sequence goes on along the minus strand of NZ_JBFUPM010000033.1, from coordinate 18,208 downwards.
CTTGATCATGACGCGCTCCGTTCCATGAGCAGGACAGGGACATCGCGAGCAAGATCCGGTCCCTCGCTGGCCGTCCCCGAGGTGGCGACCTTCCGCGCATGCATCCATGCAACCGGCGCGCGGACGGGCAGTTGCAGTTTTCGACCTTGCTCGACCTCGACCCGAAGTCCGACCGAATCCAGAAGGCGATCGACCACGCGAACGCGAATCTGCGCAACGCATTGACCGTCGAAGAACTCGCTGAGGTGGCGGGACTCAGCCCGCGGCAATTCAGCCGCGCGTTCAGCGCCGAGACGGGGCAGTCACCCGCCAAAGCGGTCGCGCATTTGCGCGTCGAAGCGGCGCGGCTGATGCTGGAAAAGCGCCGCCTGTCGCTGGATGTGATCGCGGACGAATGAGGCGCGCGTTCCTTCGCACGATCGGGCAGCCGCCTCAGGCGGTGCGTCGTCTGAGTCGGGAGGCGCGCAGAGCGGTGGAGTTGCACGCGGGGTGATGGCGAGCGTCGTCGCGCCAACCCTTCGCGACATCCCACAGGTATAAGCGATAATATGGCATTCCATCTGCCGGCCGCGCCGCCCGCATGAGCCATCTTCTTTCGCCGCCTATGTCAGACCTTCGCATCGACCGCAACGCCAAGACGCTGCGTGAACTCACGCTTGAAAAACTACGCGGCGCGATAGTGCAAGGGTATTTCCGGCCCGGCGCGCGGCTCGTCGAGCGGACTTTGTGCGACGAACTCGGCGTGAGCCGTACAGTTGTGCGCGAGGTGCTCCGGCATCTCGAAACGGAAGGGCTGGTCGAGATCGTCGCGCGGCAAGGCCCGATCGTAGCGCGGCTCGATCCCGACCAGGTTGCGGAAACCTATGAACTGCGCGGCCTGCTCGAAGCGAACGCCGCCCGCGCTTGCGCCGAGCAATCGACACCCGAACTCGTCGCCAGGCTCCGTGGTCTGCGCAAGACGATCGAAGATGCGTTCGCGAAGAACGATCTGCCGCGCGTGCTCGAATACACCGGACTCTTCTATGACGCCATGTTCGAGGGCGCGCACAAGCACGTATCGCTGAGCGTGGTGAAGACGCTGAACGCGCGCATCAATCGGCTGCGCGCGCTCACCATCGCGACGCCGGGGCGCGGCGACGAGTCCAACCAGGAAATGAACGCGTTGCTCGACGCAATCGAGCGGCGCGACGGCGAAGCCGCCGCGGCTGCATCGGCCGCGCACATCAAACGGGCCGGCGAACTCGCGATGACCGCGCTCGCCCAGCAAACGCAGCCTGCCGAAAGCGACTGACCACGCGTCGACGCGCTTCGTTGAAGAAGGCCGCCGGAGAAATCCGGCGGCCTTTTTGTTTAGGCCGTCGGCGAACAGATGGCTGCCCGGAATCATGCCCAACGCAGGCGATGGCATATCATGGTATTCCATAATACTGTTTTCCTTGGTGCGGGCCATAAGATGGAATACCATAATCTCAACGATCCGCATCACGCAGGACATTCCGGGCCGCGGCCCACGTCAGGAGAACGATATGAAGCTGGAAGTGCGCAAGCTCGTCACCTATGTCGAAGACACGTTCATCGAAGGCGGCAAGGCGGCCGCGCGGCCGCTCAAGCTGATTGGCGCGGCGGCGGTGCTGCGCAATCCTTGGGCGGGGCGCGGCTTCGTCGAGGACCTCAAGCCGGAGATTCACGGACTCGCGCCGCAACTCGGCGAGATGCTGACAGCGGAGATGCTGCGCGCCGCCGGTTCGGGCGATGCGATCGAAGGTTATGGCAAGGCCGCGATTGTCGGCACGTCGGGCGAGATCGAGCATGCGTCCGCGCTGATCCATACGTTGCGCTTCGGCAATCACTATCGGAAGGCCGTGGGCGCAAAGAGCTACCTGAGCTTCACGAATCTGCGCGGCGGCCCGAACTGCCCGATCTCGATTCCGCTGATGCACAAGCTCGATGAAGGCATGCGTTCGCACTATCTGACGGTGCAGTTTTCCATCGTCGATGCGCCCGCGCCCGACGAACTCGTGATTGCACTCGGCGCTTCGATCGGCGGGCGTCCGCATCATCGGATCGGCGACCGCTATCAGGATCTGAAGGAGCTCGAGTCCAATGAAGGCTGAGTTTGCGCCCGAGCGCGTCGCGTCGCGCGGCGCGGCCGGCGGCACCAGTTACAGCGTGTACGCCCCGCATTCGCGCGATGCGCTCGCGACCGTCGTGCTGATTCACGGCGTGGGCATGAACCAGAGCGTGTGGGCGCCGCAGATCGACGCGTTGACGGCAAGCTACCAGGTCGTCACCTACGACATGCTCGGGCACGGCGACAGCGCGCTGCCGAGCGCCACGCCGACGCTCGCCGAATACGCGTCGCAATTGAAGGCGCTATTCGATGCAACAGGAATCGAACGCGCGCACGTGATCGGGCATTCGATGGGCGCGCTCATCGCACTCGAATTCGCGCTGACGCATCCGCAACGCACGCTGAGTGTCATCGCGCTCAACGCGGTATACGACCGCACGCCCGCGCAACGTGAAGCCGTGATGTCGCGCGCCGCATCGCTCGGCGCAACGACGCACGAGGCGCAAGACGCACAAGACACGCACGACGCGAGCGTGGATGCCACGCTCTCACGCTGGTTCGGCCATCCGGTGCCCGGCCATCTGACGCAAGCGGCGCAAGCGGTGCGCGCGCTGCTGCTGTCCGTCGATCCGCTCGGTTACGCGCGCACGTACCGGCTGTTCGCTTCGTCGGACGACGCGCATGTCGGCCGCCTCGCGAATCTCACGGTGCCCGCGCTGTTCCTGACAGGCGAGTGCGATCCGAACTCGAGCCCGTCGATGTCGCGGGCGATGGCCGCCGCGGCGCCGCAAGGCCGCGCGGAAGTTCTGCCGAACGCGCGCCACATGATGAACGTTACCGACCCTGCACGCGTGAACGAACGGCTGCTCGCGTTCCTCGCTGAAGCAGCCCATGCAGACGACGCACCGGACGTGCCGCATGCAAAAGCATCGATCATTGGAGAAAGCCATGAATGAGCCGACGTTCGACAAGACAGCGGAACAGGCTTTCGACGCCGCCGGATTCCGCCGCGCGCTGGGCGCGTTCGTGACCGGCGTGACCGTCGTCACGACGATTCAGGCCGACGGATCGCCGCGTGGCTTCACCGCGAATTCGTTCACGTCGGTATCGCTCGATCCGCCGCTGATTCTCGTCTGCATCGCGAAGAGCGCTTCGAGCTACGCGGTGTTCTCCGGCACGCGTCACTTCGCCGTGAGCGTGCTCGCGGAAGATCAGAAGAGCGTGTCGGGCGTGTTCGCTTCGAAAGCCGCCGACAAGTTCGCGCAAGTCGCATGGGAAACGCGCAACACGGGCGCGCCGGTAATGACGGGCGCGGCGGCGAGCTTCGACTGCGCGGCGCATGAGGTTGTCGATGCGGGCGACCACATCATTCTCATCGGACGCGTGCTCGATTTCGTTCACACGAGCGCATCGCCGCTTGGCTATTGCCGCGGCGCCTATGTGAACTTCAGCCTCTCGCAGGATGCGCTCGCCGCAGCGGGCTCGCGCGCGCAGGTCGGCGCGATCCTCGAACATCGCGACGGACTTGTGCTGCTCGACACGCCGCAAGGCCTCAAATTGCCGACGGGTATCAAGCTCGAACCCGCAAGCGACGCAGCGAGCCTGCGTGGCGTGCTCGCGAAGCTCGGCCTCGACGTGCATCTCGACTTCATCTTTGCGGTGTTCGAATCGGGCAGCGCACCGGCAAGCGGCCAGCCCGCGAGCGTGCAGATCTACTATCGCGGCCGCGTGATCGACAACGGCGCGGCATGGATGGACAGCGCGATCCGCATCGTTCCGCTCGCGCAGATTCCGTGGGATCAGTTGCACGACGAAGCGGTGCGCTCGATGTTGCAACGCTACGTGCGCGAACGCAGCGAAGACGCGTTCGGCATCTACGTCGGCGATACGGAAGCCGGCAAGATCCAGACACTCGCGATCGCGCACTGAGCTGACTGACGCAAGCTCGGTCCACTTCGCCAACGAATCCGCTGTATGCGCTCGCATGAATGCGTGCCGCCCGCAGCAGTCACGGTAAAGGAATCATCATGAAGTTCTCGTTATTCCTGCATATGGAGCGTTACGACGACACCACGTCGCATCGCGAACTGTTCGACCAGATGACCGAGCTCGTGCAGCTCGCCGAGCGCGGCGGTTTCGAAACCGCCTGGATCGGCGAGCATCACGCGATGGAGTTCACCATCGCGCCGAATCCGTTCGTCAATCTGTCGTATCTCGCGGCAAAGACGGAGCGCATTCGTCTGGGTACGGGAACCGTGATCGCGCCGTTCTGGCATCCGATCGCACTCGCCGGCGAGGCGGGCATGGTGGATGTCGCGAGCAACGGCCGGCTCGATCTCGGCATCGCGCGCGGCGCTTATTCGTTCGAATACGAGCGCCTGTTGCCCGGACTTGACGCGATGACGGCAGGCGCGCGCATGCGCGAACTGGTGCCCGCGTTGCGTGAGCTTTTCAAGGGCGACTACGCGCATCAAGGCGAATTCTGGTCGTGGCCGAGGAGCACGCCGGTGCCGCGCCCGATTCAGCAACCGCATCCGCCGATGTGGCTCGCCGCACGCGATCCGAACTCACACGCGTTTGCTATTGCGAACGGCTGCAATGTGCAGGTGACGTCGCTCGCGCAAGGCGATGCCGAAGTGGTGAACCTGATCGAGCGCTTCAATGCCGCATGCGCCGCTAATCCCGACGTGCCGCGTCCGCAAGTGATGATGCTGATGCACACGTTCGTCGGCGCGAATGCCACCGAAGTCGATGCGGCTGTCGAGGACCTCGCGCAGTTTTATCGCTACTTCAGCAAGTGGTTCAAGAACGAGAGGCCGATCGAGCAGGGCTTCATCGAGCCGCTGACCGATGCCGACGTCGAGATGTTTCCGCAATATTCATCAGAAGCGATCCGCAAGAATCTCGTGATCGGCGAGCCCAGGCAGGTGATCGCGCGTTTGAAGGGATATGAGGAGCTGGGCTACGACCAGTACAGTTTCTGGCTGGACAGTCATATGAGTTTCGAGCGCAAGCGCAAGTCGTTGGAACTCTTCGTCTCCGACGTCATGCCCGCATTCGGCGCGCGCTGAACGCAGCAGCCTGGCTGCCTGTTTAATTTTTGGAGTGGCTGACATGGTCCCGCGGTTCCAGCAATACATCGACGGTGCGTTTGAAGACGCGCATGAATACTTCGACAGCGTCGATCCGTCGACGGGTGAAGTGTGGGCGCGCATGCCGGCCGCAAGCGCGGACGACGTCGACCGCGCGGTGACTGCCGCGCATCTCGCGCTCAACGATCCGGCGTGGGCGAGCCTCACGGCGAGCGCGCGCGGCAAGCTGCTTTACAAGCTCGCCGATCTCGTCGCGCAGCACGCGCCGCGGCTTGCCGAACTCGAAACGCAGGACACCGGCAAGATCATCCGCGAGACGAAAAGCCAGATCGGCTATGTGGCCGAGTACTACCGCTATTACGCGGGCGTTGCCGACAAGATTCAGGGCGCGTGGCTGCCGGTCGACAAACCCGATATGGAAGTCACATTGCGGCGCGAACCGGTCGGCGTTGTGGCCGGCATCGTGCCGTGGAATTCGCAGCTGTTTCTGTCGGCCGTGAAGATCGGTCCCGCACTCGCAGCGGGTTGCACGATCGTATTGAAGGCTTCCGAAGACGGCCCCGCGCCGTTGCTCGAATTCGCGCGGCTCGTGCACGAAGCGGGCTTTCCGAAAGGCGTGGTTAATATCGTCACGGGCTTCGGCAACGACTGCGGCCGCACGCTGACGAGCCATCCGCTCGTGTCGCGCATTGCCTTTACGGGCGGTCCCGAAACAGCGCGCCACGTGGTGCGCAATTCGGCGGCGAATCTCGCGGCGATGTCGCTGGAACTGGGAGGCAAGTCGCCGGTGCTCGTATTCGACGACGCCGACCTGGAGAGCGCGTGCAACGCCGTGATCGCCGGCATTTTTGCGGCGACCGGACAAAGCTGCGTGGCCGGTTCGCGGCTCGTCGTGCAGCGCGGCATTCATGACGCGCTGATTGAGCGGCTCGTGACGAAAGCGAAGGCGATCCGCATCGGCAATCCGCACGATGCGGCCACCGAAATGGGACCGCTCGCGACGCGCCGGCAACTGGAGCACATCGAAAACGTGCTGCGCGCAAGCGTTGAAGCGGGCGGTCGCGTGGTGACGGGCGGCACACGGCCCGAGGGTCTTGCCAACGGCAACTACTTCCTGCCGACCATTGTCGATTGTTCGGACTCGCAGGTGCCTAGCGTGACCGAAGAATTGTTCGGTCCGGTGCTGAGCGTCGTCACGTTCGATACCGAAGCCGACGCGATCGCGCTGGCCAACGGCACGCGCTATGGCCTCGCGTCCGGCGTGTTCACGCGCGATCTGACGCGCGCGCATCGTCTCACGCGGGCATTGCGCGCCGGCATCGTGTGGGTCAACACCTATCGCGCGGTATCGCCGATCGTGCCGTTCGGCGGCTATGGGCTCTCTGGCCTCGGCCGCGAAGGCGGCCTCGAAGCGGTGCTCGAATACACGCGCACCAAGTCGGTATGGATTCGCACGTCGGACGAACCGATCGCCGATCCGTTCGTCATGCGCTGATGCGCGGACCTTTGCAACTGGAGCCTGTATGTACTACGAAATCCGCACGTACCGCATCAAGACCGGCGCTGTGCCGGCGTATCTGAAGCTCGTCGAGGAAGAGGGCGTCGAGTTGCAGAAGCGCTATCTCGGCGAACTGATCGGCTACTTCTTTTCGGAGATCGGGCCGTTGAATCAGATCGTGCATATCTGGGCCTACCCGAGCCTCGACGAACGCGAGCGGCGCCGCGCCGCGCTCGCCGAAGACCGCGCATGGCAAGCGTTCGCGCCAAAAATTCAGGCACTGATGGAAGAGATGGAAAACAAGATCATGAAGCCGGCGCGTTTCTCGCCGCTTGCGTGAAAAATCAAAGAACTCAAGAGCCGGCATTCGACTGGCCACGTATGCGTTGCCCGATACGAACCATATCCATGGAGACAGACATGAACAGCAGAAGTACTTCCTTTATCGCGCCGCTGATTGCACTATGCACGGCGACGCTTGCCGTGGCGCCCGCGCTTGCAGCTGACCCGATCGTATTCACGAGTTGGGGTGGCACCACGCAGTCGTCGCAACAGAAAAACTGGGCGCAGCCGTTCACGCAGGCTACAGGTATCAACGTGCTGATGGACGGCCCGACCGACTACGGCAAGTTGAAGGCGATGGTCGACAGCGGCAATGTGAATTGGGATGTCGTCGACGTTGAAGGCGATTTCGCCTACGCGGCGCAACAGGCCGGGCTCATCGAGCCGATCGATTATTCGGTCGTGAAGAAGGATGAACTCGATCCGCGCTTTGCGACGCCGGCGGCGGTCGGCAGCTTCTATTACTCGTTCGTGCTCGGCTACAACAAGGCGAAGTACGCGGGCGCGCAACCGCAAGCCTGGTCCGATCTGTTCGACACCAAGAAATTCCCCGGCAAGCGCACGCTCTACAAATGGTCCGCGCCCGGCGTGCTGGAAATCGCGCTGCTCGCCGACGGCGTGCCGGCAAACAAGCTGTATCCGCTGGATCTCGATCGTGCGTTCAAAAAGCTCGACACGATCAAGGGCGACATTGTCTGGTGGAGCGGCGGCGCGCAATCGCAGCAGTTGCTTGCATCGGGGGAGGCGCCTATCGGCATGTTCTGGAACGGCCGCCTGCATGCGCTCGAACAAACGGGCGTGCCGGTCGGCATCTCATGGAACCAAAACCTGACCGCCGCCGACATGCTCGTGATTCCGAAGGGCGCCAAACATAAGGCGGAAGCGATGAAGTATCTCGCCGCCGCGACGAGTCCGCAGGCGCAGGCGAAGTTCGCAACCGACACCGGCTATGCGCCCGTCAACGTGAAGTCCGCAGCGCTGATGTCGCCGGCGGTCGCAAAGACGCTGCCCGATCAGTACAAGTCCTCGCAGATCAATCTCGACATGAAGTACTGGGCCGAGAATCGCGACGCCATTGCCAAGCGCTGGTATGCGTGGCAGTCGAAATAAGCATGCGGCGCAGCCGCGCCGCACCGCCAGCGAACTGGATGGGGAGACACCATGCCTAATGTCCTGAGTACCGTCGCGCACCCGCCTGCCACGGTCCCGCGCCGGCGGCGCGACTGGCGCAGCATGCGCCTTCTCATGCCGGCGCTGTTGCTGCTGGTCATCTTCTTCATGCTGCCGGTGTTGTCGCTGTTGCTGCGCAGTGTGCTGGAGCCGACGCCGGGCTTGCAGAACTACACGCAACTGCTTGGCTCGACGACGTACCTGCGCGTGTTCGGCAATACGTTTCTGGTCGCCACGGTAGTCACGGCCGCGACGCTCGCGATCGGTTTTCCGACCGCGTGGCTGCTCGCCATCGCGCCGCGCAGGCTGAGCACGGTGCTGTTCGCGATCCTGCTGCTGTCGATGTGGACCAACCTGCTCGCGCGCACCTTCGCGTGGATGGTGCTGTTGCAGCAGACCGGCCCGATCAACCGTCTGTTGATGGCGCTCGGCGTGATCAGCGAGCCGCTCACGCTCGTCAACAATTTGATCGGCGTGACGATCGGCATGACGTACATCATGTTGCCGTTTCTCGTAATGCCGCTGCACGCGACGTTGCGCGGCATCGATCCATCGACGCTGCGGGCCGCCGCCGTGTGCGGCGCGAGCCGCTGGCAGGCGTTCTGGCGCATTCTCATACCGCTCGCGATGCCCGGCATCGCCGCAGGCGGGCTGATGGTGTTCGTGATGGCGCTCGGCTACTTCGTCACGCCTGCGCTGCTCGGCGGTGCTTCGTACATGATGCTCGCGGAACTCATCGCGCAGCTCGTGCAGCAACTGCTGAACTGGGGCCTGGCCGGCGCTGCCGCATTCGTGCTGCTCGTCGTAACGCTCGCGCTGTATGCGTTGCAATTGCGGTTTGCGGGCGGCGCCCGCGCGGCTGCGGGAGGTTAATAGCATGCTCCTCGACTTCGATCGGCTCGGCGCCATGCGCTGGGTTCTGCTTGCCGTCGGCGGCGCTGTCGCGCTGTTTCTGTTGCTGCCGATTCTGTTCATCGTCGCGCTGTCGTTCGGCAATTCGCAATGGCTGATCTTTCCGCCGCCGGGCTGGACGCTGGAGTGGTATCGCCAGCTCTTCACCGACGCCGGCTGGATCGACTCGCTGCTGACGAGCGCGAAGCTCGGCGCGATCGTCACCGTGTTGTCGGTGTTGATCGGTTTTCTTGCGTCGCTAGCGCTCGTGCGCGGCAAGTTCCGCGGACGCGAGGCGGCGCGAGCCTTCTTCATCACGCCGATGGTGCTGCCCGTCGTCGTGCTCGCGGTCGCGCTGTATGCGTTCTTCCTGCGCATCGGACTGAACGGCACGATCACGGGCTTTGTGATCGGCCATCTGATCATCGCGTTGCCGTTCTCGATCATCTCGATCAGCAATTCGCTCGCGAGCTTCGACACGGCGCTCGAAGATGCGGCGCTCATCTGCGGTGCGTCGCCGTTTCAGGTGAAACTGCGCGTGATGCTGCCGGCCATCCGCCTCGGCCTCTTCACGGCCGCGATTTTCTCGTTCCTCGCATCGTGGGACGAAGTCGTGGTGTCGATCTTCATGGCGAGCCCGACGCTGCAGACCTTGCCCGTGCGGATCTGGGCGACGCTGCGGCAGGACCTGACGCCCGTGGTGGCGGCGGCGTCCTCGCTGCTCGTCGGATTGACGGCCATTCTGATGCTGGCGGGCGCGGTGCTGCGCCGCGCGCGATAACGCACGACCAATGAGGTAACGAGCCATGACTGCTGCATTTCTGCAAATCCAGCGCCTGCGCAAGACTTATGACGACGTCGTCGCCATCGATCATGTTTCGCTCGACGTACGCAAGGGCGAGTTCATGACCTTCCTCGGGCCGTCCGGCTCGGGCAAGAGCACGACGCTTTATATCGTCGCGGGCTTTCAGGAGCCCAGCGAAGGGCGCGTGCTGCTCGACGGCAAGCCGCTGCTTTCCGTCGCGCCGAACAAGCGCAACATCGGCATGGTGTTTCAGCGCTACACGCTGTTTCCGCATCTGAGCGTGGGCGAGAACATCGCGTTTCCGTTGCGCGTGCGCCGCCGTCCGGAAGCGGAAGTGAAAGCAAAAGTTGAACAGATGCTGAAGCTTGTGCATCTGTCCGAATGCCGCGACCGGATGCCCGCTCAGCTATCGGGCGGGCAGCAGCAGCGCGTCGCGATTGCGCGCGCGCTTGCCTACGATCCTCCGGTGCTGCTGATGGACGAGCCGCTGTCCGCGCTCGACAAGAAGCTGCGCGAGGAAATACAGCTCGAATTGCGGCGCATTCATCAGGAGACGGGCGTCACGATTCTGTATGTGACGCACGACCAGGAAGAGGCGCTGCGTCTTTCGGACCGCATCGCCGTGTTCAACAACGGGCGCATCGAGCAGGTCGGCACGGGCGAGCAGTTGTATGCGAACCCGGCGTCGCGCTTCGTGGCGAGCTTCATCGGCAATTCGAATTTCTTGCCGGTGCGTGTCACCGCGCATAGCGACGGCCGCATGAACGGCGTCTTTCCGAATGGGCACGAGGTGGCGACCGGCAGTTTTCATCCGGCGCTGAGCACGGGCGACGACGGCACGCTGATGATCCGTCCCGAGCAGATGCGCATTCACGCACTGCGCGATGCGCGCAACGCGGCAGGGTTGCCCGTGACGGTGCGCGACATCACGTATCTCGGGGACGCGCTGCATTACGCGGTGGCGACGCCGTGGCAACAGGAGATTTCGATTCGCATGCCGGCCGCGCATCGTCACGACAGCGGCCTCGCGGTCGGCACGCAGGCGCTCGTCGATTGGGACGCGCGCGACGTGCGGCTCTTCGCTCAGGCCTGAACCCGCGATGAGCGATGCGCTGCCCTCGCTGAAGGTCGAACGCCGTACCACGACGTTGCGTGAACTCGTGCTCGAGAAAATGCGCACGGCCATTCTGGATGCGCATTTTCGTCCGGGCGAGCGGCTGGTCGAGCGCTCGCTCTGCGAAGAGCTGGGCGTGAGCCGCACGGTAGTGCGCGAAGTGTTGCGGCATCTGGAGACAGAGGGGCTCGTCGACTCGATACCGAACCAGGGGCCGATCGTCGCGACACTCGACGCGGCCACGGCAGCGGAGATCTACGAGATTCGCGCTCTCCTCGAAGGCGAGGCCGCGATGGCGTGCGCGCGATACGCCGACGAGCGGACCATCGCCGATCTCGCTTTATGCCTGCGCAAGATCGAGGATGCGTTCGACGGAGAGAATCATCAGGCCGTGCGCGAGTCCACTACCGCGTTTTACGAACGGATGTTCAGCGCGGGAAAAAAACGCGTCGCGTGGGAGATCGTGCAGTCGCTGACCGCGCGCATCAATCGCCTGAGGGCATTGACCATTGCATCGGATGATCGTGGCCGGCAAGCGGTTCACGAGATGAATCGGATACTCGGCGCGATCCGCTCGGGCGATCAGCCGGCCGCACGCGACGCGGCGATCGCGCACGTCGCACGCGTTGCGGAAATCGCGCGCGAGCTTCTGGACGGGGGGCGCGAGAGCGCGCATCGCAACATTTCAAGCTGACGTTGCCGGGCGGGATCGGGAAGTCTTAGGGGCGTCCGCGCGGAAGGGGCGCGGAAGGCCGCGAAGCTTACTTGGCGCGTCAGCCACGCGCCGGTGCTCCCCCAATCACAAACCCACGAGCCGCCACGCGCACTCTATTAGCGCGTCGCGCATAGCCGGCGCTCGACGCCATTGCGCGGCTCGAATCTTTGTTTTTCAATCCACTTCAGGCTTTTCGACGCCCCGTCATGACGACCGAAGCTACGTTCAGGAGACTTGCGCGTGCAATTTCCCGCTGAATTACCGGTGTGCCCTGCGATCCGCGCGGGGCATGCGCACGTATGCAGCCCTGCTGGCGCGCAGTCTTCACGCCGTGACGGCTCATCGCGTCGCCAGTTGCGGCACCACGCCTGGCATTCGCGCCATGCGGGTCAGATTGCTCGCGGCCATCGTCAGCTTGAAATGCTGGTCGACGCGCCTGATGCCGCGATAGACGGTTTGACGTATCCGGCCGACCGTTTTACCAGAGCCGAAATGCTCTTCGATACGTTTGCGGATGATCTGGCTGATTCGATAGCCCGCATGCCGCGAAGTGCGACCGTCGATCGCGCTACCACCTTGGCGATCGTCGTTGCGCGCGACATGTGGCGTCACATTGCGAGCGCGGCAATCGTTCAGGAAGTCACGAGTGTCATACGCCTTGTCGGCACCGACTGTCTTTGCATGAGCGCCTGTTAGGCAATCGAGCAATCGCAACGCGCTGGCCCGCTCGGCGAACCCATCGGCGTGACTGACCACGGCGCCGACCACCAGCCCCGAGCGGTTCTCCATCAGGATGTGCCCGTGGTAGCACAGCATGGCCGGGCTCTTGCCGCTCTTCTTGAACAGTCGAATACACTTTCGCGCCACATACGCCTGCGTTCGGCCGAATCGCTCCATCGTGCTGAGCATGATGTCGTCGCCCCTGATTCTGACGCGCGGCGGAATCCGTGCGCGGCCCCTGCCATGTTCTTCCAGCGCGACACGCAGTTCCTCGATCGCGTCGCGCGTCGTGATGAGGCGGCGCACGTCGTCGTTAATGAAGTGCATGATGTGTGCTTCCGGTGGGGACGGTTGTGAAGGAGCGCCCGCTTCAGTAGCGCTCGAAGGTAGCTTGCAACGCTTGCAAGTCGCGGGCTTGTGTCAGTGCCAGCATCAGAAGGATGCGGGCTTTTGAGGGAACCTGATCCTCTACGGTGAGCCAGCCGTAGGCGTCGTCGGGTTGCGCGCCGTTACGCAACACGATCCCGCTGCCGGTGCGCGATGCGCGCACCACATGAACGCCGCGCCGGACGGCATCGCGCAGCGGCTCGATGAGGTGCGCTGCGACGTTGCCGTTGCCGGTGCCTGCATAGATCAACCCTTGCGCACGGGCGGCGATCGCGCTGACTGCTTCCGCTTCAAGCGCGCCGTAGGCGTAGACGATGTCGACTTGGGGCAGTGGTCCGAGCGTCTCGACAGACCACGGTGTCGCGAGCGTATGGGCACGCGATGGATGACGGTAGTAGCGTGGCTGACCTTCGATCACGTAGCCGAGCGGGCCGTACGGTGAGCGGAACGCCTCGATCTTGAAACTGTTGCTCTTCACAACGTCTCGTGCGGTGTGGATTTCGTCGTTGGCGAACACAAGTGTGCCGAGGCCAATCGACGATCGGTGTGCAGCGACCACGATCGCATCGTAGAGGTTCAGCGCCGCGTCGGAACTCATCGCCGACGGCGGACGCATCGAGCCAACCACCACCACCGGCTTGGAGCTCTTGAGCGTGAGATGTAGGAAGTACGCGGTATCCTCGATCGTATCGGTGCCGTGCGCGATCACGGCCCCATCGACGTCGTCTTGTGCGAGCAGCGTGGACACGCGCTTACCGATCGTGAGCAGATGCTTATTACTGAAATTCTCGGAGCCGTTTTGCAGCAACTGCTCTGTGCGCAGATTCGCCAGGGCGCAGGCATGGGGAATCGTGTTAAGAATGTCATCGATGCCCCGCACCGAACACTCGTATGCGGATGTGTTGTTGGCAGCTTTGCCCTGACCGGCAATCGTGCCACCTGTGCCGATAACGATGATGTTGGCCTTTTCTGTCATGCGATGTCGATGATGTTGCGAGAGTTAGCTCGTTACGAAGCGCATCGCCTCGCGAGTTCAATGCGAAAAAGCAAATGTGCTGCGCAGTTCCTGGTCGTTGCTGCTTGCCAGCCACTGCGCCAGCAGTGCCGCTGAACCCATGGCAAGCGTGAAGCCGAGCGCGCCATGGCCGACGTTGAGCCATAGATTGCGGTAGCACGTCGGTCCGACGATCGGCGTGCCACGCGGCGTCGCTGGGCGCAAGCCGATCCATTCGCTACCCGGACAAGCTCTGACGATGTGGGGATACATTGCAGCCGCCTCTGCTCGCAGCGTCGCAAGGCGTGTGGGATCGGGTTCGAGCGAATAACCGTCGATATCGGCGATGCCCGCGACGCGCAGCCGCTTGCCAAGCCGCGCATACACTACTTTGCGGGCGAAGTCGGTGATGCTTACATGGGGCGCAGCCGTCTGCGGCTGCAGGTCGAACGTCAGGCTGTAGCCTTTGAGCGGATAGACCGGCACACGGACGCAGAGAGGCTTCAGTAACCGGGCCGCACCCGCGCCTGAGGCGACCACGACATGATCGGACGCGAGCGGCGCACCGCCACTCCAGGCTTCGACACGGCCGCCCGATTCAGGCCTCAGACAGTCGATCGTTGTGTTCATCAGGAACTGCACGCCGCGAACGCGCAGCAGTGCTTCGAGGCTCTTGCAGAAGCGTTGGCAATCGGCCGTGTCCTCGCTTGGCGTATGGATGCCGCCCGCGAGAGAAGACCGCAGGTGCGCGAGCGTGGGTTCTAGTTCGACGCACGCGTCGGCGCTCAATGCCTGCTGTTCGCAGCCGAGCGGACGCTGGAATTCCAGCAGTTTGACCGCGCTCTGCATCGCACCCGCGTCACGATGCAGCACGAGCTTGCCGGAGCGGACGAAATCGAAGTCGAGTGAGGGTTCGGCAGCAATCAGGTCGTGAAGCAGCGTCCGGCTCAGGAACGACAGTGACAGCAGCTTGCGCGTCGTGAGTTCGCTCTGTTCGCGAGTGCATGCCGACAGAAACTGAAAGCACCAGCGCCACTGTTCGGTGCTCAGTTTCGGGCGAAAGCGCACCGGCGAATCGTTGCGCGTGAGCCAGCGCGGCAGTTTCGAGACCACACCGGGACCGGCTAGCGGCGCAACATAGCTATACGATAGCTGGCCGCCGTTGCCGGAACTTGTCTCGCTCGCCACCTCCGAATGCCGGTCAGCGATCGTGACTTCGTGGCCGGCCCGGCTCAGGTAATAGGCGCTCGACAGACCAATGACGCCTGCACCGAGGATCAATATCCGCATACTGCCGCACTCGCTCTTCTTCGTGTGTTTGCATGGAGGCCGATTGCCGCAGACGCGTCATCAACCCGTCCACCGGACTGTACGAGGCCGTCGACGTGGCGGATTGCATCGATCTGCCGGAAAGTAGAAGAATTGCGACAGGCACGTGCGGAACATGACGGTCGGCGTTGAGGGTCGGCGTTGCGCCGACCTGATGGATCATGCGGCGGCAGCGCCCCGCGATGTGCGCAGCTTGCCGGGTGTCACACCGTACGCCTCGCGAAACACGCGGATGAAATGCGCGGCGTCCGCGAATCCAGATTCGTAGGCGATGTCGGTGATCTTGCGGGTCGTATTGACGAGCATCCAGCGCGCGTAACGCAGGCGCGTGCGCCGGTAGAATTCGTTCGGTGATGCGTTCATCTCGGCCATGAACGCGCGCTCGAGATTGCGCACGCTGGTGCCGATCATCTTTGCGATGACGGGGATATTTAGCGGCGCCTCGAGGTTTTCTTCCATCAGCAGCACCGCGTGGCGCACGGTTGCATCTTCGACCGACACGTAACCGAGCGCCGCACGCCGCTCGACGAACGACGAGCCGCCCTGGCGGCTGACCGTCATCTGATGAATCACTTTGGACGCGCGGTCGGGCCCACAGTGCAGACTGATCAGGCGCGCGGCCAGTTCCACCACGGAAATGCCGCCCGCACAGGTGATGCGGGCGCCGTCCATGAGGTAATCAGCATGCGTCATTACGCGCAGCAAGGGAAACATACGTCGGTAATCGCCGACGTGGAAGCTGTGCACGCAGGCAACGTGGTCTTCCATCAGACCCGCGCGGGCCAGCACGAGACTACCGGTGCACACGCCGACGAGCGGAATGCCCGCGTCGGCAGCGTGTTTCAGGTAGTCCCAGTAGCGCCGGTCGACCTGGTCGAGATGTGGCAGCAGGCCGCCGATCACGACGAGATAGTCGAATTGCGCGACCTCTGGAAACGTGGACTGCGCCTTTACCACAATGCCGCAGCTCGCTTCGATCAATTCGCCCTCTGTGCCGACAATCGTCCAGAGACAGCGCAGCTGACGGCTCTGATCGCCGCGATCGGCCGCATGACGCAGCGCATCGCACAGGCCGCCCAGCGACAGCATCGGAAAGCGCGGCCACAACAGGATGCCGACACTTAGTTCTGCGCCGGAACGGCTCGCGCGAGCCTCCAGGGTGCGCGGCAACGCATCCAGTTGTTCGACCAGATCGGGAGCGGTATCGGTCACTCGGGCGGGATCGGCGGCAGTCGGCATGCGCAAACTCATGGGCGGATAGCTGGATTATACGGTGGTGCATTGCGAATCGCTGCCATGCGCCGTTGCCGCAATTCTTCTGTTTTCCGGCAGATCGATGCAATCCCAACGTATTGTGGCTGCATAAATTCAACCCCGCTAACGACCGGCGCCGCATTGTGAGACACAAATGATCCGGCGATGGCAGGACCACTGCCGGCATTTCAGCGGCAGATGGCCGAGTGTTTCCGATCGGCGGACGGCCATTGCCGTCCGCCCCCGGCCAACCACAACTCTTTTTCTGGGTAAAGCATGAGCAAAAGCACAACCTTGGGTCGCGGCATGGCGACCGTCGGGATTCTGGGGACATTGGCGGCCGCTGCAGTGGGCGTCGCCCGTGCCGACGAGATGGTGAAGATCGGCGAGGCCGCGCCCGTGACGGGACCGGCCTCGTATCTCGGCAAAGACACCGAGAACGGCGCCCGCCTTGCGATTGAGGAGATCAACCAGACGGGCCTCGTGATCGGCGGAAAGAAGGTGACGCTGGTCTTCGACGCGCAGGACGATGCGGGCGACCCGCGTCAGGCCACCCAGGTCGCGCAGAAGCTGGTGGATGACAAGGTCGTTGCGGTGGTCGGCCACATGCAGTCCGGCTCGACGATTCCGGCGTCGAAGATCTACAGCGATGCAGGCATCGCGCAGGTGTCACCGTCGGCGACGAATCCGGCTTATACGCAGCAGGGCTTCAAAACCACGTATCGCGTAGTCGCCACTGATGCACAGCAAGGGCCAACGCTCGCCGACTACGCAGCGAAAACGCTGAAAGTAAAGAAGGTCGCCATCGTCGACGACTCGACCGCATACGGCCAGGGTCTTGCGGTCGAATTTGAAAAGCGGGCAAAAGCCAACGGCATCACGGTCCTGTCGCACGACGCGAGCACCGACAAGGCCGTCGATTTCCGCGCGATTCTCACGAAGATCAAGGGCGAAAAGCCTGACGTGATCATGTATGGCGGCCTCGATGGCACGGGTGGGCCGTTCGCGAAGCAAGCCAAGCAGTTGGGGATCGCGGTGAAAGTGTTGGCCGGAGACGGCCTGTGCGCTGACGACCTCGCGAAACTCGCCGGCGATGCGGCCGATAACGTCATCTGCTCGATTGCTGGCGCGCCACTGCTGAAGATGGCCGAAGGTCCGGCGTTCGTCGAGCGCTACAAGAAGCGCTTCGGTTACGCACCGGTTCTGAACTCACCGTTTTCGTACGACGCGGTGGGTGTGATCGTCGATGCGATGAAGCGCGCGCAATCAACCGAGCCAGCGAAAATCCTCGCCGCGATCCCTGCGACCGACCATCGGGGAGTGCTCGGCGAAACGCAGTTCGATTCGAAGGGCGATCTGCGGCACGGCGTGATTTCGCTGTACAGATACGTCGGCGGCAAGCAAACGCTGGTCGACGTCGTGGAGAAAAAATAGCAGGCCTTGGCGGTAGTTGGTGTTGTACCCGTATCAATCTGTTGACAGTCTTGTCGTTGCTGAGCGGCACGGGAGCTTGATCCCTGTGCCGCTTTTTTATGACGTCGTGATTCCGAGGCGCACATTAAAGCCGTTCACACCGCCGCGTATTAGCGGGAACGGAGGTTCATAGAGATATAAGGAGAAGGAGGCATGGATATCTTCATCCAGCAGGTCCTCAACGGGCTGGTGCTTGGCAGCGTTTATGCCATCATCGCACTGGGCTATACGATGGTTTACGGCATTCTGGGCATCATCAACTTCGCTCACGGCGATGTGTTGATGGTCGGCGCGATGGTTGCGCTGTCAGCCATAGGCGTGCTGCAGAACCACTTCCCCGGCTTGGGCAATGT
>NZ_JBFUPM010000032.1:0-47477 GCF_041355255.1 Paraburkholderia sp. RCC_158 | reverse complement strand
CTCAGCGCTCTCATTGTCGTTCACATCATTCTGCAAGGTCCCGCAGCATACCAGCCTCCGCTATTGCAACAGAACCCAGCTTGCCTCCGGAAACGGGCTCAGCTTCGGCAGCATGCTCGAGGCAGGCGTGGTTGGGGCGCTGACCGCAGGGGCTTTTTCGGCGTTGGGCGCAGGCTCGCAAGGGCTCCAGCAGATCGGCAGCAAAATTGCCAACGGCACGGCCACTATGGCTGATGTAGGGCAGGCTCTAGTGTCAATTGGAGAGCGAGGGCTCGTGAATGCTGGCGTTAGCACTGCTGTCTATGGTGGGAGCTTCGGAAATGCTCTCGAAAATAGCGTGATCAGCGACGTGGGCGCCATCGGTGCTGCTGTGATTGGTGCAGCATCAACTGATAAGGATTCGGTCCTTGCGGAGAAGAGTCCAGGCTACGTGCTGGCGCATGCCGGGCTCGGGTGCGCGCTGTCGGCTGCCGAGGGCAACGGATGCGCTGGTGGGGCGATCGGTGGGGCTGCAAGCGCCATTATCGCTCCCGTTGTGCGAGACGCATTGTATGACGGGTCGGAAAAAATCATGTCGACCCAGTACTTTGATGGATCGACTGCTCAGACGACTATCTATGACAACTCTGTACTTAACGCGTTGACGGCAGGCGCTGCCACCCTTCTTGGCGGCGCCGCCGCAGGTATGGCGGGGCAAAATGTTTTGGGCGCGGTTTCAGGTGCTGAGAACGAGGTGTTGAACAACACCATGGCCGACAAGACTCGGAACCTGATGAATCATGGTTATGATTTTGTGACGCAACTGGCCAATGGCACACCTCTTAACAAGCAAGACCTCGTCGATACGCTCGCCGGACTCACGGTCGCGGAAAACGATCCTAATCTGTCGCCGACTGAACGCTTAAACATCACCGGTGCGAAACTCGCCGCCTACAATGCTGGTATTAACGCTGGCGTACAGTCGTCGAATAACGTCGGTGCGTTGATATCGGCAGCGATCGGTTCGATGGCGTTTAGTGGCGGTGGCGATGGGCCGATGCTGGGCGCAGGTAGGCCGAGCAACGTATTGCCGACGACGACAGGAAGCCGTACAGCAGTTCCTATTGGGGCTGCAACCAGTGCGACGAACAGTCTCGGCATGCCAATTGGTGAAACGTCGCTGACGATTTCAGGAAAAACAGGTACGTTCGAGTTCGCGGGTACCCAATATCCGCTGCAGATCAATCCTTCCGGCTCCACTGCAGCGACAAATGTGGACGACCCCCAAACATCGGCTTTCTCGTTGCTACAAAATTTGAGTGGGGGGGCAGCAGTTGTTGCACGAGAAGTCTCCGGAGGTACACTCTATCAAGCAACAAACGCAGTTGGTCAAACGTACACATTGCGACCGTTCTCCACGACCTCGGCTCAGACCGGAATACCCGAATGGACATTGCAGGGGCCGAGTGGTTCTTTGCCGGGAGGGGTAAAAGAAATTAAGCTTAGAGGCTTATGACATGTTGATAACGAACGAAGAACTTCATTTGATCGCATCTCGATGCGAGGGCCTGCAATCGATAGCCCACCTCTACGAAGAAGTGTGTGCTCGTCGACCGACTTGCAACGCGGCAGAAGCAAAGGAACTGTTTCTATGTTGTATCCACACTTTGATGCAACAAGGCCGTTTGCGGTTTTTGGGTGAAGGATGGGTGCGGGACGGGGTCGATGAAAATTCCCCCCTTATGTTCGGAGACGAACCCTTCGGTCCATGCGACGTGGTGGTCAATGGACTTCGACAGCCGACTGATCCCAGTCCTAATGGGGTGGTGCAAATGATCGATGCGAAGTGGCCCAGCGAAACTGTTCCAGCCTTCAACACAAAAGAGCAAGGATTCGATCCTGTCTGGTTCGAAAAATGGTATTTCGTTTGGTGCGATGAGACAGGCAGGACAGTCACGTTTTAGCGGAAGTCCTGAAAAGAGGGTCCGGGAGTGGCCCTCTCTTCCTTGTATTTGTCATCGAACAGCGCGGATTGCACCGTTCACCTGGTAGTCCGGCAATTCGCCAATCACCAACGCCGGCGACAATCTGCTTGATCAATCAAAGAAACGTCGAGTGCATCAGTAGCCTGATCGCGGCCGGGAATAGCGCGACCATTTCTGTGGCCCGACCAGTTATCAACTAAGCCCAAACGCTGAACGCCTACTGGCATTCTCACTGGGTGCAGGAGACCGGCGACTTTAGCCCGGACAAGCGTCACGATGTCTGGGCGTGTGGTAGTCCCGAAGAATGCACGGCGCTGTACGGTAGTGCCTACACAAACACGGGCGGCACGATTGATCCGCCAACGCCGGTCGGCAATATCGCTGCGACGATCGAGGCGCCAAATCTCTCCATCACGTCGAACGGCGTCATCCAGAACGTCGGCAATGTCATCGGAACGTCGGTGACGCTGACCGGCCAGAAGCTCATCAACGGCATCACGACCGCGAACACCTACACACCGCGCGTGAATGCGCCGTCCCAGGTAATTTCGCTGAGCCCGGTGAATATGCCGGGTCTGAATCTGTCGACGCCGCGTCAGGTTGGTGCCGCGATTCCGAAACCCGTGGCTGGCCAGGCGTCATATGTTGACCAGTCGCTGGGCGCATCGGCGGTCGGCGGTCTCAGCCCTCAGGCGCTGCTCGACAATCTGCCTGCGAACCTGCAGCCGGGCTCGGCACTGTTCTACTACAACCCGCAAGAAGAAGACCTGGTGCTGCAACAGGCGGCGTTGCAGCAGACTGGCAAGGCCAGCTTCATCGATGGACTGAGCTACGACAGCAAGACGGGCACGTCGGTGACGGAGCAGGAGAAGGCCTATCTGTACCAGAACGCGCTGGATTACGCGAAGGCGAACAATCTGCAACTGGGCGACGCGCTGACGCAGACGCAGGTCAGTGAACTCGACAAGCCGATGCTGTGGTACGTCGAGCAGACTGTGCCCGATCCGTCGTGCACGGCGGTTGGTCATGTGACTTGTCCGGCCATTACAGCGCTGATGCCGCAGCTCTATCTGCCGAGTGACACGAGCGCGATGTCGGCGGGCGGCAATATCCAGGGCACAAACGTCACGCTCAATTTCAACCAGGATGGTAACGGCAGCATCCTGAACACCGGAAGCATCACCGCCTCCGACACGCTGACGGTTAACACGAACACGCTCACGAACCAGGCGAACCAGGTCGACATTGGCCAAATCTGGAGCAAGGTGAAGGGCGGATACATCGACGAAACAGGAACAACGGTTCAGCCGGGCGGCTTCATGAGCGCGGCGAACATGGACCTGAACGTTCAGACGCTCAACCAGATCGGTGGCGCGCTGCAGCAACTCAATGCGGACGGTACGGTAGACCAGGCAGGCACGCAGGCGCTGCTCGCGCAGTTGCAGGTGCAACTCGGCACCAACTTCACGCAGACCACGGTTAGCGACAACATCCATACCGACTTCGTGAAAGACGGTGGTGGGCTACCGACGTTTGTGGTTGCGGCGATTGCGATTGCTGCGTCGATTGTGACGGCGGGCGCCGCTGCTGCGGCAATGGGGGTCGCACTGGCCAGCATGACGCTGGGCGAGTCGATGGTTGTTGGCGCTCTGTCCGCCATGGCGGGAAGTGCTGCAAGCCAACTGGCCTCCGGGCAAGGTTTGAATTTTGGTTCGATCCTGGAAGCGGGGGCGGTCGGCGCGCTCACTGCCGGTATCACGAATGGCATTACCTACAACAGCGCGACCGGTGAGTTTGGGCTCAATGACTTGGGTCAAGGCTTGAACACGCTACCGAAGGGCGTGAGTACGCTGGGTCAACTGGCAGGCATCAGCAATATCGGTAATTCACTGGGACAGGTCACGCAAGCTGGCTCGGTCGCAGCTACCAATCTCCCTGGGCAACTTGCAGCACTGGGGGCGACGGCTACGATCAATGCGGGTGTCGAGACTGCAATCGAAGGGGGCAGCTTTCTCAACAATTTGCAAAGCAGCGCAGTAAGTGATTTGTCTGCAGCAGGTGCATACGCGATTGGTGATCTGAATAACGCGAATTTCTTCGGGACTGGCACGTCTGCAGAGTTGGCTTACATCGCTGCACACGCGGCATTGGGGTGTGCAGGCTCAGCCGCGCTGGGGACGGGGTGTGGCGGTGGTGCCATCGGCGCAGCCGCAAGCGCGGCGTTGAGCCCGGACTTCATCAAGGCGATTGATCCCACAGGTGCAGCCCTGGATTCGGGGCAATTGGCGGCATTGGCGGCATTCGGGACACTTGCTGGCGGTGGGCTCGCAGGCATGGCCGGGCAAAACGCGTTAGGTGGCGCGACGGCTGGCCAAAACGAAGCGCTGAACAACGACGCAGGAAGCGCGGCCCATACGGCAACAGCCGTGAAGAACGGCGGGCTGGCTGGACAGACGCTGCTCCTCCTGTACACCCTTGCGCCCTGGCTGCCGGGAAATCCGATGGGCCAAGCGGTCACTTTCACAGCAACTTCGACGGCGCAGGGTGTTCTTGGGCAGATTCAGTCGCAGAACGGCCGGACACCCCCTGCCGATGCGAATCCTCTAGTGGATGCGAGCAACGGCGGGCATCCTCCGGCGACCGGCGGTGCGGTGGTAACCCCGCCTGCTTATGCTATGACACCAGAAGGCCCAGTGCCTGTAGGGCCCGGCGTCGCGATGCCAGGCGGTTCGCCGGGTAATGCCATTCAATCAAGCGGCAATAACACTGACAGCGCTGGTACGTCGGGTACGAACCAGTTTCCCGCGACAGATGCTGTTTCGGTAACGGGAAATCGTTCTATCGACAAGGCACAGAGTTATGAGAGCGCCGTGCAGGATATGTACAACAACACCCCGTTCGCGGATCGGCAATACACGGCTATCGTGAATGGTCAGCGCGTTAGCGGTGTAGCTGACGACGTAACGATGCTCAACGGGAAGCTTACTGCAGTAGAAGCCAAATTCGCAGACAATTGGTCCACGTCCCTGCGCAATCCAAACAGTCCCAATGGAGCGACCCCATGGGCTCAAGCGGAGCAACAGAATATGGTTGCCCAAGCGCAGAAATATTCTGCTGGCTTCGATGGCGGCGTGGTCTACCATACCAACAGTCCCCAACTCGCGGCTTACTACACCACGGTATTCAACGATGCCGGGATCAAGAATTTCAAGTTCGTGATTACACCGGTCAAATGATCAGGAAGGAAATTATGACCAGCCAGTTGGAGAGGCTAGAGCAAATCTTGGGCGGCAAGTTGGAGAGAGATGACGCGCGAGTGATTCCGGGAACCGTGGCCGTAGACGGCACGGAGTTCATTTACTTCTCGGATGACGGAAAAAATAATTTCCGGAAACAGTTTAGAAATCTTACTGAATTCACCACTCCACCTTACGCCCAGAGCGGTGGCGTTAATGAGCGAGGCTGTGCGATTGCGCTGCCGGACGGGCAATTGTTTCATGCAATCGCTTACCACGGCGATACTGAGGGCTGGCGTAAGGACATCCACGCAGGTGCAAAAGCATTGAGTGTGCTCCTCGCTAAAATTGAAGGTGATAAGTTGGTGGTGTCCGATGGGCGCACGTTTTCGCTGAACGAGTGCAAGATCGCGTTTGATTGACGCTAGAAGTAGTCTCCGCCGCCGTACGGGCTGCTACGCGTCAAATGGCGGGCTTGCTGAAGGGCTACCGAGCCGCCAACCGGACTCGTCGTGCAAAAACCCCATCGCGGGAGTGGCCGCACCCGGTAGCTGTGGCGGCGTGCTGCGACGATTCAGATCAAGGTATTTCACATAGATCGCAGCCGATCGAGGCAATTAAGGCCCTTAATACGATGCTCGTGGACACGCAGAGCGTTCATGGCTTCACAGGCGATATTCGTCTACGACGCGACGCTCGGCCATCTCCGTAAGGCGTCACGTCAACATCATCGCGGGCAACAACATCAGGCTCAATGTATCGGGCGCGATCACCGACAATCTGCCCCCACCAATGCCGGTCACGAGAACTACGGTTCCAAGAACAGTATTTGGGCTGTATGACGGCAGGCGGCTGCAAAGAAAGCTACTGCGAAGGCTACGTCGATCAGCAGTCAGGCAGCTCGTCAGTCATTAGCGCTGGCAACAATCTGCAGATCAACGCTGGCAGCCTGACGAACATCGGGGGCCTCATTGCAGCGGGAAATACGGCGACGATTGCAGTGGCAGGCCCGGTGGTCAACGAAGCGCAGACGCTCAACGCTTACTGGCATTCGCATTGGGTGCAGGAAACGGGGATGTTCAGCAGCGACAAGCGTCACGACGTTTGGGCGTGTGGATCGCCAGCTGAATGTACGGCGCTGTACGGCAGCGCGTATACCAGCACCGGCGGCACCATCGATCCGCCGCAGCCCGTCGGCAATATCGCGGCGACGATTCAGGCGCCCAATCTGTCAATGGTTACGCGCTGGGTATCGCCTGATGAGGCGAGTCAGTGGCTTGCGACCCAGGGCACTGCGATCCCAAGTGGAATTGGGGCGGGCGGTCGTGTGTACGTGACGACACCGGGGGCTCCGCAACATGGGGCACAGGCCCGGTGCAGATCAATTTGGCGGTTCCTCAATCCGCGATCAGCACGGCTGGCAACGCACAATGGGGGCAGATATTCCAACCGATAACGAGCATGCCGATCTACAACACGACGATTGTTGTCCCGAAAGGCGTGACGATTCCAGGGCATTGAATGATGGGCTTTATTGACGTTACGCCTGAGTATGGTTTGGTGATCAGGAAAGACGCGCTGCGGGAGCGCAATGTGTCGCTTGAAGCAGTGCTGGCTGCCTTGAAGGCGGATGCTCCTTTGGACAGTGACGATCGGTTGATCTCGTTTGGGCCGTCGTTTGGCCAGGAAGCTCTTGATGGATTGATCAAAGAGCTTGCGGGCTTAGGGTTGCAGTATTTCGACGACTTCGTTGAGGTAGTGGGCACCTATCCTGAGTGGTGTCGGTTCAGGGTGGGCTACGCAAAAAATAGGAATGGCAAACGCGGCTTGCAGGATAAACGTCCACTCGCGACGAGATCAAGGCCGCCCATCATGATGACGCCTGTATCGACTACGGCGCCGGCGTCGCACAGTTACAAAACTCGTTGATGCAATAGCCCCTGCCTTCGAGACAGTGCGGGAGATCAGAATCGTAATCACATAATCTTGGAAATACGAACGATCAGCGAATTACGAAGTATGCGAAATAGATAATTTGAAGGCGGCTCATGATTTCTCCGCTCCTAAGTCGAAGTTGTAATGAAAGCGTAATTAAAAATATTTGGGTAGCTGTATCGGCCCCTCTCGCCTTCGTCTCGCATCCGCAGCTACTTCCCTGAGTGCTTCGATGCCGGCGTCGGTGAAAGCGGTTATTGCGACCACTTCATTCGGGCCACCACCCAGACTGTCGATTACACCGAGACATCCGTCTTCCGGCCCCAGATTCACCAGAGCAAGTTCCTGCAGCCAGTCCTCGGGTTCTTCAAGCATCCTCGCGACACATGAGATGGTGTAGACGTAAGAGGGTGCGGCCATCAGGCATACCCCCGGGTCGATCCTAGAAACATCGTGGTGGTGGTCGCGTCGACCAGTGGTTGTAGTGTCGGTCAGTTGGGCCTGCGGCTGGGACCAACCCAGGTGCAGCCGCGCTCAGCCCTTGTGGCGTCGGGTCGGCGCGCACCGCGTGAGAATCCGCTGCCAGCCATTTCGTACCCGGGCAGCGTCTGAGAGGATATCAAGGTATTCGTCATGATCAACTCTGTCGTCGGCGGGAGGGGCCTGTTCGGCGTGCTTGCTTAGCAGGGCTTTTCGTTCGCTGGAGCTGGTCGCCAGAGAACTGATGCGGCTCCAGGTCTCGCAAGCCCACGCAAATGTCTCGCGCATGGAATAGTCGATGTCGAGCAGGTAGTCGCTGTGACGGTGCTCGCCCAAGCCGGCCTTTGATCTTCTACAGTTGTGAAAGACGTGCGCTGCCTCGTGAACTACAAAGTCGGCGAACGGGTCGGCCTCACGGAAGTACGTCGCAGAAATGTAGCAGGTCGCTTCCTGGCTCAGACCCACGATGTTGCGAGCGTGCCCGGATAGGGGTGGAACCCCCAGGCTCTCCAGATATATGTTCGCCACGGGCATCGAATCAGGTTGGCAGATTCCTGAGGTGGATTTCATGCTGGCGTAGTTCCTGTTGAGACACGATTCCATCGCGAGAACTGAGATTGATCCGGTTCAGCGGATTTTAGGCGATCTCCATGTGGAAAGCAGCAGTGGACGGTTCACCCGCATGCACCATCGCAGACCCTGGCGCGCCGACATGCCTGGTTCGGGCATTTCCATGCAATGAGGTTAGGCGTTATCGCGCCAGGTAGACGTACCGGTGGAGAAAACCTGTGCGTGCTATGGCGCCCAAAACCGGCGGTAGCCTATCCTGCAATACCGTGTTTTCAATGCGCATTTTGTCGCCCCGCGTAAACGTTTTGCGTTGAGGTTTCCGTCGCCGCGTAAACGTCCGTTCAGGCCCCGCACCATCATGTGCGAACGGGTGAGCAAGGGCGTTGCGTAGAGGTCTTCCTCCTAGAGTAAACGGCACGCGTATGCCTGTGCGTTGAAGGATGCGTAACCCGTGCGTACCGTTGTGTGCATGTCTCGCGAATGGACACGCGTGTAACGTGTTCAGGGTCGGCACGGCTGCGTGCGTATCAGCTCCGCTGACGGTGTCGCAGGCTGTGCGCGTGACTGACCATTGATGTTCGATGCGCTACGCTTGTGTGCGTCCCGAGTTCGTTCCCTTGTTCGATGTGCATATGCTGCGTACCGTTGGTCGACGTCCATGCGTAACCGGGACGATGCCGGTCGAACAGTGTGCGTGTCAGAAGTAAACGGAGATGCGTATGGGAGGATGTGTCGCGCGCGTACGACAGGCGCGAAAAAGTGGCTCGTTCTCACGGGTTCCCGTCGCTTCCCAGGCATTCCCATGTGCTCTTGCCATGCGAAAAAAGGTGGTTGACGCGTGTGCCCGCTGTACGCAGGATGGTGTGACGGTGGTGCTTGATGGCGTGTGCGACGGTGAGCGCAGGAGGGTGACTCATGCCTGTGGCGAGGGTTTATACAAAGTCGCAATGGGAGGCGTTCGCCCGCGCGCTCGATGCGCTACCTGAAAAACCCGAGGCTGAACATGGCGTCACGGTGCGCGATGCGATGAAAGACATGCGTGCACGCGTACGCGCGGCGCAGGCGAAGGGCTACACACTGGAGCAGATCGCGGAGCAGGCGAAACCGCACGGCATCGACATCACGGCGGGAACGATCCGCTACGCGCTGCGCGCAGCCGGGAAGGGCAGCGGTGCCGGGAATGGCACACGCCCGACGTCGGGCGCGCGAGCGGCAGTGCAGGCGGGCGGCGCAGCGGTGCGTCAGCCCGATGCTTCGCCGCGCGCGAATCAGGTCCGCAAGGATGGGGGGAAGACCGTAACCAGACAACCCATGCCGGTGCAGGGCACGCTCGGATTTGCGATCCGGCCCGACACCGACGATCTGTAGGAAGCCGCCATGAACACGACAGTCGACACGACAGTCAATCGCATCTATCTCGTCGGCGGAGGCAAGGGCGGTGTCGGCAAGAGCGTGGTTGCGCTTGCGCTTGTGGATCACCTGCAACGCCGGGGCGTGAACACGGTGCTGGTGGAAAACGATACATCGAACCCGGACGTGATGCGCGCGGTGCACGATGAAATCAATTGCGCATCATTCGATCTGGACGCAGCGGGCGGCTGGATCGACATGGTGAACTACTGCGACGCGCATCGCGATGCGGTCGTGGTGGTTAGCACGGCGGCACGCAATCAGGACGGCGTCACGCGATACGGCGCGACACTGGGCAATACGCTTGATGAACTCGGACGGCGCCTCGTCGTGTTCTGGGTCATCAACCGGCAGCGCGACAGTCTTGAACTGCTGCGGCAGTTCAGCGAAACATTCCCGGATGCGACGGTACATGTCGTGCGCAATGGCTACTACGGCACGCCTGAACGCTTCGTGCTGTACCACGATTCGAAGCTGCGCAAGACTATCGAGGCGAAGGGCCGGTCGCTGGATTTTCCGGAACTGGCCGACCGCGTTGCGGATGACCTGCGCAGCCAGCGGCTGTCGGTACGCAAGGCGGTTGAGACACTGCCCATCGGGCAGCGCGCGGAACTGCTACGCTGGCGGTCGTGCTATGACGCGATGTTCGCGCAGGTGACAGGCGATGCGTGAGCGACGTACGCGGCGGGAGCGGTACCCGCGCCCGCCTGATCCACTCGCGCGGCTGTTCCTTGAAGTGAGTGGCGAGCCGCCGGACGACACGACCCTGCTGCGTATGCGCCGCGTGTCGGCGGCGCTGAACCTGCGTGACAACGACGCACTGTGGTCGGTGCTGGCGGCGCTGGAATACTACGTGCGGCTCTACGAGGCGATACCGGAGCGCGTCCGGCAGGCGGGTGCTGGCGGCGTCGATGCGGCGCGCGCCGAGGCGCAGGCGGCCACGCAGGCGCTGATGGCGCAGCATCGCGATGCGCTCGCACGCTGCAAGGAAACGATCACGCTGGCGGAGAGGCTGACTGCCGAGCACGAGGCGCGCTACCGGGCAGCGCTTGCTGCGCTCAACGATGAAGCGCTTGCTGCGCTCACGCAGCGGGCGGCGAACCGGATTGCGCGTGTTGCCGGGAACCGGCTTGTGGCGGCGACGGCGGTCGCGGCCCGTGAACAACGGCACCGGCTCGACGCGACGCTCGGGTCATTCGAGCAGGTCGCCATGCGGCGGTTCGTGAGGGCGTGCCACGGCCTGGTGGCGGGCGGACTGGTCGTGATGATGCTGGCAGCAGGTGCGGGCGGGGCGGCAGGCTGGTGGGCAGGGCACCATTGGGCTCGGGCAGAGGCCCTGCCGTCTGCGGGAACAGGCGATACCTCGTCGGTATCGCCTTCCATCAGACCGCAATGAATCGCGCAGCATGATGAACCCGCCGGCGCGGCGGCGCATGCGAGCCGCCGCGCCGTGCTGGTCGAAGGCAAATCATCGGAGTGCTGTAACCGCCATCGCGGGCGCGCAGCAATGCCATGTCTTAATGGCTCCCGTGCTGATACTGCGTGCCGGTCGCCTCCACGGCAGTGAGGAAAAGACCGGGCGAGCCCACGGCTTTGGTCGCGAACACGGCCATGCGGATATCGTTGACCATGACGGACTCTCCGGTCCAGGGTGGACGCAGGCGGCAGGGCGTGATGAGGTGCCGCTTCGCCTGCGCTGCCCCGTTGCCAGGGCGGCGGTGGGTTACGCCGCGAGCGGGCCGGACTGCGCGGTGCTCACGGTGCCTATGCTGTCAGCGGTCGGGAAGGGCCATGCTGGCTGCGGACCGGCGGCGACGGGCGCGTCCTGTGCATCGGGCGGGGTGTCGTTGACCCGTTCCGTACCGCGACCGGCCCCGCGCTCCGTGTCGGCGTCCTCGCCTTCCGGCGTATCTTCCGTATCGGCTGCGGTGTGCGCACCGTCGGTGCCGTCCTCATCCTCATGGTCCTCGTCATCGTCGCGACTCTCCCATGAGGGTGCGGCAGGAACTTCCCGGTCGGTAAAGATTTCGGGTACCCAAGCGACTTTCGCGAGCCGCAGTTCGGCGGCGGCTGCAGCGTCGGCCTTCTTCATCTTTTTAAGGTCGGCTGCGGCCGTCGGCGATACCGCTGCAGCGACGACTTCCGCAATGCGCGCCTTGCTGACATGGTCGAAATACGTGGCGCGGGTGGGCGTCCAGTACCCCGTCATGTCGAGGTTCAGCGCGCCTGCGAGCGCGTTGATTGCATGCGGCCTTTCCTCGCCCGCGATCCCGTCAAGCAGGGTGCCGGTGCAGAACGCGAGCAGACCGAGCAGCGTCGTGCCGGGGTCCTGCCTGACGAGCCAGGGCAGCAGGTCGGCCCGTTTCGAGGGCAGTTCCCTGATCCATCGCGCGCGTTGCATCCCGATGGCGTGCCATGCGGGGCTGGTTTCCAGGTCGTCTGCGGCGCGCAGCAGACTGTCGTGATTGTTCGTGCCGGTCAGGGCGAGGAAGTCACGCGCGCACGTGTGCCCGAAATGCCCGGGCAGCGCCTTCGGGACCAGGTGATGCAGCAGCGCGGCGAGCGCCACGGCGGGCTGTGCGGCGAGTTCCGCGCGCATGGCGGCGGTGCGATGCGCGGTGAGGCGCTGGCAGAGCTTCGCGTTGTGGACCGGTTTGACCTTCGGGACTGTTGCGGACACCGTCTCGCCTGCTTCGGCTTCGGGCGTGCCGGTGATATTCGCACCTGCGGCTTCGAGCGCATCGGCGTTCTCGCGGCGCACGAGGCCGCGCTCGATGACGAGCTCGCCCTGCGGTCCGACGATGACGAACGCACCGGCTCCAGTCATCTGCTGTTCGTCCCATACGAGTGCGACGCTTTCGAGCGCGATGAGGGCGGCATTGACGCGCTCGATCTCGTCGCTCAGGCGGTCCGCTTCCTCGTAGGCGCTTTCGTCGTCTTCCGGCAGCGCCTCGAGCTTTTCGGCGAGTTCGTCCTGCTGCGCGGTGAGCGCGTCCATCTGCTGCTGTTCGTCGTCGGTGTACGGACGCTGGCCCGGACGCAGCCTGCCATAGCGGTTCAGTTCGAGAAAGTCGCGCTCGACACGTGTTTCAATCCAGCCCCATCCTTCTGCGCGCACTTCCTCCGCGGCGGCGTCGAGCTTCTGCGCGACGAGCTTCTGCAACAGTTCGGCGTCGGCAATGTACCCGGCGTTTTCGTCGTCGCTGAACAGATCGCGGCGAACGTAGCCGCCCGCTGCTTCGTAGGCGGTAACGCTGACGAAGCGCACGAGCCGGCTGCGGCTCGCGTCGATCTCGTCACGGGTGATGGCCTGTCGCAGATAGTTGGGCTGGCGTTGCCAGTCGTTCGCGTCGAACCAGATACGTTCCTGCGTGTCGTGATCGTCCGCGAGCGCGAGCGCCGCAAGCTGGTCGAGCGTGATCGCATCCTCGCGCAGCAGCGCGAGCAGCTTTGGTGACACGTTGGCGAGCTTCATGCGGCGCCTGACGGTGAGCGGTGATGCGGAAAAGAGCGCGGCGATGTAATCGACGCTGCGCCCTTCCTCGGCCAGCATCCGGTACGCGCGCAGCACGTCGAACGGGTCGAGTCCTTCACGTTCGCTGTTCTCGATCAGCGAAATGGCGAGGGCGTCGCCTTCGCTGACGATGCGCACCGGTACCGGATAGTCGGCAGCGATGTGCTTCTGCTCGAACAGCAGGTCGAGCGCGGCCTCGCGGCGCTGGCCCGCGCAGACGCCATAGCGGCGCTGTTTGGTCCGTCCGCCCTTCATTTCGTGAACGACAAGATTCTGCAAAAGGCCCTTGGCGCGGATGTTGGCGGCGAGGCCCGGAATACCCGAAAGGGGTTTGGTGCGGGCGTTGAGTGGCGAGGGCCGCAGGCTGGAATACGGCACGGTGATGACGGGCTGCTCGTTGCCGAAACTGGTTTCGAGCGGCGATGCGGTTTCAGTGGTTTCTACCACGGCGGTTTCAACTTTGACTTGCATGACTGACTCCAGAAGGTTGGTAAGAAGGTTCCGGGTCGGGTGCGGCAGTACGCATCAGGACTTGACCCGGAAAGGAGTCCTGATCGAATGGACGGGGCGGCGCGGAAACGCCGGGCCTGCGGTACTTACGCCTTCATCTGGCGCATGGCCTCAGCGAGCATCCACAGCGCGCGGTTGAGTTTCACGTTCTGGTCGATGCCGGTGATGGGACGGGTGGACATGGAGCGTCCGCTGCGCGAACGTCCATGCAGCCCGCCTTTGGTGAGGTTTTCCTGGACTCTTTGAAACACTGTCCAGAGGTCGTCCCGGCGATCTTCGAAGCGGCGCGGGGCGAGCAGGCTGCTTTCGGTGATGGGAGCGGGCGTTTCGGCGTCGGTCGGGTCGTAGCGCAGCGCAAGCGCGGAGCGCGCGAACGCGTGCTGTTCGTCGCGCCCGAGCGTGAGGGCCTTCATGCCGTCTTTCTGTTCGCGGATCAGGTCGAAGCCGTCGAGCACGTCGAACGCGCCGTTGATGACGCTCTGCACGATGTTGCCCTTGTGGGGGACGCGGATATCGCGCACGGTGTCCCCGGCCACCATGCCGTTCTGGCAGACAAACCGGTAGGCACCCGCGAGCATCTGATAGCTGCTGGTGCCGTCATGCGAGTTGATCAGGATGATCTCGTTGGCTTCTTCGCCGGTGATGTCGTCGGCGTGCCGCATGCGGATCATGTGCTTGGTGAATTCGCGGCGGTCGTCATGGCGTACGCGCGTCTGGCAGACCATGAACGGCTGGAATCCTTCGTTGCGCAGGCCGCGCAGCACGTCGATGGTGGGGATGTAGGTGTAGCGCTCCGAGCGGCTTTCGTGCTTGCCGTTCGCGAAAATCGAAGGCGCGACCCGGCGGATCTGGTCGTCCGACAGCGGCGAGTCGGAGCGGAGCGTCGGGGAACCGTAACGGAAAGAGGAAGCGAGTTGCATGGCACTCTCCACAACAAAAAAGATTGATCGGTGTTGCGCTGACCGGGCTCCAAGGTTCCGCCCCGTTGTAAGGGTTGGGCTCGTCCTGGTGGAACGCGGGGGTTGGCTTTACCGCCGCCAGTCTCCTGAGTTCGCGCCCGTGCGACTCAAGGAGCCGGTGGCGGGCAAACGTCAAGGAAAAAAGGCGAGGGAGGGGTGCGGGCAACACGGTCCCTCGTCCCTTGACGTTTGCCCGCTATCGGCTACGGTCGCGGGTTGTCGGGCGGGAACCCAGGAGACTGGTGGATGCGAAGCGCCGGGTTTGACCGGGATGAGCCGCCGCGCGGCGAGCGCGAATGTGGAGGCCGCGTGCGGCCTTCACCTGACTGGGATTTAGACGTGTCGGGGTTGGGGTTTTGCGCCAGGGATTGAAGCCCGGGAGGGCCGGGACGCCGCCGGCGGCCCGGTGCGAAGCACGAGAGCCCGCCCCGAGCGCAGCGCAGGGGGCGCCCGGATAGAGTTTCAGGACCGGGATGACACAACCTGCCGCACGATCACCTGACACACGCCGTTGAGGACAACGCCATGGCAGGCGGTGGCGGCGTTACGGTGGACGCGCTTGTTGCGGCAAGGCCTTCAAGGTAGGTACGATGGACCGCCTGTGCCCGCGCCGGTACCTGGCGACAGAGCCGGCATCCTTCACATCGTTGCTAGAATGCCGGACTGGAAAACAGACCGTTACGACCGATGCCTTTGCCAGCCGATGTCGAACTGCTCACGGGTATGAGCATGCATTCCCAGGATGTCATGCCGAACCCGCATGGCCCCGCGACCAGCCGTTCACGGACCAGCGCATTCTCCGGATCGCGCATCCGGTTCCGGGACCACGAACTCATGGTGATCGAGATTGGACCCTTCGCGCATGTGCACGGCACCACCGTGACATTTCGCGCGCAATCGGTGGGCGCGCAGGCCGTACAGGTGGGCGCAATCATCAAGACGCGCTGGGGTATGTGCGAAGTAGTGGCCTGAGCAGACAGGGCAGGCGGGAGGTCCCTCGCTGACTGCCCGCGTGAGGCTGACGCGTGAGCACGGATGCGGCGGAACGCGAGGTAACGCGACGTAGCGCGACGTAACACGGCTAACCGGCTTCGCGCGCTGGCGCAGATCCTTCGCGGCGTTCTGGCCGATCGCATGACGGCGCCCGAGGTTCAGCAGATCGGGAGATAGACGCATCGCCCGCACGGGTGTGCACTATCGGGAGGACTGTGTGAGGCGCAGCCCGTAGGCGGGACGGGTTTTCCTGATCAGCGCCCGGACAGGAAACCGGACGCGACCGGCAGTGTCGACGTGCTCATGCCGGAAGTGCCAGTGGTCTCCCCCGGGTGTTGCCTGGCGGTTACACGGGAGGTTCTCGCCGGGCGCGGCGTCCTGCGAGTTCCCCCGCTCCATGAAGGAGCAGCAATGGGGCTCTCCCCGCTATGCGTCGATCAGGATGTCCGTCATGGTTGTTTGAGCGTGGGTTGCGGTCCGTACTGCCATGTTGGCATGCACGCTGTCGTCGACCACCCTGCCGGCAGCGGCTGGCCTATGCTTTTTTCCTGACTGCCTTCCCCGTCTGGCCAGCATGGTTCCGCGGCAGTCCGGCGCGCCGCAGTGGCAGGCGTACCGCTCCCGAAGCTGGCGCGTATACCGCCCTTCCACGAAGAGCGCATAGTCGATGCTCAGTTCAGCGCCCGCCCGCACCCGCTTCACCGTGCGAATGAAGATCCGGCCGTCGCGGTCTTCGGCTTCGCAATTGGGGCGACACGAATGGTTGATCCATCTGGCGCTGTTCCCACCGATTGCGCCGTCGATAACGGTACCGCCGCCGACGTCGAAGTAGAAGGTGTGGTCCGGCTGTGCCGGATCGCGCGGGTGACGAAGCAGCGCCTCATCCCACGAGATCCGTTCGCCCAGGTACTCGCAGATGAGTTCGCCGGCCGCGAGCGCACGCGTGGCGAATACGCCTCTGCCGTGAACGGCCGACCGCCGTACAGCAATCCTGCTGCGAGGACGCGGAACAGTGGCAGCTTTTAACGAGGTGTCAAAGGCGTTCATCAGCGGTGTCGTCTATGCGGTTGCGAGAGCCGAAGAAGCCAACTCCCGGAAAGAAGCACAGATTGCACGGTAGCAATTCCGTTTGCAACCGGTGCAGCGCGTCGCCTGCGTCAACGCTGCGAAGCAGGGAAAAGCGCCGTGGGGCGTGAACCGGGCTCCCTGCCAGTTGCGTCAGGCCTGCAAGCGCTAGAGTATCCTCAGGTCACGGATTCTGCCGATGTGCGGCGATCGTTTCAGGATCAGGTCTGCGATGAATTCGGGGAGCAGGGCGCGTGGAATGTTCGCGGGAATGTCGTCGACCAGCTGCGAGGCGACGCGCGCGATGAAGTCGTCGGGGGCGTTTGCCAGACTGTGCTCATAACTGACTCGGTACTGCATGATCAGCCGTGCCCCGACGGATATTTTCTGTGCGGCTGATTCTATCAGCAACTCGCGTGGCGGTTGGCGATGAAGCCGGCGGCTCCCGGCGAATGCAGAGAGGGGCTCCCAATGGTCGGCGCAAGTCCGCGGTTAAGAGTCTGGTCTGTGCAGATTGTCCCGGGGCGCATCGCCAGAGAGCACTGCACGACGCCAGCCTACATATGGACGAAGCAGTACCAGCCATGCGCGGGCAGTCTGCCGGTTTTACCGTCAGTGCTCACGCTGCTCACTTCTCCGGTACCCCGACCCGGGACAATGACTCGCTCGCAAGGCACCTGCTGCCTGAGGAGGCGCGGGCGGACTGCCTGTTCCGATATCCGCTCCTCCGCGCTGACTGGTCTCACGAAGCACGTGTTCATCGGTCTGGCGAGGGTGCCCGGTCTGAAAGCCAGGTCGTTGTCCAAAGGGCAGCGTGGCGTGAGTTGTTTATGTGTGTCGGGCGATGGCCCGACGTGTGCGTCGGGGACCTGGCGATTCAGATGTCCTGATCGTCGCCTGGCGCAATCGGCGACAACGCGTCGGTGGCAAGAAAAACGTTCAACTATTCATCGGCCTGTGTAATCCGATGTGAGGGAAGTGTCGAGAGCTGTTCGTCGTGCAGCGACAGAACGTGTTCAAGGGCTCGCCCGTCAGCTTCAGCTAGCGACCAGTCGTTTGCGGCCTTGATGCGTGCCGCGATAGCGTGCAGCGCCGCCTCGGAGATCCGGAAAGGCCCGAGGGAGTGAGGACCATTCAGCGTTGCATGAACGAAATAGGCGAGGTACACGGTCCTGAACAGCCGGCCGATCAGTTCCATATTTCAGTCTCCCGAGCGCAACGCGGCAAGAGCAAGATGGTGCTCGAGTGAGCGACGACGCCAGATCGTCGGCGGGAGCGGCAGTAACATGTCCCGCGTCATCGGCCGTCTACTGCCAGATTGCCTGGGCTTGCGTTGTTTTGAAGTCGGTGCCATCGAATGGTTTTCAGGCAGCTGGCACATTTTACGGCACGCGCAAGACCCGCAGGCCGCAGCTGCAAGAGGGGGCAAGGCGTGCCGGCCAAGAAAAAGTCCAGGATGCACTTTCCCACCGCCGGCGAAATAATCGACCTTCAGGATCGCCGTCAATCTGTTCGCCGGATTTAACCAGTAGCTTATCCATGCTCGTCCACCCGGCATCATGCAGATTCCTTCAAGAATGTTCAAGCGCTCGGGGCATGCAGCAGCATCCGGCTTCGCAAGTCGCGTCTATCCGTGGTCCGCACAGCGGCGCCGGTTGAAAATCTTGCCATCATTGATTAAAATGCCATCAATGATGGAGGAATAATGGCAAGCATGACGATCCGTAACCTCGACGAGCAGCTGAAGACGCGTCTGCGCGTCCAAGCGGCCCAGCACGGACGGTCAATGGAGGACGAGGCCCGGGACATTCTCCGCGCGGCGCTCTCGACCGAATCCATCGGCGGTCAGCGTAACCTGGCTGAGTCGATCCGGCGCCGGATCGAGCCGTTCGGTGGCATAGAGTTGGAATTGCCGCCACGCGACGCGATTCGGGAACGAGTGGACCTCGGCGCATGATCGTTCTTGACACGAACGTTCTGTCTGAGATGCTGAAGCCTGTGCCAGACGTCAGGGTGATGGCGTGGCTTGGCTCACAGCCGCGCGCGGCGCTTTTCACGACGACGGTAACCCGTGCCGAAATTCTCTACGGGCTGCATCTGCTGCCGGACGGTTCCCGCAAGGGAGCTCTATCTACCGCGGTCGAGGCGATTTTCGTCGAGGATTTCGCGGGCCGGCTTCTCGCGTTCGACAGCGATGCAGCGGACGCATACGCAAGGATTGCGGGGGCGCGTAAAAGCGCGGGCAGACCGATCAGTCAGTTCGACGCGATGATCGCTGCCTGCACGCGCTCAAGAGGGGCGGCACTGGCCACGCGCAATGTGAAGGATTTCACCGGGTGCGAGTTTGCAGTCATCAATCCGTGGGCGGAGTCCTGAGTGGGATTCGAACCGTCTTTTGACGGGCTGAAATCGGAAATCGGGCCTCCGAAACAGCAGAGAAACACGGTCTTTGGAATAGG
Organism: Paraburkholderia sp. RCC_158; assembly: GCF_041355255.1. Lineage (NCBI taxonomy): Bacteria > Pseudomonadati > Pseudomonadota > Betaproteobacteria > Burkholderiales > Burkholderiaceae > Paraburkholderia > Paraburkholderia sp. RCC_158. The sequence goes on along the minus strand of NZ_JBFUPM010000032.1, from coordinate 28,382 downwards.
GGTAGAAGTATGGGTAGCGGAACGGCATTTTTTTCAGATCCTTGCTGGTGCAGGCTTTCCGGCTGGTTTGGCGTCCCTCCGTCAACGCTGCAACGGCCGGGAAACAGCAGTGTGGTGTGAACAGGCCGCGTAGCATTGCGTCTGGCCCGGAAGCGCCACATTATCTTCGGATCACGAATGCTCCGATTTGCGGCGATCGTTTCAGGATCAGGTCTGCGATGAATTCGGGGAGCAGGTCACGCGGAATGTTCGCGGGAATGTCGTCGACCACGTGCGACGCGCGCATAAAGTCATGGGGGCCGCTTGCCAGACTGTGCTCATAACTGACGCGGTACTCCATGATCAGCCGTGCCCCGACGGATTTTTCTGTGCGACTGATTTTTGTCAGCAGATAGCGTGCTGATTGGCGATTGGGCTTCGGGTTCCCGTTGAATGCAGACGCAGCGGGCTCTGGATTATCGGGGAAAATTCCGGGTCGGAAGTCCGGCTTTGCAGGGGGGCGGGCGCATCGCTATGGCTGGCTTCGTCCGTTTCTGTCTCAGGGAACGGTTGCGACCGTTTCAAGCGTCGAGCTAATGAAACGACAGCGGTGCCTTCGGACCGATGGCGCGGCAGTGCGCGGCTCTGCGCGGTTGTGATTCCATCGAAGGAAAAGCACGAAGAAGCTGTTGGCAATCGCGGCGCTCGCCGTATTGAGCGCAACGCTGAGCGGATGTTGGTGGGGGCCGCCTCCTGGCTGGGGCGGCGGCCATGGCGATGCGCCACCTGGCGCCGTCGTCGTCCAGGGTCAGTTCGCGCAGGGCTGACACGAAGAAGCCGGTGTGGGAACTGTTGCGAGGGGCGGCGAACGAGCCGCCCCTTTCCTTAAGCAGGAAAACTCATCGACACCACGAACCCGCCGTCGGCCGCATTGTCCGCGTGGAAAACGCCGCCGTTGTATCGCACGAGACGGCGCACGATCGCAAGACCGAGGCCGCAATGTGCGTCGCCGCTTCTTGCTTCGTCGAGCCGTACGAACGGTTGCAATGCGCGCTCGAGTTGATCGCGCGGAATGCCGCCGCCGTGATCGCGCACCGTCAGCGTGAAATGTCCGTTGTGCTGCGACGTCGAAATATCGACGGGCGGCTCGCCGTATGTGAGCGCGTTCTCGATCAGATTGCTGAGAATCCGGTCCAGGTCGACGAGCGGCAAGCCAAAGCCGTCGCCCGCCTGAAGGTCGAGGCGAATCAGCGCGTCGTCGTCGAGACTGTCGCCGTAATGGCGGCGGCAATGGGCATCGACGCTCGCAGCCGGCGACTTGTCGGCGCTCTCGCGCGCGAAATCCAGGAACTGCGTGACGATGCGCGACAACGAGTCCGCGTCTCGAAGAAAGCCGCTGCGGTTGACTTCGTCCGGCAGCAAATCGGCGCGTACCTGGATCCGCGTGATCGGCGCGCGCAAGTCATGCGCGACACCCGCAAGCATCACCGCGCGCTCCTGTTCGGCCAGCGCGAGTTCATGCACCATCTGATTGAAATCGTCGACGAGTCCCTTCACTTCGCGTGGACCGCTTGCCGGCACAACCGGCGCGCGATGCCCGAGGCGAAACTCGCGCGCCGCGATCGCGAGGCGATGCAACGGCCGTTGCCAGTACCACGCGCCGATGAGCGCGAGCATCACGGCGAACACCAGCATCATGGCCGATGCGCCGATAAAGCGGCGCGCCGGCAGCATCGAGTTCTCAAGCTTGAGCCAGCCCGGATTGCCCGCATAACGCACCCACACGTTACCGTTTTCCGGGTCTGCGACCACCTGGCTCCCAGGAGGCAGCTTCGCCCGCAAGTCGTTCTGGAATGGGCCCGAGGTGTCCTGACACGGCGCCGGGCAACCGTATGGGATCGCGTCGCTCGAATTGATTGCCACGATACCGAGCGTCGCCGAAACTTGCGAAGCGCTCACCGCGCCGTTACGTTGAGCCTCGACGGCAAGCAGAAGCGCGCGCTGCGCATGCGCGGTGTCGATCTGTCCGCGATCGCGGTCCACCAGCAGCAACGCCGTGACGTGGACGATAACGATCAGCCCGACCGTCATCAATGCGAGTTGGCCGAATAGCGTGCTAAAGGGATTTTTCATCGTCACTGCTGCCAGGCACGAACATATAGCCGATGCCGCGTACTGTCTGAATCCGCCGCGGGTTGGCGGGGTCGTCTTCGAGCAGACGGCGCAGGCGCCACACCGGCACGTCGATGCCGCGCTCGGTCACGTCGGAGTGCGGCCCATGCAGCAGGTCCACGAGTCTCGAGCGCGACAGCGTTTGCATGGGGTGCTGCGCGAGCACCTCGAGTAACGCGTATTCGCTGCCGGTCAGCTTGAGCGGCTCGTCGCCGCGATACAGCGTGCGGCTCGCGAAGTCGAGCCTGAAGCTGCCAAAGCGCAGCGCCTCTCGCTTCTCGACCGGCGGCGTGGCCGACGCTGCCGGTTGCGCGTGCCGTCGCAGCACGGCGTGAATGCGCGCGAGCAATTCCTGCGGCATGAACGGCTTGCCGAGGTAATCGTCCGCGCCGAGTTCGAGGCCGATCACACGGTCGACGCCCTCAGCGCGCGCCGTCAGCATGATCACGGGAATCGTCTCGCCGCTTGCGCGCAGTTGCCGCAACGCGCTGAGTCCGTCGACGCCCGGCATCATCAGATCGAGTACGACGATGGAGGGCCGTTCGCGTTGGAGCCGGCGCGCCAGATGATTCGCGTCGTGCAATACGGAAATCTCAATGCCGCGTTGCTGGAAAAAGGTTCGCAGCAGGTCGCGAAGGTCGGCATCGTCGTCGACGAGTAAAACCTGGATCGGCGTGTCTGACATGGCTGAGCCCTGCTCGATGGGACGTTGAAGGCGGGCGCGCTGCGCCCTGCCACGATAGCGAAATATAGCGAATCGGTCGGCGCCCGTGCTTTCGCGTTCTTCTGCCGGCTTACCGTTTATTACGGCGCCGTTCTCGGATCGGCGGGCACACCTTATCGCGCCAGCGAAACCGACGTCGTGCGTCATGGCTCGTAATGCTTGCCTAAGCCACCGTAAGACGCCTTTCATTATTGTGGGCCATCCGTTGCCGCTGGCACGGCGTCGCATGGCTTCCACACGAAACCGCGACGCATGCCAGACGGCCCTTTGTCGAACCAGTCGAAGGATGCCCAGAGCATGCCAATCCTGTCCAATCCGTCGGCATCCCCGCGTCGCACGGCTCGCACGTTCCGGTCCACGCTGCTTGCCGCGTCAGTTGCCGCCGCCACGCTGATGCTGGCAGCTTGCGGCGACCACGCGCCTCACGGTCCGCCGCAGATGACGCCCGAAGTCGGCGTCGAAACCATCAAACCGCACACCGTTGTTTCGAATATCGAACTATCCGGGCGGCTGTCGGCCATTCGCGTCGCGGAAGTGAGGCCGCAAGTCGAAGGCATCATCAGAAAGCGCCTGTTTGCCGAGGGCGCGCAGGTCACAGCCGGCGCGGTGCTTTACCAGATCGACGCATCCAGCTACCAGGCGACCTACGATCAGGCGGTCGGCACGCTGGCCAAGGCCGTCGCGACTGCAAACGCCGCGCAAACCAAGGCCGCGCGCTACGCGGAACTGACGAAGATCCAGGGCGTGAGCCGTCAGGATTACGACGATGCCGTTGCCGCGCTTGAAGAAGCGAAGGCCGACGTCGTCGCCGATAAGGCCGCGCTGAAGACCGCCGCGATCAACCTCGGCTATACGAAGGTGGTCGCGCCTATCGCGGGGCGCATCGGCAAATCGAGCGTGACCGAAGGCGCACTCGTTACCGCCGAGCAGACCAGCGCGCTTGCCACCGTGCAGGCGACGAACGAAATGTATCTGGACGTCACCCGTTCTTCCGCCGACTGGCTGCGCCTGCAGAAAGAGTTCGCGAGCGGCCAGTTGCAGCAGTCAGGCATCGACGGCGCCGTGGTTCATCTGGTGATGGAAGACGGCAGCACCTACCCACAGCCTGGCAAGCTGCTGTTCTCCGACATTACCGTCGACGCGACCACCGGCTCCGTCACGCTGCGTTGTGTGTTCCCGAACCCGGATGGCGTGCTGCTGCCTGGCATGTTCGTGCGCGCGCGGCTCGAGGAGGGCGTGAACCACCAGGCGATCACGGTTCCGCAACTCGCGGTCTCGCGTGCGTCCGACGGCTCGGCGAGTGTGCTTACCGCGAGTGCCGACAACAAGGTCGTGCAGACACCGGTCACTGCGGATACGGCGTCGGGCTCGGACTGGATCGTTACGAGCGGCCTGAAGACGGGCGACCGCGTGATCGTGTCCGGTTTGCAGAACGCGCGCACCGGCGCGGTCGTGAAGCCGGTCGAGACGCCCGCCACCGCCGACAACGCAAACGCCGCGAACGCCGCGAACGCCGCAAACGTACCAAACGCCGCGTCGGCCACCCCGAGTTAAAGCGAGATTCTCATGGCAGGCTTTTTTATCAACCGACCGATCCTCGCGTGGGTTATCGCCATTGTCATCGTGATGATTGGCGGCGCTTCCATCACCACGCTTCCGGTCGAACAGTATCCGAGCGTCGCGCCGGCTTCGGTGCAGATCACGGCGACGTATCCGGGCGCGTCCGCGGAAACCGTCGCGACCACCGTGACCCAGGTGATCGAGCAGAAACTGAGCGGCATCGATCATCTGCTCTATATGTCGTCGACCAGCAGTTCGGTTGGCCAGGCGCGCATCACGCTGACGTTCCAGCAAGGCACCAACGCGGACATCGCGCAGGTGCAAGTGCAGAACAAGGTCGAACAGGCGACCTCGTCGCTGCCGGAGACGGTGCAGGAGCAAGGCGTGCAGGTCGCGAAGGCGGCCAACTCGTTCCTGATGATTGTGTCGCTCTCGTCGACCGATGGCAGCATGAGTTCCATCGACCTCGGCAACGTCATCGCGACGCAGATCGAAGACCCGCTTACGCAAATTAACGGCGTGGGCGACGTCACGCTGTTCGGCGCGCAGCACGCCATGCGCATCTGGCTCGATCCAGTGAGGTTGCGGGCCGTCGGTCTCACGACCAGTGACGTCACGACCGCGATCACGAATCAGAACGTGCAGCTTTCGGTCGGGCAAATCGGCGGTTCACCTTCGACGAAAACCCAGGCATTGAACGCGACGATCTCCGCATCGAGCCTCCTGACCACACCCGCGCAATTCGGTGCGATCCTGCTACGCGTGAACAGCGACGGCTCGAAGGTGATGCTGAAGGATGTCGCACGCGTCGAAGTCGGCGCCGACGACTACAGCACCGACTCGCGCCTGAACGGCAAGCCGGCTGCATCGCTTGCGGTGAAGCTCGCGAGCGGCGCGAATGCGATGAGTGTCGCGAAGGCCGTGCGCGCGAAGCTCAACGAATTGAGCGCGCAACTGCCGCGCAATGTCGTCGTCGATTATCCGTACGACAGCACGCCGTTCGTGCGCATTTCGATTGAAGAAGTGGTGAAGACGCTGATCGAAGCAGTGCTGCTCGTCTTTGTCGTGATGTACGTGTTCCTGCAGAACCTGCGCGCAACGCTGATTCCGACCATCGTGGTGCCGGTCGCCTTGCTCGGCACGTTCGCGGTGATGTCGGCGGTCGGCTTCTCCATCAATGTGCTGTCGATGTTCGGCATGGTGCTCGCGATCGGCTTGCTGGTGGACGATGCAATCGTGGTGGTGGAAAACGTCGAGCGCCTGATCACGGAAGAAAAGCTCTCGCCGGTCGAGGCCACGCGCCGCGCGATGAAACAGATCACTGGCGCGCTGATCGGCATCACGACCGTGCTGATAGCCGTGTTCATTCCGATGGCATTCTTCGCGGGAACGACGGGCGCGATCTACCGGCAGTTTTCGGTCACCATCGTCGCGGCGATGCTGCTTTCGGTGTTCCTGGCGCTGACGCTCACGCCCGCACTGTGCGCGACGTTGCTCAGGCGCGCGGATGTCGAACACCATGAAAAGCGCGGCGTGCTCGGCTGGTTCAACCGCGTGCTCGCGCGCGGCACGGACCGCTATGACTCGGCGGTTGCGCGCGTCATCGGCAAGCCGATGCGTTACATGGTGATCTACCTGCTGATTGCTGGTGTCGTCGCGCTGCTGTTCATGAAGCTGCCGTCGTCCTATCTGCCTGACGAGGATCAGGGAAGCATCATTACGTCGATCTCCGCACCGGTCGGCACGCCGGCCGCGCAGACGCTCGAGGTCGTCAAGAAGGTCGAGGCCTACTATCGCGGTCAGCCCGAAGTCGATCAGCTCATTACGCTGACGGGTTTCAGCTTCAACGGCTCGGGGCAGAACAACGCGCTCGCCTTCGTCAAGCTGAAGGACTGGAGCGCGCGGCGCGGCAGCAGCGGGTCGGCGGCCGCGGTAATCCTGCGCGCGAACATGCGTTTTGCCGCTTTGCGCGATGCGCAAATCTTCGCCGTCAATCCGCCGGCGATCCAGGAACTGGGCACGCAAAGCGGCCTCGACTTCGAACTCGAAGACCGCGCGGGCCAGGGGCACGACAAGTTGATGGCCGCACGCCAGCAATTGATGGCGCTCGCAGCCAAAGACACCGCGTTATCCGGCATGCGGCCAGGCGGTCTGGAGGACACGCCGCAATTTCACGTCGATATCGACCGTGAAAAGGCGAGCGCACTCGGGCTTTCCATCGCCGACGTCAACGATACGCTGCAAACGGCGCTCGGCTCCTCGTACGTGAACAACTACGTGGACACCGGGCGGATCCAGAAGGTCTATGTACAGGCCGACGCGCCGTATCGGATGATGCCGTCCGACATTGGACGGTGGTACGTGAAGTCGACCACCACGAGCAGCAGTTCCAGCACCAGTTCAAGCAGTACCACAAGCACCACCGGCAGTACCACCACAACCAGCGGCTACGACGGCCAGATGGTCCCGTTCTCCGCATTCGCGACCGGCAAGTGGACCTTCGGGCCGCCGCAGATCGAGCGCTTCAACCGCACGCTCGCGATGGAAATGACCGCGCAAGCCGGCGCGAACGCCAGCACCGGCCAGGCGATGGCGGCCGTGGATGCGCTTGTGAAGAAACTGCCGGCGGGCTATGGCATCGACTGGACAGGGCAATCGTACCAGGAGCGCGTGGCCGGTTCGCAGGCGATCTATCTGTACGCCATTTCGCTGATCGTGGTGTTCCTGTGTCTCGCGGGTCTGTACGAGAGCTGGTCCATTCCGATCGCGGTGATTCTCGTGGTGCCGCTCGGCGTGTTGGGCGCCGTGCTGGGCGCGCATCTGCGCGGCCTGTCCGACGACATCTATTTCAAGGTCGGCCTTCTCGCGACCATTGGACTCTCCACGAAGAACGCGATTCTGATTGTGGAGTTTGCGAAGGACCTGCAAGCGCAAGGACGCGGGCTGATCGAAGCGACCATCGAAGCGGCGCGCCTGCGTCTGCGACCCATTCTGATGACCTCCCTCGCGTTTGTGTTCGGCGTGTTGCCACTCGTCATCAGCACAGGCGCGGGTTCGGCGAGCCGCCATGCGATCGGCACCGGCGTGATGGGCGGCATGATCGCCGCGACAGTCCTCGCAATCTTTTTCGTGCCGGTGTTCTTTGTCGTCGTGCGCCGTCTGTTCCGCGAACACGGCGACGCCAAGCAACAGGAAGGTGTTGAATGATGAGACTCACACAGGCTGCATGCGCGGTCGCATTCGCGTTCGCGCTGCTCGCGGGCTGCACGCTCGATCCGCACTACGAGCGGCCGGCCGCGCCGATTCCGGCTGCGTATCCGAAAGGCGACGCGTATGAGAGCACGACCGCGGCACGGACCGCCGCGGATGCCGACGCCAGCGCAACGAGCACAGCGAGCACAACGAGCGCAACGACAGCAGTCGCACCCGCGCTCGCTTCCGACACAGCATGGCGAAACTTCTTTCGCGACGAACGCCTGCAGCGTCTGATTGAAATCGCGCTCGCCAACAATCGCGACTTGCGCGTCGCGGCGCTGAACGTCGCGGAATACGAGGCGCAATACCGGATCACGCGCGCTGCACTCGGGCCGTCCGTCACCGGAACCGGCAGCTTGACCCGCGAGCGGACGCAAGGTGCGATTGCAAGTTCGAGCGATGTCAGCGTCGGCACGACCTCGTGGGAAGTGGACTTCTTTGGTCGCCTGCGTAGCCTGAAGCGCCAGGCGCTCGAAAACTATCTTGCAACGGACGCATCGCGGCAAAGCACGCAGATCAGCCTGATCGCGACGGTGGCGACCGACTACCTGACCCTGCTCGCCGACGAACGCCTGCTGCAATTGACCGAAGACACGGTGAAGTCGGATCAGTCCACTTACGACGTGACCAGGCGCGTGCAGCAACTCGGCAACGCATCGCTTCTCGACGTGCAACAGGCGCAGAACTCGCTCGCGAGCGCGAAGGCAAGCCTGGCTTCGTACCGGCGCGCCGTCGCCCAGGACCGCAACAACCTGGCGGCGGTGCTCGGCGCGCCGATTCCCGACGACCTGCCGCCCGCGCGCGCCTTCGACGACGAATCGATGTTCGCGGACATCGGTGCGGGCGTGCCCTCGCTGCTGCTCACCCGCCGCCCGGACATCGTACAGGCCGAGCATGCGTTGAAGGCGGTCAATGCAAACATCGGCGCGGCGCGCGCGGCGTTTTTCCCGAAGATAGAACTGACGGCCACCGCAGGCACGTCGAGTTCGACCCTCTCGAATCTGTTCAAGGCAGGCACCGGCGCATGGGCGTTTGCGCCGAGCGTTTCAGTGCCGATCTTCGATTACGGCAGCAACAAGGCATCCCTCGATGTGGCGAAGATCGAGAAGCAGATCGAGGTCGCCGACTACGAAAGCGCGATCCAGACAGCGTTCAAGGAAGTGTCGAATGCGCTGACGGCGCGCGCCACTTACGTCGACCAGGTGCAGGCGGATCGCGAATATGTAGCGTCGGCGCAAAGCTATTACTCGCTCGCCGAGGCGCGCTACAAGGCGGGCACGGACAGCTTTCTCACCTTCCTCGACGCGCAGCGCACGCTCTACACCGCGCAACAGCAACTCGCGACGGACATTCTTTCGCGGCAATCCAATCTCGTGACGTTGTACAAGGTGCTGGGCGGTGGATGGGAGGGCAGTTGACGTGCTGGGGTGAGAAGATTCGGGAGCCGGCGAGGTGAGAATGTGCGTAACCGTCGGCGCGCGGTGGTGTGCAAGCAGAGCGAATCCAGGAGCGCAGGGCTTGGCCTGGGCTTTCTTTTTAACCGTAAATGGCCACCGTGCTCGAGATCGGCAGACATCTGCCAGTTGAGGTCGGTTGGACAGGGTGCAGGCCAACATTCGGCGAAATCAAGGAGGTAAGGTGGTGAGGAACCGAGTCCCGAAGTTTGTCTATACAAGGAATTTTACAAAGAGGCAGTAATGCTGGCGACTTTCCGCGCCTCATGCGTGGCAAACCCTATTGTTTCATCAACCGCTCGTCGATGAAACGCCACCGCAACCAGTTGATCTGTTGATGGGACCGAATCCGTCGGCGGTCATCAAACCGGTCAGTCAGCCATTTTCAGGTTTGCGGACTGAAATGCCAGTAAGCGCCCGTTGGCGACTTCACCCAATCGGCCAAAAACCAGTCACTCGGGCGCACCTGGCGACAATGGTCAAGATGCCTCAGGGAGGCGGGACCTTGCAACGCGGGATTTCGGCGACTGCCGTTACGCGAACGACCAGTTCACTGAACTGTTGACCCTCCGCGCATTTGCGCATCTCCTTTATTGCGCGATCCGCGTTTGTCCGCGTCTGGCCACGCGGACATCGCAACGTCGATGATGCTGTCAAGCGCTTCGCCCGATGCGCCCGCCTGTGGAAGATTCAAAATGGCCTGCAAGACGCCGAGATAGTACCAGGCGAAGGCGTTAACGTCGGTACCCGGTGCAACTTCGCCGCTCGCCACGCCATCCCGCAGCAGATCCGCGAAGATCTCGCGCTGCCGTGCGACACCAGCAAGTGCTGTCGTCTTTCCTGCCACTGCAAGATCCAGTAGTTCGGCAGTACTTCGCGACAACAGGCAGCCTGCCGGCCGCCGCGATGCGGCCGGCGTAGGCAAGAAATCCCGCAATATTGCTGCCACGCTTCCCCGTGCAGAGTCCACACGGGCTGACCTCATCCGACGTAGCACGCGCTCTGTGTAGACGGCCAGCGCATCGCGGAACAGGCCGTCCTTGTCGCCGAACCGCTGGTAGAGGCTCGAGCGCGATAGGCCGGTGGCTTCCGTGAGCTCATTGATGGACGCCGTCGCATAGCCGTGACGCCAGAAAACGTCGATTGCAGCAGCGATGACGGCGGCCTCGTCGTATTGCGGTTTGCCACTCATAAATCTTCCCCTTGACAAGCTGGAACGATTGTTCCATCATATGTGGACCGATCGTTCCATCATACCTCAAGGGGGCGACATGCTCAATCAGACAGCCCGCGCATCGCGCCCTATGCGCATAGCCGTCGCAGGCGCGACCGGCCGCGTTGGCAATACGCTAATCGATCGATTGGGCATGGATCCGGTCGATGTCGTCGCCCTCACTCGCCAAAGCGCTACAGCGCAGTTTGCGCCGGATGTCACCGTCGCGACGGTGGACTTCGACCGACCGGCCACGCTCGCCGACGCACTTGTCGGCATCGACAAGTTCTTCGTCGCGCACGGCACATCCACCCGGCAGGTGGCGAATGAAATCGCGCTCATTGATGCTGCAGTCGCCGCCGGGGTGCGCCACATTGTCAAGCTGTCCGTCATGGGGCCGGCAACGCAGCTCAATCCATTCGCCTGGCACATGCAGATCGAAGCACACTTGGCTCGCCAGCCGGTGGCGTCGACCGCGCTAAGGCCGACCACGTTCGCCGACGTGCTCAAGCGCGCCGGCGCGCCGGTTGCTGCTGGTAATTGGGCCGGTGCGGCGGGCAACGGAGCCGTCAACTTCGTCGATACGCGAGATGTTGCCGAAGCAGCGCGCATTGCGTTGCTCGAAGACGTTCCCGACGGATCGCAGCGGGCGTATCACCTGAGCGGGCCGCGGAACTGGACGATGCAACAGGTTGCTGAGGAGTTGTCTCGACTGCTCGGACGCCGTGTTGTCTACAACGACCGGTCGCCCACGGAGCATCGCGGGGCCTTGCTCGCAAGTGGCCAGCCGCCGCTGGTGGTAGACCTGCTTCTTGGCCTGGATAGGCTTTTTCGTGAATCTGCCCTCGCGGAGACCACGGCGACTTTCGCAGAATTGACAGGCAAGCCCCCGCGGTCATTGTCTGAGTGGCTGCGTGAAAACCTCACGCTCTTCCAGTGACACGTATCAGCGCTCACACCGGGATGCGTTCTAGCGGTGAGAATGCGGCGGTTTGTAGTCGGGTTGCAATGGCTGGAGGTTCCCGTCGTCTGGCCGTCCTCCATCGCAAATACGGGGATATGAGACTAACCATGACTAATCGATCATTGCGTATGCGGCGCGGCCTGCCGGTTGTTCTGTTGCTATCGTTGCTGACAGGAGCAGGCTGCGCGCAAGCAGCCGGTGTGACGCCCGCCGATACTCAGGCGGTTCGCGCGCTGTTTCTGCAGCAGACGACGGCCGAGACTGCGCATGATCTCCACGCGCTGAGCGGCATGTTCGCTTCTACGGCACCCGGACAGCCAGATGCCGTGTCGTTTGTGGCTCGCGCATATCGCTTTTGGGGCAGGGACGAGGTGCTTGAGCATTTCAGGCAGACTTTCGCCGGGACATGGCGGGTCGAGCCGGATCGGAGTGCGCTGCGCATCATTCCGCTGAACCAGGATACGGTACAGGTGTACGCGCCTACCAAGGTGACCATCGGCGCGCCGGGCCAACCAGAGAAGACCGCGACGTTTCTGATCAACGAATTTATGATCCGCAGCCCGTCCGGCTGGAAGGTTGCAGCGGTGATTCCGGTGCCGGCGCAATAACGGGAGACGCACATGAGCTTACAAAAAGTGCTGGCCTGCTGCGTCGCGGTTGCGGTGATGAGCGACGCGCATGCTGAAGCGCCGCATCGATTTACCGATGAGGACCGGCAAGCGGTCGAAGCGGTTTTCATCCGGCAGGCGGAGGCTGCTACCGCGCATGACATCGATGCGTTCGCCGGCGTGCTCGCCTCGGCGCCGGCCGGCGAACCCGACCCGGTCGTGCTCCTCGCCCGTTCGTATCAGTTTTGGGGCAAGCCGGCGCTGATCGAGCATTTCAAGGACACCTTCAAGGGCGTGTGGAAGTTCGAGCCCGATGTCGCGAAGATCCGCGTTGCTCCGCTGAGTGCTGACGCCGCGCAGCTGTACGCGCCCACTCGGGTCACGGCAGGCGCTTCGGAAGCCACGGCGAAAACCGCGTCGTTTCTCGTCTATGAAACGGCAGTGCGAACGGCCGACGGCTGGCGCATTGCATCAATTGTTCCGGTCCCCGCGCAATAGCAGCGCGTATTGCCTCATATCGCTCTCGTCAGCCAGGCCCGCTGTGCAACAACCGATGGGACGGCAAACAGCATGAGCGATTTTGAGCTACCGGGACGATCGCTGGTGATCTGGGAGCAAAAGGCATGGCGGCGACCTCGCATTCCGTTTCGACGCTTGTCGCTGGGGCGACGCGCGCGCCTAGTGCGAAAAGCCGCGATCGCCATCGTTTACCGAACGGCTACCGTAACCGCCTAGCACGCACGCGGTTGTGTCATTGTCACTCAGCAATCCCGGTGAGCGTTCCGCCAGCGACCCGGGAACGTCCGCTTCAAACGGCTGCTTTGGGAATCGGCCACTGTCCCTTGTGGATCGAGAAGACTCATTCGTCAATATCGAAAGCTGACATTCGCGGACATGTAGTCGCGAATGTCGGCAGAGCGACCTGTAGCGGCCGCACCTTCCTGATCGGCCACCGTTGGTTTAGGCCGATGAACCGCCGACCAACATGATCGCCCGAATGGTCGTCGTAGCCTGAAAGCTGCGGTTGAGTGCGCGCGGTCCCGCGGGATCGTTGTAGGTTAAAGAACGGAACTGCTCGCGCGGTAGGGGCTCCGGCTAAGCGCGATGGTTCGTGAAGGGGCGGCTGCGCGGTTCTGTATGTTGGCGAATGAGGCGATTCGCCTCGTTCTCCAGCAGCCGAATCATGACCTCCCAACCGAACGGCAGCCCGCTGCGTCAGCGCATGATCGACGACCAGCGCATGCGCCAGCTTTCCCCCAAGACGCAGGCCAACTATCAGCGCACCGTGCGCGAGTTCTGCCGATACCTTGGACGCTCGCCTGATACTTCCACCGTCGGGACCTGCGGGGTTACCAGCTGCATCGATCACGGCACGTCACCGGCGTCGTTGAACTCCGCAATCACCGGGCTGAAGTTTTTCTTCGAGACCACGCTCCACGAAGCGGAATTGATGGCCCGGATGCAACCCGTGCGCGTGCCCCGCACACTGCCCGTTGTGCTCCGTCCCCAGGGAGTGGGCGGCTGATCGCCGCAACAGGCAACTTCGAGCACCAGACGGCCCTCTCGGTCGCCTATGGCACCGGGCTACGCGTCAGCGAAATGGCGGCTGAAGGTCAGAGACGTCGACAGCCAACGTATGACTCTGCGCATCGAGCAGGGCAGGGGCCGGAAGGCCCGCCATGACATCAGCAACTGCGGTTGAATAGATGCGTTAGGATTCCTCCGGGAGTGCGCAACCAGCTCGGACTCGCCACTGGCGATCGAATCGAATTCGTCGCGAACCATGAAACCGGGCGTTATCTAGCACTCCTGCCAACCGGTGCATCAAAGGGCTCAGAGGCATCATTGCGGTGCCAGCCAGCGCGATGTCCGTCGAGGATATGAATGCGGCGAACGCCGAGCGCGGGTCGGCGTCGCGATGATCCCGTTCCGCGACCCTGTGACAAGCCACTTCTTCCCGATCACGGGAAAGCGAATTACATCCCGTGCCGTGAATCCCGTTCATGGATCCCCGGCTCTAGATTCGGTTTACGCTAAATCGTCGACGATATTCGCCCGGTGTGAGCCCTGTAACCCTGTTGAAAATCTTGCGGAACGCCCCCGCGTCGCCGTAACCGACCTCCCAGGCAATTGTCTCCGCAGGCAAATTACTGAACTGGAGCATCTCGCGCGCCTTTCCAACGCGTAGCCTCTGACAGTAGTCGATGGCTGTCAGGCCGGTCGCCTTTCGAAATCGCCGCAGGAAGGTCCGTTCTTCCAATCCGGCTCGCGAGACGAGCGATGCGAGAGCCATATCTTTGGCGCCGGTGGCCTGAAGCCAATGTTGGACTTTCAGTACGGCGGCATCGCCATGGGTCAGGTTGGGAGAAAAAACGCTGTAGTAGCGTTGCTCGCGGCCGGGAGGATCCACCAGTAAAAAGCGCGCAGTCTCGGCCATGATGGTCGGCCCTAGAAAACGGTCGACCAGTTTTAAACCAAGGTCAATCCACGCCATCATTCCCCCGGCGCAGATGATATCGCCGTCATCGATGACGAGCTTGTCGGTATCCAGACGTGCATCGGGAAACCGCTGCCGGAATATCTCTGCATGAGCCCAATGTGTCGTCGCCGATCGGCCGGCCAGAAGGCCAGTTTCACCCAGCAGAAACGCGCCTCCGCATATGGAGGCGAGCGTTGCCCCTGCACGATGATGGCTCAGCAGCCAGTCAACGAATGGCACTGCGTCTTCCCGTGACAGCGGTCCGCCAAGGCGCGGCGGCAATATGAGCACTGCGGGTGACCTGTTAGCGTCCCCGGCAATATTGTGGCTTCTGACTGGAGCTTTTCCGGGCGCATCAGGACGCCATTGGCTCACCCTAAGGAAGGCCGTTTGCTCTTTGTGATGCTGCGCGGCGAACCGCTCTGCAACCTCAAATAAATCAATCAAGCCATGTATGGCTGCGAGCTGCGCGCCTGGAAATTCGACGATGCCAATTTCGATTGGAGGATGTGGCGCCATATGTCGATATTGCCTTGGTTAATGTCGATTTCGCCACTGATGATGATCAGGCGTCAGGCTCATGATGTCCAGACAATTTCTCGGACCAGCCAGAAGGGCAGGCAATGACAGACCAGATATCTGAAAACACAGATGTAATTCCAGAATGGCAGATCGCCGGCGAGTGGTTCGACGTGTGCTCGTGCAATTCGCCGTGTCCTTGCACCTTCGCCCAGCCTCCAACCAATAATCATTGCGAGGTGCTTTGGGCTTACAGGATCAATGAGGGGCACTACGGCGCGACGCCGATGGCGGGCCTTAAGGTTGTCCTGATTGCCGGATTTACCGGGAATCTCTGGGACGGCGCGATGCTGAACCCCGGCGTGTTCTTCGACGCCGCGGCCGACGAGGACCAGCGGCAGGCGCTGGTGGCGATCTTCACCGGCCAGGCCGGGGGGTGGATGAAGCAGTTCGTGCCGACACATGTGAGCGGAATCAAGGGCGTCGAGTTTGCCAACATTTCAGTCGAGGTCGACAGTGCGCTCGAACGGTGGAGCGTGGCGGTCGAAGACAAGGTCGAGGCGAGCGGCAGGGCCATGAGCGGCCCGACCTCCGATCCGACGAAACGTCTCCAGAGCTACAACCCGCCGGGGAGCGAGGTCGGTCCGACCGACGCCCCGGTGACCTAGGGCAAGAGCGTGGCGGGCCGCTGGAAAGCGTTCGGCTTTGATCAAAACATCCCGGCCGGTCAGGCCAGCAAGCATATCCCGTTCAACTGGCATGGACCGGACGCGCCATGAGAGCCGTACTGTCCGCTTCGCGATCTGCAGCGTCCGCTCTGGGACGGGGACAGCCGGCCCTCGGCTGGACGATGGCTGTCCTGGCACTCAGCCTTTCGGCCTGGCTCTGCGCGCTAGTGCTCATGGGCGGCATGGACGAAGGGCCGGGAACGCCGCTGCACAATCTGCCGGTCTTTCTCGCAGGCTGGGTGGTGATGCTGACCGCAATGATGCTACCGTCCGAACTCAACTACATTGCAGCGTTCGCTGCGGTGCTCAGGTCGCGCGACAGGGCATCCGCCGCGCGTCCGAGCGTCATGACCAGCTTTGTCGCCGGCTACGGCATAGCCTGGGTCGCCTACGGCCTTGGGGCCTATCTTCTGGACCTGGCCATTCGGGCAGTCAGCCCGGAGATGATCGCGTGGAATCGCGCAGGACCGTCGCTGGCCGGCTCGGTGCTGATCATTGCGGGCCTTTTTCAGGTCTCGTCCCTGAAGCAGGTTTGCCTGACGGGATGCCGCACGCCTCTCTCGTTTTTCGCGCGCTACTGGCGGGAAGGCAATTTGGGTGCTGTCACGATGGGCTTCCGGCACGGACTGGTTTGTGTCGGTTGTTGCTGGGCGCTCATGGCAGTGATGTTCGCTGTCGGCGCAATGAGCCTGACCTGGATGGCGTTGCTGACGCTGTTCATGTTCGCCGAAAAAGTCCTGCCGAAGGGCCAGAAGCTGGCAACTCCGATTGCTTCCTTCTTGTGCGTCATGGGGATCTGGATCGCCGTGTCCCCCGGGACGGCGCCTCTTCTCAAGGATCCCATGATGTTCGCCAGCATCTGTCGTGGGCTATGACGAAGTGGCGAAAAATTGCAGAAATCTGTTGAGCGAAGAAGGCCGCGGTGTAGACAAGACGCCGGGAGCAGTAGGCAGGAACTGACGCGAAATTGTCATTTCAGCCAATGCCGTTAATGCGACGATTGGGGCCTCAGCAGCCCTATCAATACGATCGGATGCCACCACGCTCGATCGCTGGGCGCGGGACAGATGCTGGCGCGCTTCGGCTGGTCGGTAGTGAACGCAACGATTTTGCCGTTTCTTGCGCTTGCCGCGGTAGCGACCTTGACGTTTGCACGGTCGCAAAGGCGCGCGTCGGCTGCGTTGTGCGTGCGATCGAATTGCAGCAAACGCGGAGCATGGAGATTATCGATACACAAGAGGGTACGACTGCCTTCACCACACACTGAGAAGCAGGTAACTGGAGCAAATATATGCCGAACTTCAATGATTTCCAATTCAGGAAGCAGCCTTGGTACGACGCATCCACTATCCGCGACCTGATACCCACGTTCATCCCGATGAAGACGATCGTGGTCTACTGCTTCGATCCTCGGGCAAGCGAAATTCCGAAGAATGTTGCCGAGCATTTTGGGGAGATTTACCCCGGCGAGAACATCATCGACGAACATGGCAGCCGGGTCGGACATACGGCGACCTTGTTTACCGTATCTAACGCGGGTGGCCGGGCTGTCGCCGCGCTGCAATCGGTTTCGACAATGGAGTTTCTCTTCCGGATGCAGAATGTCGTCGTGGTACACCACTCTTTCTGCGGCGCGACGGCCTTCACCGCGGATGGCATTATCGACGCGTTCCATCACGATCATGGCGCGGATATCTCGAAGTCGTACGATCACGATAGCCTCTGCATCGAGGATTACGAGAAATCGCTCAAATACGACGTTGAGCTACTTCGCGCTAGCCCAGGTGTGCCGAAACATTTCAATCTCTATGGCTTGTTCTACAACATTGATACCGGCGAGTTGACTGAAGTAGTGCGAGACATTCCAGCCCGGGAAGCCAGCATAAACAAGCGGGCGTGACGGTCCGGCAAAGCGCTGCCTGCCGGGCCCATCTATCTTCTCAGGGGTCTGATTCTGGTCACTCAGCGGTCGTCCCGATGGCCGCGAGGCCGGCATTGACGGTGGCATATTTCGCGCCGTGCCCCTAAAACCGTCATCCACTTTCAGCCAAACGAGGCCAAATTGGAGTGAGAGGTACTCGGGCGACTGCGGAAAGCTACTGGCGGGGCTG
This sequence comes from Paraburkholderia sp. RCC_158, assembly GCF_041355255.1. NCBI lineage: Bacteria > Pseudomonadati > Pseudomonadota > Betaproteobacteria > Burkholderiales > Burkholderiaceae > Paraburkholderia > Paraburkholderia sp. RCC_158. Next base: position 10,616 of record NZ_JBFUPM010000032.1, on the reverse strand, counting down.
CATCCGGCTCGTTCTGAGGGCTGGTGACATGTTCGGACGTTGATTCAGAAAGGAAAGATCGATCGAGCTACTGAAGGTGCCAGGCGTTGAATCATCGTGTGAGGCCTCTTTGAGATCGACCGAGCGGCCGACGCCCTTCAGCGTTCTACTCTGGAGCGCGCCGCTGCCTTTGAGCGGATGCAAGCCGTATCAAAGATACCGACCGAATCAAAAAATCCATCAAACCTCAAGAGTACGCCATGGAGCCACCTAAAACTGACGTAGTCGGAGCAGCAGATATCGAATCCGATGAGTATCTTGCCAACGTAGTCTGGGCGTCTTTGTCGGAAGCGCCGCAGGAGTGTGTCGAACGTTTTAAAGGCGGCGCGAGATACCGGCGAGAATTTGCGCCCTTTGGCGCTGCGCGTGAATATAGTGCAGAGAGCGTCGCCCAAATCGCAGCCATGTTGCCGCCCGGTCAGAGCCTTATCCTCTTTACTGCGATGAAACCAGAGATACCTTCTGGCTACGCTGTGACGCTCGACGCCAACGGCCACCAGATGATTGCAGAAAAAAAATTTCGGCAGTCTTCCGACGCCCGAGTTGTCCGCCTTGGACCCGACGACGTTTCGGATATGTTGCAGCTGGTCGAGATTACTCGACCGGGTCCTTTCAATTCGCGCACGAATGAGTTGGGCAACTTCTTCGGTATTCGCGAGAAAGGGCGACTTGTGGCCATGGCGGGAGAGCGCATGGCCGCGGGCAGGCACGTGGAGGTCAGCGCCGTATGTACGCATCCGGATTGGCGTGGTAAGGGGTTGGGACGACTGCTGGTGGAGCATGTATCGGCGTCGATCCAGCAACACGACCGCATCCCGTTCTTGCACGTCTTCACGACGAATACTCCTGCTATTCGCCTGTACAGAGAGCTTGGCTTCCGGATTGCGCGAACTCTCCACGTGACAGCGATCGTACACTCGCCGGCTGGCGAAAGCTGAACGACGAATTGCTAGAGCATGACCAGATAGCCAAGCGTCGGTGGGTCGGGTGTAGCGGCCCAGATAGTCGAGTACGTGTCGGGTGTCGCATAAGGGAGGCTTCGCATAGGCTATCCACTCGGCTTATGCGGCCGACGTGAGAAAGGCGGCGAACGCCTGCACGTTGGCGACCGGTTGATCCTCCTGGAAGAAGCTCGCCTTCGATGTCGATGCCCGCTGCTTCTGCCTGTGTGCTGACCGACATTAACCCCGTGAGCGTTTGCATAGCGGAGTTGTCGCGGCAGCACTCGCGTGCTCGCGGGAACGATTACCTGCGGGGTAGCTATCAGACCGGGCCATACAGCAGGCTACGAGCGCCGATTCCGCAGTATGCTCTGCGCAGAACTAAGCACCTTCATGCTCAACCGGCCAATGCTAGCCGACCTGAGATAGCTCGCTGCTTGTCGCGAACCGCCGCGCGTAATCTTTTGGGCTTACCCCGAAGCGGCGTGCAAATGCCTTCCTTAGGACGTCGACGCTGTGATACCCGCTCCGACGACAGATCTCTTCCATCGATCGCTCCCCGAGTTCAAGCGAACGACAGACCGATTCGAGCCGGACGCGTTCGACGTATCTCGAGGGAGTGGTCTGCAATTCTCGATGGAAGATGCGCATCAGCGTCCTGACGCTGGTTGACAGGCGGGTTGCCAGTATCTCGACCGTAAGGTCCATATGCAGATGCTCACCGATCCAGAGGCACAATTCGTCCAGACTTGAATTATGCGTACGCTGTGACTGAAGTGCGACGCTAAACTGCGCCTGTCCTCCGGGACGGCGTAAAAACAGGACCAGATTTTTGGCAATCTCCAAAGCGAAGTCATTTCCCAGGTCTTCGCTCACAAGGGAAAGCGCGAGGTCTATTCCCGACGATATGCCCGCCGACGTGTACACATTGCCGTCTTTCACCCAGATCGGATCCGGATCAACCTGTACCTTGGGATAGTGCTCCGCCAGGCGCCGTGCCATGCCCCAATGAGTCGTCGCCCTGCGTCCATCCAGAACGCCTGCAGCAGCCAGGGCAAACGCTCCGACACATATCGAGCACACGCGCCGTACTGTCTGCGAACGCATTCGGATCCACTCTATGGCTGTCTGATCAAGTTGGTCGAATGTTCTGGAGCCCGCAGTCACGAGCAGCGTGTCGATCGGTTTGTTCGCACTACGCTCCTGTTCGAGAGTGCGATGCCCCATGAGCCCAATACCTGTTTCGCTCTCCAGATGCACATCGGCAGCCGCGCAGACCAGTTCGAGTGCATAGGGGGCAGTTTTGCCGCCGTGCAACTGATTCGCCCACGCGAATACTTCCGCTGGGCCGATCACGTCCAGCGCGTCCACCGGAGGCAAGCCCAATATCACAACCCGCTTGGCCGTTGCACCTGCAGGCGGGTCGAGCGGCTTCGTCCGTTTGCTCATAGAGGCGCATTCGCATGTTCATGCATAGGCAGCAATTGTGGCACGAATCGCCCAGAAACTGTCATTTCTGCCGTCCTCCAACTCTCTAGACTGGACCTGCTATGCAACTTCACATGTCCGGAGGACATGCCATGCGTGAACCTGTGATTGTCGGAGGAGTTAGTGCTCCGGACTCGGACATCGCCGCCAAAGCCGCTTCGCTCGTCGAAAGGGTCCATTCCACACCGATGATGCATCACGTGCATCGGACATGGTGGTTCGCCGAATTCCTCGGCAGGAGGCGAGGTCTGAAATACGATCGCGAAGCGGTGTACCTCGCGTCCCTGCTTCACGATCTGGGCCTTACGGATGAATTTGCCGCAGACCAACGCTTTGAAGTGGACGGCGCCGATGCGGCCAGCCGCCTTTTGCTGGCCCATGGCTACCCGGAATCGAAAACGGAACTCGTATGGGACGCAATCGCGCTTCACTCTGCTGGCGGCCTCGCCGACCGCAAGCAGCCAGAAATCGCTCTCGTCTATATGGGCGCCCATCTCGACGTCTTTGGACTCTTTCTGGACGAAGTCACGCCCTCACTCATCGATGACACGCTCGCGCTCTACCCCCGTCTCGGATTTAAAGCGGTGTTTACCGAAGCGTTGGCTGAAGTTGCGAGAAAGAAACCCCATACGACTGTGGGCACTGGCATCGCCGATATCGGGCGTCGCCACGTACATGGTTTCGACGTTCCGAACGTGTGCGACCTGATCAATGATGCTCCGTTTGAAAGCTGACATCACGCGTCGCTAGCGCGCACTCTGCCTGGAACACGACAGATGTGGCGCGCGAAGCGCGTTTCTGCGCTCCTCTCTTTCGCGCTCGGCCACGGTGTCAGTTGATGTTGGAAGGGCGCGCTTATGAACTAAGGCGCTGGCCCTGAACGTTGTGGGAGATCCGCTCGTGGCAGCAGTCCGTCTTCACGGAGCGCAAACAGGCAACAGCCGAAGAGCGGCCATTGCCCTGGCGCAGGCGGATTTCATCCTCGCCCAGTCAAACGCGATCATGCTGTATGCAGCGAGTCGATCTCGCAAAAGGCTAATACCTGATTCGGGCCCGGCAGCAGGCCTGTTTTTCGAGCGCCTGTTCTATTTCGTCACTGAAGTTATCGCACCCAACCGCAGCGCTTTTTCCCTGACACGGGAAGGTGACGAACACAGCGCCGGATTTTTAGCCGGCCGCTCGCTCGAGGCTCTCGTTCAGGCCGAACGATTCCTCAGTGACGCCCCATACATGGCGGGCGACGGCTTCACACTCGTCGACATCGGGGCCTACACGAGCGCCTTTGCAGTGCGGTATGAAATCGACTGGCCTGGATTGCCGTTGCTCAATGCCTGGTTCACGAGGATCCACGCGCTGCCCGGCGTCGTTCGTGGCAGGGGAGCGTCCTAGCGCGGCTCTCATTCAAGAACGGCAAGGTCTTACGATTCCACCCGAAAATTGCCTGCCGAGCCGTCAGCGTCAAAAAGAACTTGCAACTAGGAGCATATGCTTCTATATTGACTGCAAGGAGCATATGCTCTTAATTTCAAAGGATCAAGATCATGAACGAAACGACCATTCTTGTAAGCGGAGCAACCGGCCGTACCGGCGGTGCGGCCATCGACGAACTGCTCCGGATGGGCAGGCGTGTACGCGCTTACGTGCGCTCGGACGACGAGCGGGCAGCGGCGCTGAGGGCGCGTGGCGTTGAAATCGCCGTCGGCGATTTCTCCAACATCGATGACATCCGTGCGGCTATGGAGGGTGTCAGTTCCGCCTACTTCCTTCACCCGATCGCACCTGGGATTCTTGGCGCTGCAGCCTATTTCGCGCAGGCAGCGAAGGAAGCTGGCGTCACTGCGATCGTTAACATGTCGCAGATTTCGGCGCGGCGAGAGTCGACCAGCCATGCGGCACAGGACCACTGGATTTCGGAGCAGGTCTTCGACTGGTCGGGTGTGCCTACGACGCATCTGCGGCCCACCTTCTTTGCGGATTGGCTCGTCTACCCGCATTTCGCGAAGGAAATCTGGGCCAGAAAGAAGATTGATTTTCCCTTTGCGAACGGCCGCCATGCCCCGATCAGCACCGACGACCAGGGACGGGTTATTGCCCACATTCTGGCGAATCCCGCAGGCCATGGCGGCAAGACTTACACTCTCCACGGCCCCGTGGAGATGAACCATACGGAAATCGCTGCAGCGATGAGCGAGGTGCTCGGCGTGGCGATCGAATACGTTCCGACATCGATAGAAGATTTCAAGCGACAGATGGAGCAGGTGTACAAGTTCCCTCCGTTCCTTGTGCAGCACCTTGTCGAAGTCGCGCAGCACTATCGGGAAGGGGTGTTTCAGGGTACTAACGATGCCGTCGAGAAGATCACCGGCACGCCGGCGCTTTCCGTCCCAGCTTTCATTGAGAAGTATCGCAGCGCTTTCGCCTGACGAACGCGCAAAGAGCGTGGGCAATTTAACTAACGTTGAGGAGGAAACGAGATGCCGCCGGAAAACCAACCCATCGGGGTCGATCAATGCAACTGCTTTGCGGTGAGGAAGGCGGCACGTCAGATCTCGCGTCTTTACGACGCCTGTCTCCAGCCATCCGGCCTTCGCATCACGCAATTTCTTATCCTGGCGACCTTGAATGAACAGCGGAGCGCCTCGGTCAATGCCCTGGCCGAACGCCTCGACATCGAACGGACCGCGATGGGAAAGATGATCGGTTTTCTGGAGCGCGATGGTTTTGTGACGATGCGGCCGTCTCCCACGGACGGTCGCATTCGAATCGTCGAACTCACCCCGGAGGGAGCGGGTCTTTTTGAACGGGCGGCGCCGCTCTGGCGCGAGGCGCAGCATCAGTTCAGCGTCTTGAACGGGCCGAAAAATGTGGCCGTGCTGCGTCGCAGTCTTGCGCAGATGAAGGTCGACAATGGGACGGCATCTTCGCTTGAATGATCGCTTTTCTGGCTGTTTCGTCGACTGTGCGGTTCGAATCGACAGTACCTTGCGTTGCGATCTCAAACGTAGCCCTGCGGCAGGTCAGCTTTGCAAGCGGCAGACTGACGGCGGGAACGACTTAACCATACAGAGGACAATCTAATGTCGAAGACATGGTTCATCACAGGTGCAAGTAGCGGTTTTGGACGCGAGCTTGCAGAGCTCCTTCTCCAGCGCGGCGACCGCGTCGCGGCGACGGTTCGCAAACCCAATGCTCTCGAGGACCTTGCCGCGCAATATGGCGAACGTCTTTGGGTCGCGATCCTTGATGTCACGGACAGCTCAGCGGTGCGTAGGGTCATCGACCGCGCGTTTTCGGAGCTGGCGCGTATCGACGTCGTCGTAAGCAACGCGGGCTATGCCTTGTTCGGCGCCGCCGAAGAAGTCGGAGACGCGCAGATCGAGCGGCAGCTCGATACGAATCTGCTTGGTTCGATTCAGGTTGCGCGTGCGGCGATCCCCAACCTGCGGCGGCAAGGTGGCGGGTCGAATCATCCAGATTTCGTCGTCAGTCGGCCAGGCGGCGTACCCGACCATGGGCGTCTACGCCGCCACCAAGTGGGGCATTGAGGGCTTTTTCGAAGGTACGAGGCCGGAGATCGCCCCGTTTGGCATCGAAGTGACGCTGGTCGAACCTGGCGCATCGCGCACCAGTTTCGCCTCATCGAGCGCGGACATGGCGCAGGCATTGGACGTGTATGACAAGACGCCTGCAGGAGAATTTCGCCGCATGACGGCGACAGCCGGCCTCGCCATGTTTCCGGGCGATCCACGCAAGGTTGCTTCGGCGATCATCGCATCGGCGGACCAGCAGCCAGCGCCGAAGCGGCTGACGTTGGGGAGTGACGCGTACGCACTCGTTCATAAAGCCCTGACTGAGCGTCTCACCATGCTCGAGGCCCAAAAGGAACTGGCGCATTCGACCGATGTAGACGGTTTGCGGCATGGGTAGCCGCTGGGCTCAGGCACTGCATACCAGCCGGCTGATATGCAGTGCGGAGCGGCCGGTTCGGAAGCTGAGGTCATCGTAGATGGACTTGGCGCAGCCATCGAAGTCGCCGATGTTCTGTGCACCGTCGATAGCTGCGATCCGCTCATGAAGCGCGTTCACAGGCATGACGACGAAAGTGTTCTGCTCAAGTCGTGCCGCTGACGGAATATGCGGACCGGGTGACGTGCAGTAAGCGGTCGACGAAGGACACCCTTCCATCGAGCGGCTGATTCACAGATTGACATCAGCACCCGGTGTAAAGACAAATCAAGATGGCTAACTCGTCAACTTCTTAACGATGGAACTCCGCCCTCGCTTCCAGTGACCTGAAGAGCGGCGTTCTTAAAGACCGCATACGACGTGCAATGCAAATCTACACAGTCGAAGCGATGCACGCTGAGGTCTGTCCGCTGCCGTTGCGGGAAACCGTCCAGCCAAAGCCGCCGTCAGTGTTGAGAGCGCATCAATCGCCGAAACAGCCGTCAGTGATCGGCCATTTTGAGACATTCGACAACACCCCATCAATCGTCGACAATCACCGCGCGAGATTCCGATACCGATAGATGCAATCGAAAGGATGCCGAAATAGATGGGCAGAAGTGTAGACGAGCTAGTCACCGACTTGGCCGAACAAGACATACATCTACCTAAAGGGTACGTTCGAGTTGGTGGATTTGGGGATTCGGAAGCACTTTCGGAGTCGCTGATCGCACTCATTCGTGCTGGCGTAAAACGTGGTACCTGCAGTCTGGCTTGGTCGTGGGAGTTCGACGGTGAGTCAATTCCTGAGGCTGGAGACATTGAAATAGTGCTTGACTGGCATGGTCGACCGGCGCTCGTTCTACGAGTCACTGAAGTACATATCGTGCCTTTCGATTGCGTCGGTGCTGAATTCGCGGCTAGCGAAGGAGAAGGCGATCTTTCACTAACGCATTGGCGGACGGAGCACTGGCGCTTCTTCACAGATGAGTGCAGCCGAATTGGTCGGGTGGCTGGCAGTTCGATGCCTCTCATATGCGAGAGCTTCGAGGTCCTTTACACGGTTACGCCCATTCAGCGACGCGAATGACTGCTCACTGGGATACTGAACGTCCCTTCCGGGTCGGAAGTACGCGCTGGCGACTGTCCGCTCGTAGGCCGCGAGATTCCACTGGCCGCTTTCCGGCGATGAAACTGAAGGGCGGGATGATACTGCCCGAGCCGATGCGGACCTTCGCGATTGTCGATAGCGGCCATTGGAATCTGCCATTCCACGTCGCACTTGGGAAAGTGGATCCGGTCGCTGCGACGGCGGGCAAATGCCAGGAATTGCAGAACGCTGGCCTGTCTGTCGATATTCACATAGTTCACATAAATCTAACGTTGTTCATTGGATCTGGACATTTGTCGCGACCTTTAACGGCCCCATCGATAGCACCGGTGAGAGCACTCAGTTGCGAGCGTCAGGAGGCGGCCGCGAGCGTAGAGGGCAGCCGTCCACCAAAGAGACAGGCCGACTCGGTTGCGCTGGAAGAGGAAAACGCCCGCAGCCAAGGCTTAGGGGCGTTTTATGTCATCTACCGTTTTGCCCGGTCAAAGGCAATACATCGAAGCGGCGACAAGAAGGTTGTTGACCTTCAGCAGGAAGTTTTAACTGTTCTCCGGCGTTCACACCGGAGCGTTATCGAGCTCCGGAATGCCACTTTGGCGGTCGGCGTAGGCGGCCTTGAAGCTCGGGCGTTGTTGCCAACGCTTCCAGTAGGCATCAAGAAATTCGAAACGCTCGTCGAGCGGAGTGGCGTTCACCGGGAACTTCGAAAACGCTATTGCGGTTGCCAGCGTGATGTCTGCGAAGGTCGGTTCCTGGCCGCCGAGCAACCATGCGCGGCCGTCTGACAGATGCTTGTTGACCAGCGCGGCGTGGGCCAATGCTTCCTTGCGGCAATGCTCGCCCCATGCCTCATTCTTCGTTAGTTCGAGCTTGAAGCCGAGCCCAGTGTGCAACACATGGAAGGCGGTGACAATTCGGTACAGGATGTGTACCCAAATGCGGTTGTCCCACATGTTGTCCAAGCCTTGCTCTAGCGGAGTCTCGCCCATGATCTTTCGACCCGGATAGCTCTGGTCGAGGTATCGAACGACGGCGGCTGTTTCTGAAATAAAGCCACCATCAGCAAGCTGAAGCGTCGGCGTTTCGCCCCACGGATTCATTTTCAGGTGACGCCAGCCACGCTGTTCGCCGACCGGCGTCATGTCGTAGATGGTCTCGTCAAACTGCGCGGCAATGCCCTTTTCGTACATGAACAGCCGCAGGCGTTGCGGGTTGGGGAAGGCCGAAGGCGAAGTGAAGAGTTGAAGTTTCGAAGACATGGTGCGGCTCCTAAAGATTCGAAAAGAGTCTTTGCTGCCGCAGTTATCTACCTGCCACATGGTAGTCTCGCAGCGATCAAAAAAACCAACTGACGTTGGTGTGGCCCTTCAACCAAGTAAATCTACCTGTCACTTGGTAGGTTGCAATTTATCGGATAGAATTCGACCTGTCAACACTATTTTACTGAGGGGTCTTGTTGTGAAAAGTGACGGTGGCTCGAATTCAAGAGAGCAAATCCTCGCCGCCGCGACCAGGGTCGCCGGTGCACACGGCTACGGCGGCCTGAATTTTCGTGACATCGCGGCAGAAGTCGGCATCAAAGCTGCCAGCGTCTATCATCACTTTCCCTCGAAGGCCGACCTGGGCGCCGAGGTGGCGAAACGCTATTGGGAGCAGTTCTCCGCGATGCTTGCCGCCAGATTGGCCGCGTCGGGCGACCCGATCGTATGTTTGCGCGAATACCCTGATACCTTCCGGTCGGCGCTTCAGAATGACAATCGCATGTGCTTGTGCAGTTTCATGGCTGCCGAGTACGACGACCTGCCAGACACAGTGAAGAAGGAAGTTCAGACGTTCGCCGATGTCAACATCAGTTGGCTGGCGAAAGTGCTCATCGCAGCCGGCGGGGTGGCAAAAGAAGAGAGTGAAGAACGGGCTCGCGCCATCTATGCGGCTATTGCTGGCGCTCAGCTCATGGCGAGAAGCCGTTCTGACATCACGATTTATGATTCGGTAGTCCGGAACTACCGTCAGGCCGGCCTTCTCCCGAGTTAGGGAAGCCGGCGCCGTCCAGACAGGCGCAAGCTTTCAGAGCGCACCACCGGAGGAGCACGCGCGAGTAGCGAACGGCGCCAATGCGCCGGCATCCGTTACTTCGATGCCGAATGCAAGTAGGTCGTTCAGACAGATATTGCATTGCTAACAATCTATGCGGCTCCGTCGGACGTCTCAAAATGGCCGATTTGGTGAGGTCGCCATCGGCCGCTTACTGGCATTCCGGCCCGCAAACTTGAGATTGGCTGACTGACCGGTCTGGAGCAAGTTGTCTGGCCGGAGTGGGTCGTCAAGACTCGTTCATACTTCCGGACCGACATTCATCTGCAACGCATCGCCAATGACAGCAGAACGGCATGTAGCAGCTGCACGGCGCCTGACCAGCGAGCGCTGGCAAAGGCCGAACGACAGGCGACAAGGCGCCCCGTGGATGAGCCGGGCATTCGGTTACGCCCGCAAACGGCTTCTGTCTGTCGACGCCATGCCCGGCTTTCCGCGACGCGGCTACCGAAAATACGGTGCAGGCAGGGCGCCGTCCAGCGCCAAAGCAATGTTTGCGGGAAACTTCAGGCGAAGCTGAGCGTGGACGACTCGCTCTATCATACTGTGCAGCACGATAACCGCGTCAACGCTGCAACGCCCCGAAAACAGCAGTGTGGTGTGAACAGGCCGACTAGCATTGCGTCTGGTCGGGTAGGGCTACAGTGTTCTCAGGTCACGGATCCTGCCGATCCGGGATGATCGTTTCAGGATCAGATCTGCGATGAATTCGGGGAGCAGGGCACGCGGAATATTCCCGGGAATGTCGTCGACTACCTGAGAGGCGACGCGCGCAATAAAGTCGTCGGGGGCGCTTGCCAGACTGTGCTCGCAACTGACTCGGTACTCCATGATCAGCCGTGCTCCGACGCATATTTTCCGTGCGATTGATTCTGTCAGCAGTTGGCGTGACGATTGGCCATCAAGCCGCCGGCTGCGCGTGTGTCAAACGCAATCTCAAGTTGATACAGCTTCGGACGCAAACGCAATTTGAATTTGATACACCTGCGTATACGGTT
>NZ_JBFUPM010000031.1:0-56057 GCF_041355255.1 Paraburkholderia sp. RCC_158 | reverse complement strand
CAAAAGGAGCAACCCTACAACGAGGTGTATCAACTCCTAACTGCGTTGCTGTATCAATTTATAACTGCGCGCGACAGTGGCCTCGTTCGTTCGGACCGGATCTGCGAGTTTTTAGTAAGCGTCAGCGGATCCCGTCTTGAATCGCGACTTCCCGAATGTGAAGGTGATGCTTTCGTGAGAACGAGGGCGATGCGATGGAAGATGAGAACATTAAGGCTGCAACGGCGATGGGTACGCGTCGCCCACGGCAAGGGGAAGCGTTCTGGGGCGAAATGGTCACCACCTGGAAAGCGAGCGGTGTCGGCGCTCGGCGGTTTTGCCGAGAACAGGGTCTGGCGGTAAGCACCTTCAGCCTGTAGCGCAAGAAGCTCTCAAGCCCGGTCAGAGAGATTAAACAGCCACTCGCGGTTACTGCGGATGCGGCATTCATCGTTTCCAATCTGGATGGTGAACTGGCTCCCTCAAGGCCGCTTGTTGCAACGCCAGCGGCTGATGTATCGCCGTCGCGTGACGGGGTGACGCTCTCGCTCGCTGGCGTTCGTATCGAACTGAGCGGCGTTCACGCCGAGCGCATCGTGCGATTTGTACTCGGGCAGCTCGGAGGTGGTCGGTGCTGATTGCTTCGGACGTTCGCGCTTACATCTGTCGCGACCCGGTCGACATGCGCAAGGCGATGGATGGGCTGTCTTATCTCGTCGAGCCGCTACTTGCGCAGAAGCCTGCATCGGGCAATCTGTTTGTCTTCGTGGCGCGCGATCGCTCCAAAGTGAAGATTCTTTATTGGGACCGGACCGGCTTCGCACTTTGGTATAAGCGTCTTGAAAGAGGCCGTTTCCCGTCACCCTCGTTACTCGCTCGGCGCGGCTTCACGCTCGCGGAGCTCAACGCATGGCTCGAAGGCATCGAGATCCCAACGCGAGAGCCGCACCACACCGTGGCAGTGACGCGCGTGACGTGAGGTGCTCCAGCGCAGCCCCGAGCTTGTAAACGTGGCTTGAGTTAGGCATCATGGAGCACATGCATCACCAATTTCACGAAGACAGGCGGCATTATCGACGTGCGGACTACCGCGCTGAACTCCGACCTAAAGAGCATCCAGACACAACAGAAGAGCCTGAACGATTACATCGCGCAGGTGAGGAGCCAATACTCGGCGCAGTTCACGGCGCTCAATACGTTGATGGCGACGATGAACAACAACTCGCAGTACCTGACGCAACTGTTCGGCGGCACGAATAGCGCCGGCGCACTCGCGACCAACAAGTAACGTCACGGAGAACGCACATGGAGCCCTCTGCCCTGATCGGGAAAGTGCTGGCGCTGACCGGCGAGATCGAGCAAGCGGCCGCGCTGGCCGACTGGCCCGAAGCCGCGCGGCTCGCCGAAATCCGCTCGCCGCTGATCATGTCGCTCGACGCGCAGCAGGTGCAAGGCTCGCTCGACGTGATCCGCTCGATCGTTGCGCGCGACGCGGTCCTTTACGCCGATGCGCAAGCCACCCAAGTCGAACTGCAGGCCGAATTCACGGCCGCGATGCGCCGCGCGAGCGCAGTCGATCAGTATCAGAAGGCGGCACAGCTTTAAGCGATGTCGCTTGCGCCGCTCGACGACCACGTTGGCGTTTATGTCACGGCGTCGCGCCGCGGTCGAGACCGATGCGCCGGGCTGCAGCGTTTCCTTGATGACTTGCTGCTTGAATTCCCGCAGGTATACAGGATGCCCCTGCTTGGGGCAGCCATCTTTCGTTGCACTCTCCGACATCTCGACAAACCGTAACTGAACAGCCAGTTGGACCAACAATTTGCAACGTCTTTGCGTCGATCCCATGAACGTTGACTTTCGGTTAGGTGTATTCCGCCGGGGTTGGCGCAAAAAGTCGAATGAATGGGAGCGTGAGGTCGCTTAAGCTCTTAGCGATGTTTGTGATGGGCCAAGGAATGTATCGATATAGAGTTCGACGCGGTCAATCCAGTGCGATTGAAATCACTCCGACGGCCGTCCCGTGTCTCTTGTTTGCAACGATCCGAAATCAAGAACAAGACACCGGAAACGCGGTATTTCAAGGTCAGCCAGTACGGTCATTGCACCGGTCGGCATAAGGATTCCGGCGCGACGGCGCCCGCTTCCGGTTAGCTGATCGCCGTCGGCGGGCTGACCGTATCAGAGCGCGTGACGACCAGCCTGTAACCAAACTCCCGATGCTCAAATAGCCTGCTTCTTCATCAGCAACTTCAGTAGCACGGGCAGCAACAGTAACACCAGCGGCAACTGGACAATCAGCCCGGAAATAATCGCAATCGCAAGCGGCTGCTGCATGGCCGAGCCCTGACCGAGCGCGAAAGCGAGCGGCAGCAGCGCGAGGATTGCGGCGATCGTGGTCATGGCAATGGGCCGCAGGCGATTGCGTCCCGCCGCGGTCAGCGCATCCTCGAACGGCATCTCTTCGTCGCGGGTAAGCCCTTGCAGTTCCGACACGTAGAAGATTGCCACCTCTGTCACGATGCCGATGATCATCGTCATACCCATCATCGCGGAAATATTCAGTTCGGTGCCAGTGACCCATAAGCCAATGAACACGGCGCCCGCCGCAAGCAAGGGCATTGCCATGACTGCCAGCGCTACGCGGAAACGCTCGTAAAGAAACAGCAGCAGACCGAATACCAGCGCGACCGCCGCGCCGAAGACTGTCAACAAGCCCTTGAAGGCAATCTGCTGTTGCTGATACAGGCCGCCCAGTTCGTAGTACACACTGGCCGGTAAGAGGCTTTTGTCGCCGAGCACCTTCTGCACGTCGGCGATCGTTGAGCCCAGGTCACGGCCGTCGATGCGCGCGGTCACCGCCACCATCCGCTTCAGATTGTCCCGGCTGATTTCCGGCTGCCCTGTCACAGTGATCTGGTCAGCCACGCGATTCAGCGCAAAAAGGTGACCGTCGGGCGCGCGGATCTGTAGCTGGCCCAGTTGCGTATCGGTCAATGCCGTCGCTCCCGTCACGCGCACACGAACGCCGACCGTTTTCGGTCCATTCTGGAACTGTGTGGCCACGTTGCCTTCGACCATGTCGGAAACGGCTTGCGCGATCGACTGCGGGTCCATGCCTTCTGCGGCAGCGGCTTCGGCCCGTATATGCAATTCGAGCGCGTCGCCCGCCGGATTGATACCGTCATTCACATCGACCACGCCCTGAATCTTCCCGATTCGCGCGGCCACCGCGCGTGCGGTTGTGTCGAGCGTGTTCTGGTCGTCGGAATAGATCTTGATCTGGACGGGTTGCGGAACCGCCGTCAGGTCGCCGATCAGATCTTCCATCAGCTGCGCGAGTTCGACATTCACGCCGGGCACCCGAGTCTCGAGTTTCGAGCGGATTTCTTCCATCACGGTTTCGATTGGCTCACGGTTGCCCGACTTCAGCCGCACAAAGAAGTCGCCCTTGTTGGGCTCGTTCAGATCGCCGCCGAGACCCGCGCCAGTGCGCCGTGAATAGGTCGCGACATTCGGATTCGCCTGGATGATGGTTTCGACCTGCTTCATGAGGCGGTCCGTCTCGCTGATCGAAGTGCCCGGCTGCGTGTGATAGTCGAGCACGAAGCCCCCTTCGTCCATGCTCGGCATGAAGCCGCTCCCGACGCGGGTGAAGGCGAAAGCGGCCACTGCGATGAGCGGCAAAAGACCGATCAGTACGAGAGCCGGGCGAGCGGTGACGCGCTCGACGAGAGCCGCGTAGCGCCGGTTCATCCACGCGGCGAAGCGTGTTTCGCGGTGCTCCTCGGCGTCTTTCGGCTTGAGCCAGCGATCGCACAGAATCGGCACGGCGAGCCACGTGACAAGAAAGGAAATGAAGAGGGCGCTTGCCATCGTTATTGAGAGTGCCTTGAAGAAGGCACCGGTGACGCCTGACAGGAACGCGAGCGGCACGAAAATGATCAGCGTCGCCGCCGACGACCCCGCGAGCGGCCGTGTGAATTCGAGCGCCGCGGCCATCACGCGGCCGTGAAAGGCGCGGGCGCCGCCCTCGCGCATACGCCGCGCGATATGCTCGATCATCACGATCGCGTCGTCGATCACCAGGCCCACCGCGGCGGCCATGCCACCGAGCGTCATGATGTTGAATCCCATGCCAAACACGTCGAGCAGCAGGATGGTCGCTGCCATCACGACCGGTACGAGCGCGACAGCGATTGCAGTGATCTTCCAGTTGCGCAGGAAAAAGAACAGCGTCAACGCCGCCAGTACCACGCCGATCATGATCGCGTCGCGTACGCTCGTCGCCGAGGCGATTACGAGTTCGCTTTGATCGTACCAGTTCGCCAGATGCACGCCTCGCGGCATCTGATGCTGGAATTCCGCGAGCTTCGCGCGAATCGCTTTTGCCATGGCCACGCTGTTCGCGCCCGGCTGTTGATAGACGTTGATGAGAACCGCCTCCTGGCCGTCGGCGGTCACTCGCATCCACTGGGGCACGACGCCCTGACGCACGGTCGCGATGTCGCCGAGGCGAATCTGCGTGGCGCCGTTTGCCGACACGACGACGTCGCGCAGTTCGTCGAGCTGCGTGATCCTGCTGTTCGCAATTACCAGATACAGCTTGTAGTGATCCTCAATCCGGCCGTTCGCCATCAGCACATTGCTCGCGCCGATGGCCTTCGACACATCGGCGAGCGAGAGCTTGTACGCGGCGAGCCGCGCGGGATCGATCGCGACTTCCAGTTCGTCCTGGGCGCCGCCTGTCACGTCCACGCGCGCGACACCTTCCACGGAGGAAAGCAGCGGGCGCATCTGGAACTGCGCCAGATCGCGCAAGGCGGAGAGCGACTGGTCTTTCGACGTCAGGCTGTAGGCCAGCACCGGAAACACGGTGGGGTCCATGCGGCGCACCTGCATGGAGGTGCCCTGTGGCAGCGTGGCGAGAATTTCGCTGATGGCCGATTGGGCTTGCAACGTCGCTTGCGCCATGTCGGTGCCCCAGTTGAAGTTGAGCGAAATTTCCGCCGAGCCGCGGCTGGTTTTCGATTCGACGTCGAGTACATTCGGCACGCGGCGCAGTGCTTCTTCAACAGGCATGGTGACGAGCGTGGCCATCTGCTCGGCGGGGCGGTCGCCTGCGTCGAGAGAGACGACCGCACGTGGAAACGCGACGTTGGGGAAAAGCGAGATGGGGAGCCGGAAAGCGCTCATGACGCCTGCAATCGCGAGCAAGGCGATCACGAACAGCAGCGAACGCCGATGCATCTGCATCCATTGGCCGAAGTTCATCGCGGCGCGCCTCCACTGGCTCGCACCCCGATGCCGTCTTCCAGCTCATAGTTGCCGCTGAGCACGAGACCTTCGTTAGGGTCAAGCGCACCGTCCACGCCGTAACGGTCGCCGTTCTCGACCTGGATCGCCACGGCGACTCGGCGGGCCCTGTTTTGCGCATCGACCTGGAAGACGTACGTGCCCTTGTCGCCCTTGAGCACCGCCGCGCGCGGCACGATCCAGTAAGTGCCGTTTCTCGTGGCGATGTCGGCGTTCACGCGCGTGCCCGGAATGAATGCGCTCTGTCCGAGCGGCACGTTCGCGCTCACATCGACAAGCTGGCTCTGCGGATCGATCGAGGCGCCGACCAGCACGACGCGGCCATCTATCGCTTTTTTGGCGAGCGTGGACGACAGCCCGTGCAGCGTCACTGTGTCGCCGGCGTGGATCTGGGCCGCATCCGACGGTTCCACGCCGAGCGTCACGTTGGCGTGCATATCGCTGCCGGTGCCGCCGGTCAGTTGCAGTATCGCCGCACCCGCCTGGATCTGGTCTCCCTGCGCAACCGATAGCTGAATGACCACGCCGTCGAACGGCGCGGTCACGATCTTGTTGCCACTTTCGACGCCGCTCTGGTTTTGCGCGGCGAGTGCCTGCCGCGCGTCATCCGCAGACTTGCGGGCGGCCGCGAGCTGCGAATGCGTCGCGAGCCCCTTGTCGAACAGCGATTGCGTGCGCGCGAGTTCGCCTTGTGCGAGCGTGACGGCGCTCTTCGCCTGGGTCGCGGCGAGGACGGCGACCGGATCGGCCTGCACGACGACGAGCGGCGTGCCGCGCGTCACGGTCTGTCCCGGCTGCACACGGATCTGCACGACACGCGCAATGTACGGCAGATTGATCGTGGTGACGTTGGAGGCGGAAGCCGCGACGATGCCGTAGGCGCGCACGGGTTGTGCGATGGCGCCGTGCTGAGGGCGCACCGTCTGCACTGATACCGTGGGCTTGTCGGGTGAAGAGTCCGCTGCTGCAGAATCGGCCGCGCCGGATGAATGACAGGCGGAACACGTGAAGACGACGCCAGCGGCTATCATCAGTAGCGCAATATGCACTCGCCGCGTCGCAGATAGGTTATTTCGCATTGGTTTGGGTCAAGTTCTCAGCGGGGGAGACGGCGTCGGGAATCGCGCTGCCTAGCAGCGCTTGCAGAGCGACACGCTGCTCTGCGAGCGTCTCGCGCAATGTCGCGACCTCGATGCGTTTGGTGAGTGCTGCACCTCGCGCGTCGGTATATGAGCCGAGCGTGAGGTCATGTTCCGCGTAAGCCGCGGCAGCATGCCTGGCCGCGAGATCGACGTCCGGCAACGCAGACTCGGTCTGCTGCAACTGGCGCGAGAGGATCGCGTTGTCGGCGCGCATGTGCGCTACTTCGGCGTGCGCCTCATTCAGGCGCGTTTGATATTCGTCCCGCAGACGCTGGCGGGTGGCTTTTTCGATCGCCACGTTCCCCTGGTTCCGGTTGAAGATCGGCAAACTCAGGTTGATCTGGAACCCGCTGGTATAGATGTTCGACGTGTCGCGCGCTCGCACGAAGCCCACGGACAGGCTCGGAAACTGGCTGAGAATTGCCGCGCGATATTTCTGTTCCTGCGCCTCATAGCCGGCTTGCAGCGCGATCAGATCGGGGCGGCGCTGCGCCAGTTTCGCGAGCGCGGCGTCGAGCGTTGCGTCCTGGAGCGGAGCGGTTTCGCCGGTGTCGGCGAGTCGCAGTTGTACGTCGGGCGCGAGTCCGAGCAGCGCGTTCAGATCGCGGTGCGTTTGTTCTGCGGCGCGTTCAGCGTCGGTGTACTGCTTGCGGGCGTCGCTATACGCGGTCAGCGCGGCGGTGAGTGTGTCGTCGGTGAGGTCGCCGTCGCGGCGCGCTTCGGTCATACGCTCGTAGCGTGTCAGCGAGAGATCGCGCTGTTGCCGCAAGAGCGGCAGTGTGTCCTGCTGAAAGCGCGTCTTGATGAATAGCTGCCGTGCCTGAGCGACGATCTGCCATTCCTGCCACAGCAGGCCGAGATCGGTTTTGGCGACCGTCGCATCGGCGGATTGCTTGTTCGCGCTGCGAAGCACGATCGCCATCACGTCGATGCTCAGGCCGTAACTGAAGGCGCGTGTCGTGCCCACGGCCCCTGGATAGTCGCTGGACACGCTCAACTGCGGATCGGGCAGTAAACCCGCCGAATACGCTTGGGCGCGGGCGATGCCGAGATCGTCGCGCGCGAGCTTGAGGTCTGGATTGTTAGCCACCGCAAGCATAGCGACTTCGTCGATGTCGAGTCCGTCCGACGGATCAAAACGATGTGCGGCCAACTCGGGTAGCGGCATGGTCGAAGGATCGATCTGGAGACGCTCGAGCGTCCTTTCAGATGTGGCGGTTCGCTGAGGTAAGAGGGGCTCCCGGTGGTACCACGTGCAGCCGCTCATCAGTAATGTGCAGATCGGTATCAGGGCGTGGTGTTTCAAGGACGAGCGGGCGGTCAGATGGTCCGTCGGCATGGCACGACACGTCGTGATCAAGCAACCAACCGCTGTCGTCACCGCTGAAACAGCGGCCGCTGCGATCCTGGAAACGGTCAAAATCGGCCCCCGAGAGAAAATGTATGGCATGCCGGGATGGGATGCCCAAAACAGCACGCCATTGTGCAAAATGCCTCCTTAAGAAACCCTTAACGCTCCGCTCTGCGCCTCTCAGCATGGCTGTTCGGCTCGGGGTTCGATGCTGTCGCTCCTCACGTGCGCCATCGTTCGCACCTCGATCGGCACGTGAATGCAAGCGCGCGAAACTAACGGCTGCCTGGTCCCTTGGGCGCGTCGTTCCAGGCAGCCTTGATCGAATCGCCGGAAGGACCCGGATGCCGCATAAGCATCCGCTAAGGTTCAATGCGTAGTCTGAGTCTGTGCGTCGCGATATGTCCTGGCGTTGAAGCCCAAGGTCGGACACGGAACAAGCCGGCGTGCGCAATCCACGGATCAAGTACTCGGAAGGAGTTCATCATGAAAAGTCTGTTCTCGATTAGCCTGATTGCTATCGCCACCACCCTGCCAGTTGCGAGTTTTGCGCAGCCCGCAAGCGGCCCGCTCACCCGTGCGGACGTGCGAGCGCAAAGCGCAGAGGCGGCGCAAGACCATCGCATGCAGTCGAAGGTGCACTATCCGGCTGGCCAGCAAGCCGCGAACCAGAACCCATCCGCGCAAACAGGGGGTTACGGTCCGCAAACTGGCGGATCGTCGGAATCGCGGGTGCTGTCCTCTGAAAATGCCGTCTCGTCCAGCGCGGTTGGCGGAATCTTCGCTCATCACTGAACGGCGAAAATGCTCGGTCCTTCGTCGAGACGAAACCCGCGGACGCGGCCCAACTAACCGCATTGCGGCTGCCCGTGGATTGACGGCGGCTCACCGTTGACGAAAGCGTGATCGAGGTGACCGCGGCGATTGACAATGGCGGAAAGCCAGGAGATACAGCACCATGCGATTGTTGTTAGCGGAAGACGATGAAATGATTGGCGAGCCGGTGGTGGAGTTCATGCGGCGGGCCGGTTACGCGGTCGACTGGGCACGTGATGGACGCGAGGCCGAGCTCTCACTGGATCACGATGTCTATGATGTCGTTCTGCTCGACCTCGGTCTACCGAGGGCGGATGGCGTAGAGGTTCTCAGCCGGTACCGTCGACGCGGCGGAAGCGCAGCGGTGATTATCCTGACAGCCCGCGATGCAGTTGAAAACCGAATCGCGGGTCTCGATGCCGGTGCGGATGACTATCTCGTCAAGCCATTCGATCTCGACGAACTGGCTGCCCGTGTGCGCGCGATGCTACGCCGCCGCACCGGACAAACAAACCCGCTATACACCCACGGTGACCTTACGCTGAACCCGGTTAGCCATGAGGCGTCCGTGAGGGGCGAACGGTTGTCATTGCTACCGCGGGAATTCAGCCTGTTACAGGCGCTTATCGAAGAACCGAAGCGAGTATTCACGCGTTCTGAACTCGAAGAAAAACTGTACGGCTGGGGCGAAGAGGTGGGCAGCAACACAATCGAAGTCCACGTATCCAACCTGCGGCGCAAGATAGGCGCCGAGCATATTGTGACGGTGCGCGGGGTCGGCTATCGGCTCAAGAGGGGAGAATGACGTCGATCCGCCGCTGGCTGCTTGGCTGGTTAATCGCGGGACTAGGCGCTGCCGCATTGATCGCCGGTTATGGCATCTTCCTTACGGCGCGATCAGAGGCAAGCGAACTATTTGACTACGAACTGCGCACGGTGGCGCTTTCCCTGCCGGCCACAATCACCGACAGCAAATCGCTTACGCACCACAGCCCCGACTTCGAGGGCCTCACAGAAGACAGACTTGTCATAGAGATCTGGGGCAACGCGGAGACGCCGATTTACATGTCGCTGGGCGGCATTGATCTTCCCCGGTTTCCCGCCGGCATTCGCACCATCGAGCACAAGGAGGTTCACTGGCGTCTGTTCGGCTCGCAGCAGGGCGATCGTTTTGTCCAGGTCGCGCAACCTGTATCAGTGCGCAACGATCTTGCACTGCGCCTGGCGCTACGTACTCTGTGGCCGTTGGCGCTGTTCTTTCCGGTGACCATACTGATTGTGCTTCTGGTTGTGGGCCGCGGGCTGTCACCGCTCGAAAGGATTTCAAATGCGCTCGCGACGCGTTCCTTAGACTCGCTTGCTCCATTGCGTCTGGACGGGCGCATTCCGGTCGAGCTGAACCCGCTCGTCGCTGCGTTGAACGATCTGCTCAACCGCCTGGATATCGCTTCCCAGTCGCAGCGCACATTCGTGGCAGATGCCGCTCACGAACTTCGTTCGCCACTAGCCGCCTTAAAGCTTCAGATACAGGCCGCTGAGCGTGATGGCTCAGTAGCCAGTTCCAGGACGTTCGAGCGTATCGAGGGAAGGCTCGACAGGATGATCCACCTCGTGCAGCAGCTTCTGACTCTCGCGCGCGAAGACGCGCCCCGCACTGAGCAGTTGAAAGTGGTCAGCCTGCGGCGATTGGCGGAGCGTGCAGTGGCAGATGCTTCTGTCCTCGCCGAGGCCAAAAAAATCGATCTCGGACTGGAGTGCGACGATGCTTCGTCTGCACATGACCTCTACAACGTACATGCAGAAGCCGGCGGTCTCGAAGTCTTGCTGAACAACCTGATCGACAACGCTATCCGGTATACGCCGGAACATGGCAAGGTCGACGTGATACTCGCCCGAAATGGAGCCGAAGTCAGCGTATCGGTCGTCGATAGCGGCCCCGGGATTCGCGAGGCGGAACTCGAACGGGTTTTTGACCGCTTCTATCGCAGCATAGGGAGCAGGGAGCAAGGCAGCGGTTTGGGGCTAGCGATCGCGTCGCGGATCGCAGAGCGGCAAAACGCCACGCTCAGCCTGGAAAACAATAGCGGGCGGCCGGGACTGAGTGTTGTTTTAAAAGGCCTGCGCAGCGGTTAGCGAGTGTCGCGATGATCTCGCTGAATCAGATGGCCATGCCCGCAAACGCCGCTAACCGACGCTTGCCGTGGAGCCGAGCGCGGCTTCCGCAGGTGCTTCTGGAGCTGCCATGTGCGTTGCGCAGGACAGTAACGCTGCAACGGGTCGAAGTTCGACCGCTCTAGGGAGCGCACAATCGATCCCCTTCATTGAAAAGGAGGTCGACATGGAAACACTTAATTCTTCGAGCGCTTGGCGCGTGCCATGGGACTAGGGGCGGTTGACCGGACACCAGCCCCCGCAAAACTCCGTGAGGTCTGGGCGATTCGAACACGAATTCAAATGTCATGCAACGCCCGCGAGTTCGCGCTGCTCAACTTGGCGATCCACGGCAAGCTTCGGGCGTGCGATGTTACCCGACTGCCAGTACAGGACATTTGCATGGGAGGCCACGGCAAAAGCGGCAGGCCGTGCTGCCGCGCGGCCCAAAGAGCGGCACCGCGAGCGCAGCCACCATGGCATGAGCGACGCGCCGACGCAGCCGGCAAGCACAATTCATTCGGATGCCGGTAATGCGTACGATGCCATTGCTGGTCTCCGTCAGCGTTCGCTCAAAACGAACGGCTTCCCCGTGAGACGGAGATGCAGGACGACGAGCCACAGCCGCGGGCAATCCGACGCGAGATTGACCGGTCCGGTGCACAGAGAGCCAACGCTCGCATAGCGGTCTTCGACGGCGGCCCTGAACGCGGCTTGCGCGAACTGGCGCGCGACCACTACGCCGCCCGCCATCAGCGCGATACAAGAGAGGCGGAAAGCCGCTGACACAAACAGATGCTCGACGCCCGGCTCCACGAAGACTGTCACGCAGGCGAGCAAGTCGGCGGCGACAGCCGTGAGCGAGGCTACCATCAGGTGAGCACGCACCATGTCGGCGGTGACTGGCTTCATGGCTTAATTTCGTGGCGGATGAAAAGCATGTACGGCTTGTTGCGACGAACCGGCTCCTGCTTCAGGATCCGCTCGTCACAGTCGACAAAACGTCACCGGGGTCGCGATGAATTCCATCGAGGTACTGGAGGCGCGTTGAGCCGTACTGACAACTGAACGCCACACCGCACGCTCCTGTCACTCACAAGACAGTAAGCCGTTGCGGGCTTGTAGTGAGTCAAGCTGAAGGAAACCTTAAGCAAAGCGTGGTAGAACCCGCTATGAGTGACCGAAGGCACAGGCAACGACGAAGGACCCGAGATTGACCGGTCAGCCCCGGCCGCCGCGGTGGCGGCTGGCTCGCTTTCCGGCCAATGTGCGCCGGGAAACCGGGATGCGACCGCTGTGGGTGCATCGCCACGGGAAGCCCAGATGCTCGACCGGTGCCGCGCGCGTGGCGGTTTGACCGGCTGGCGCGTTAGATCGAGCACGTCCGCTTCGGTACGGGCGGGCGTGCTCCCTGCGGACCGTGCGGAGAGTACCAATACCGCCCGCAACGCGAGCTTCGTCACGTCGCCGGCATACTTGTGGCCTCTGCGACGCGCGCGCCGCATTCGGACTGGAAAACGGGCCTTCTTTCACATCGCGATTGGAGGCCGAACTCCGTGCGCCTGATTCGGCGCGATCGTGGTCCGGCGATTGCAACTGCCACTACGAACAATTCTAGTTTTGTAGCCGGCGACTAGCAGCCGCTGAACGGAATCTGCAATCGGTCGGCCAGGAAAAAGCGGTCTCAGGTCGCTTTCTACTATTTGTCGCGATAGCAGGCGGCCTGGCAATCTGCCCACCGATCCGATGCGATCCCCTCCAGCAAGGGGCATTTGACGAAAGCGGCGTCAAAGTACGTTCAGACGATGACGGTATCCGAGGCGAGACAGGATCAGCGCTCTCGCAAAACCGCAAGGTCTGTTCCGACCGACATTCGATTGTGGCTTGTCCGCGACCGATACCGAACGCGCGCGAATAGCCGCGCCCATGCCATATCATTCGGTTCGATGCGGAACGTCATTGGGAAAAGGATACGGTGCGTGGGGGCCCGGCCATTCCGGTGCGGGCGGTGCAGTGAACACGTCGCATCCCTCAAGGCTGGCCACAAGCATGCATGTGAGGAAAACGGCCCCGAGCCTCCACAACGTCGTCGTTCGAGCGTCCATCCCGCACCTCCTGGCGCACCACACTGCTACGCTGGTTGGACCGGCGACTGGGGCGCAGGTTGCCGCGATGGCTTTGACAAAGTTTTGGCCCAACGTGTTCTTTGACGTTACGCGTGGGCGGTCCATCCTTCTGGCGCCGCCCGCTCCTGCCTATGGCATCCCTCGCCTTGCGGTTGACGAAGTTCATGCCGTCGGAACATGGCAACCGCATCGTCAAGGGCGCCAGCCTGATCTTCGAGCGACGCCGCTGCTGCCGCGGCCTGTCCGACGAGCGCGGCATTCTGCTGGGTCACGGTGTCCATCTGCGTCACCGCACGGTTGATCTGCTCAATGCCGCGCGACTGCCCTCGCAAAGCCGCGCTGATTTCGCTGACGATACGGGTCACGTCGCGCGCAGCGCTCACTATTTCTACCATGGTGACCCCGGCGTGGGTCGCGAGTTCGGCTCCATTCTGAACCTGTGCAACCGAGCCACCAATCAGTTTCCTGATTTCTTTCGCCGCTGCCGCCGGGCGTTGCACCAGTGTGCGTACTTCGCCTGCCACCACCGCGAATCCACGCCCTTCTTCTCCGGCGCGCGCGGCTTCGACGGCGGCATTCAGCGCAAGATGTTGGTCTGCAAAGCGATACCTTCAATGGCGCCAATAATATCGACGATCCTGTTCGATCCCGATGCCATGTCCGCGATCACGTCAACGACTTGGTCGACAACTTCGCCGCCGCGCGCGGCCGTTTGCGACGCGTTGTCGGCCAGCGCACTGGCTTCCCGCGTGCGTTGTCGGCGTTCTGCCTGCCCGTCGCGGTCAATTCCTCCAGTCTCGATGCTGTTTCCTGCAGCGTCGCCGCCTGCTGCTCTTTGCGCGTCGACAGATCGGCGTTACCGCTTGCGACCTCACGCACGCCGTGTGTGATCGCCGCGGTTCCATGACGAACCTCACTGAAGGCAGCAACGAGACTCTCCTGCATGCGGGCAGGTGCACCATCAGGCGGCACATCTCATTTGCGCACACGCCGGCGATTTGACCCGTGAGGTCACCGGCGGCGATCCGCTCGAAGTGCTGGATCGCCGCGTTGATTGGCCGCACGATCGACGCCGTCACCACATAGCGCGCGAACAGCCCAAGCGAGATAGCCACGAACCCGATCGCGCCAAACAACCAGCACAACTGCTGGAAATGCCTGTTGGGCCGATGCGTGCTTTCTGCTGCCGCACCTGAACATTCTCCAGCGCGAGCTGGGTGCTTTTATAGTTGCTGAACACCTCGTCAGGGGCGTGGCGCTCCGTGGTCCGGAAGGTGATGAAATCGTTCGGGTCGAGCGCCGCGACTTCACGAGCCAGCGCCTGTTTCATCAACTGCTCACGCCTGGCGCGCAGTGCGTCAGCCAGCCCCTTCTTCGCGTCGTCTGAGATTGACCCGCTCGGACGGACGGATTTGCAGTCAGAGATTCGTCGTGGTCTGGCCTCCGTTAAGCGTCGAATCGCGGGTTGTCCACAGACGGGCAGCGGGTCGCTTCTCACACCACAACGCTGCCCGGCAGTGAGCAACCCGCAGAGCGACACGGTATTTGTCTTCGCGCTGAGGTTTTCGAATTCGAGCGGAGAACAATAGCCGATGCTGCTATGCAGGCGGCGCACGTTGTACCAACCTTCCATGAACCACTGGTCGAGACTCCCAGCAGCCGTGCCATCGTGGCGATGGGCCGGCGAGGCCGGTTCGCTCTCATAAATCCGTGTCCTTTGAGGATACGGCTCCTGTCTCGCGGGCGAACCAGGCGGCCGCGTGAGAGAGTATGTCGCGCTCCATTTTTAGCTGCCGATTTTCGCGGCGCACACGCGTGAGTTCTTGGCGCCCAGCCGTGCTCAGACCATCGTGACGCACGCCGGCATCAATGTCAGCTTGGCTACCCAGTTGACTATCGTCCGCGCTAGGTTGGAACTCCTGCGCCAACTCCTCAGGCGTTCGCCCCGCCTTTACCAAGTCCACTATACGAGTCCGGAATTCCGCCGGGTACGGTGCTCAATGCCCGCCATTTTGACACCCGCTTGTCCGAAGGATAGGTGTCCGTTTCGGCGGGTCAATCTCAGTCCGACGGCGGCTGCAGCAGATAGGCCGCCAGTTCACGGTCATTATCTGCGAGCCCGGCGTGTACCCGGGTGAGCACCGCGTCGGTGGGTTTTCCCTGCGCGACGAGCGTTTCGTAGCCGCCCAGGTCGACGCGCACCTGCAAAATTGCTTCGCCGCTCGCGGCGAGGTGGCGCAAGGCGACCGCCTCTTCGGTGCACATCTTCTCGAGCGCGGCGTTGGCCGCCTTCAGATCGGCAACAGACGTGAGGATCACGAACATCAATGCGGCCGTACAGCCTGTGATCGTGAACGTCAGGCCGGTACGGACAGTGATATTTCTGAACATGGTAGTCGTCCTCGACCCGCGGAACAGAAAAAAGCGGCGAACGGATTTATCCGTCGCCGCAAGAGGAGCACTTCTCGTCGATGAATCAGCCGTGAGGGCGGCGCCCAGGATCAGAAGCGGGTGCGCACGCCTGTCGTCAGTTCGAGCTGGTTGGTCGCACCAAACGTTGATCCGACCGTATAGCCGCCATGAAGCCTCATGTAGTCGCCGGCCAGATAGACTTCGGTGCGCTTGGACAGGTGATAGAAAACCGAACCGTACAACGTTTCCTTATACCCATTGTGCAGGCCCGAAGCCGGGTCGAACGCACCGATGTTCGCGTTCGGAATATTGCCGTCCGCGTTGTAGGCGGCGTTCTTCACCCGCATCTGCTGATAGCCGAGTTCGTAATCAAGCGGACCCTTCGGCGACAGCTTGAGCGACGCGGTCCATGCATTGTCCTGACGCTGACCGAGCGCCCCCTGATTGCCGAGATAGCGGAAGTAGCCCGCATTCGCGCGCAAAATGCCGAAGGTATAGTTGCCACCCACCGAATAAGACTGGTTCGTAATGCCGGCGCGGTTCACGTGGTTGTAGAAGGCCGACACATTGAACGGCCCACCGTTATAGCCCACCGCTGCCTGATAGTTGGAGTTGGAGCCAAAACTCGTCGAGTTGCCGAACGCGTAACCGGCGCTCGCAAAGATGCCATTGCTGAAGAGCTTCTTCCAGGCGATGCCATTGTTGTAACGCGTCCCCGTCGCGCTGGCGGCATAGAAAATCATCTGCTTGAAATTGTTCGAGTTCGTCCAGCCCCCCTCTTCCGTCGTCAGCCGCGCGCTGCCATACGGGTCGCCATAGATCGTCGATGCATCGCGTGCGATGGTGTTCTGGAAACCCGCCGTAATCTTACCGAACGTGTCGTTCTCGATACCGACCCATGCATCACGGTCGAAGATCTGGCCCGGGTCTTCCATCTGGCCGTTGGCAACAACAAACTCGCTCTCCAGCCGGAATATGATCTTCGTACCGCCACCGATGTCCTCGGCGCCCTTCAGGCCCCAGCGGCTGCCACTGAACCACGGTTCACCGTCATTGCCCATGCCGATGACGTGATTGCCGTTAGCGTCCGCGTGCGTCCTGTAAGTCGGGAAGCTCAGGTCCATCAGTCCATAGAGCTGGACACTCGACTGGGCGTAAGCACCGCTCGCCCCCAATGCCCCCGCTGCGACTGCCAGGGTAAGGTACTTTTTCTTCAAGTTCGTCTCCTCAGGTTGCTACGTTGAAAGCCGGTTCTGTTCGCGGCTGCCGCGGCCCTTCCGGCTGGATACCGGGCCCGGTATGCGAATGGGGTGATCCTAGTTACCCCAATCCTTCACGCTCCTTTCCCGTACCTTTTGTACAACTAAGTGTATCCACCGATATACGTCACGACGCCCCCGCCCATTATTCCGGATCCCTCTGCCGGAGGATGTAGCCCAGGCCTCGCAGCGTCATGATCTGGGCGCTTGAGCGCGCGAGATGTTTGCGCAAGCGGTGGATATAGATGTCGATGGCGTCCGCACTCGGTTCGTCGTCCAGACCGAACACGCTTTCCATCAGCATGGTTTTCGACACCGTCTTCCCCTGTCGCAACATCAGCGTTTCAAGCACGGTGTGCTCGCGGCGGCGCAACGCGAGGGGTATGTCGTGACGAACAAACTCCCGCGTATCGGATATGTACTGCAGGTCGCCACAGGTGAGACGCGAAGTCATGCCACCCGATTGCCGGCGGATCAACGCCTTGATACGTGCGACCAGCTCCCGTGCTTCGAACGGCTTGACAACATAGTCGTCGGCACCTGCACTGAAACAGTCGACCTTGTCCTCCGTCGAACCATGCGCGGTTAGCATCAACACCGGAACGATGTCGCCGCGGCGGCGCAGTCGTGCCAGTACCTCGTTGCCGTCCATTCGTGGCAACCGGAGGTCAAGCAGCACCACGTCGTAGCGCTGCGTCGTCAGCATTGCGTCCGCCCGTTCACCGTCAGGCGCACAGTCGACCGCGAAGTTCTCCTGGCGCAGCAGATTGTTAACCCAGTGCGCGAGCTCAATATTGTCTTCCACCAGCAGCAACTTCATCGCGTTATCCTCAATCACGCCGTCTCGGCAAGCGGACCGTGACGACAAGCCCAACATGCTCCGCCTGTGACCTCAACGCGACCGTTCCACCGTGCGAATGCGCGATTTCGCGCACGATCGACAGGCCCAGGCCCGTTCCCTCGATGTCAGTTGCTCCGCGATAGAAACGTTCGAATACATGGGCGCGCGCCTCGGCCGGAATGCCAGGACCGTTATCGATCACCTCCAGTACAACTTCGTCGCCTTCCTCCCGGCACCTGGCGGTAACCCGTCCGCCCTCCTGCGTATAGCGGATCGCGTTATCGACCAGATTCGTGACGAGCGCCGTCATCAGCGTTTCGCTACCTGTGACGCACACCGTCGCGGTGAACTCCGCGCCTAGGTCGATCTTGCGTCGCTGCGCGGCCACCACGAGTTCTTCCAGTACGCACGACACGACAGCGGTCAGGTCAATGCTGGCGGGCATGTGGCGAGGCGGTGACGATTCGGCCTGAGCCAGTAGCAGCAGCTGGTTGGTCATTTCGGTCATCTTCCCGCTGCTGCGACGTATCCCCGCCAGCGCTTCGGTGAGCAGTGGTCCGCAATGGCCGCACGGCCGGGCGCACTCGATCTGAGCCGCCAGCAGGGCAAGCGGAGTACGCAACTGGTGTGCGGCGTCCGCAATGAATTTCCGCTGGTTGGTCGCATGCAGCTTCAGTCGCGCGATACACTGATTGATCGCGTCGACGACAGGGCGCAACTCGGAAGGCAGGCGCTGGATCCGGACAGGCTCCAGTTGCGAAGCGTCGCGATCGGCGACGTCATCCTTCAGTCTGATGAGCGGACGCAACTCAAAGGTCAGCCCCAGCAGGACAAGTGCCACCACGAGCGCCAGCATCAAAGCCTGCCGGACCAACTGGGGACGCCATAAGGTCTGCAGCATGGCACGGTACGATGCCTGCGTCTTCGCCACAACAACTGTCACCGGCTCCGTCGCGCCGGAGTCGTACAATTCCCGCTCATAGGCGACCGCTCGAATGAGCCGACCCTCGAGCATGGTGTCGTAAAACACGGGGCGCGGCGTTGCGCGCGCGGGAAGCGCCAGGTCGGGATTGCCGCCGAGCAGGCCCGCGCGACCCTTGACTACCCTGTAAAACACCTGATCCTGGTCGGGCGACTCGAACATCTCGAGCGCCGCCGGCGGAATCCTGGCAACCAGCACGCCATCTTCCCAGTTGACCTCCTCGCCGATGATACGCGCAGATGCGAGCAATGCGCTGTCCTGCAGAAGACCGGCAGTCGCACGCGCCGCATCATAAGACATCAGGCCGGTGACGACTACAAACACGGCGACCGGTACCAGCAGCCACCCGAGCAGGCGTACACGCAGGCTATCCATCATCGTTGACTCCCCCGCACAGGTTCCGCGCGTACTGCCACTGCGCTCAGCACCGGTCTTTTACTGCCCCTGGCTGATCGCAAGTGCCACCTTCCGCGTTCTGACGCTCAGAACGCAGCAGGTCTCCATTTCAGCAGGCGCTTTTCCAGCGTGGTCAGCAGATAGTCCGCAGTAAGCGCGACCACCGCGAGTACGATCATCGCTGCAAAAACCCCGCTGGCGTTAAATGCTCCCTGCGCGGTCGAGATTAGCAGGCCAATACCCTGCTTTGAGCCGAGGAACTCGCCCACCACCGCGCCAACCAGGGCGAAGCCGAAGCTCACATGCAGGCTGGCGAGAATCCACGACAGTGCGGAAGGAATCACGACCGAGGTGGTCAATTGGCGCTTCGATGCGCCCAGGATCTGCGCATTTGCGATCATGTAGCGGTCAGCTTCCCGTACGCCCTGGAAGGCGTTGCCGAACACGACGAAAAAGACCATGACGACGGCCAGTGCCACCTTCGACGCCATGCCGAGGCCAAGCGCGATCACGAACACTGAACCGAGGACAACGCGGGGAATTGAATTCGCGATCTGGATGTAGAGGCCGAACACGTCGGAGAGCAGTTTGTTGCGGCCGAGCACAACGCCGCAGACAATGCCGCCAACCGAACCGATCAGAAACCCAAGGAATGTTTCCTCAAGCGTGACCCAGACCTGCACCAGCAGCGGGCCCTGTGATGTGCCGTTGACGAACCAGTCGACGATCTGCTGGAAGATCAGCGACGGCATCGAGAAGAAGAATGGATCGATCCATTTCGTCCGCCCGCCGATCTCCCATCCGCCGAGCACAACCACCAGTACCAGGACACGCAGGCCGATGATCAGCGCGCGCCGCTGGCGCAGCCGTCGCTGTGCATTTCGCTCAACTGCGGCCAGCGAGGTAGCGTCGATGCCTGGTTCGGCGATGTATTCAGAGGTTGCCATGAGTGTATTTCTACCGTGAGTTTGTGTCATGCGATCTGCACTTCTTCACGCAGATCGCGCCAGATATCGCGCGAAATCTCGATAAAGCGCGGATCGTAGCGAACCTCCGACGTCACGCGCGGCCTCGGCAGATCGATCTCATAGACTTTTTTCAGCGTTGCGGGCCGCGCGCTTAGCACGAACACCCGATCGGCCAGCGCAATGGCTTCTTCGAGATCATGGGTGACGAACACCACCGAGCCTGCATTGGCCGACCACAATTGCAACAATTCATCCTGCATCAGCGTGCGCGTCTGCATGTCCAGCGCCGAGAACGGCTCGTCCATCAGCAGGATTTCCGGCTTGTTGATGAAAGTCTGCGCGAGCGCGACGCGCTTGCGCATGCCGCCCGACAGTTGATGCGGATAGTGCTTGCCAAACTTCTCCAGCCCGACGCGGCGCAACCATTCGTTCGCCTCGTCGTGCGCGGCGGACTTCGAGCGGCCGCGATACAGCGGGCCAGCCGCGACGTTATCGAGTACCGAGCGCCACGGGAACACCGCGTCGGCCTGAAACACGAAGCCGATGCGCGGATCGATGTCATCAACCGGTGCGCCCATCACCCGCACTTCCCCTGTGGTCGGCTTGAGCAGCCCGGTGATCATGCTGAGCGTGGTCGATTTGCCACAACCGGTCGGCCCCACCACCGCGACGAACTCGCCTTTGGCGACGGCCATGCTGAAGTTGCGCAACGCGACTGTCGCCTTGCCATCGGGGCTGATAAAGCGACATGACACCGAGCGAAACTCGATGACCGGCGCATCCTTGGTAACAGCGTGGTTCATTCAGTACATCCATGGAAATAAGCGGTGCCACAACGGCGGCACCGCGAGCGCAACGGGGTCTGACGACGCCCGTTGCACAAACGCTCTGAGCGCGCCAGCGATCTATTTTGAACTGACAAACTCGTTCGTGTAGGTTTTGCCCAATTCAATATGCTTGCCCTTGACCGACGGGTTGAACGCCGCCAACACCTTGAGTACGGTCGCCGGACCATCAGCCGGCATCTTGCCGTCGACGGTGTACATCGGCAGCGACGCCTTCAGGGCGCTCACGTAGAGCGACTTGTCTTTCTGATAGTCATCGGGCATCTTCGCCGCGATTTCCTCGGCGCTATGCGTGTGGATGAATTGCATCGTGCGGACAAAGGCATGCGCGAGTTTGGCGGCTTCAGCCTTGTGCGAATCGGCCCACGCGGCCTGCACGTAGAGACTCGATGCGGGGTAGGTACCGCCGAGAGCCGCCTTCGTGCCCTCGACGGAGCGCATGTCGACGAGTACTTTTGCCTCCCCGGATTTCAGCAATGCTGACACGGTGGGCTCCGTGGTCATGCCAGCGTCGATACGATTCTGTTTGATTGCCGCGATGAAGCTGGCATCTGCACCCACCGGTAGCATCGTGTATTCGGTCGACTGGATGCCGTGCTGTCCGGCGAGATATTGCGTAAGGAAGCTGGTCGACGAACCAAGACCCGTCACACCGAGCGTCTTGCCCTTCACGTCGCCCATCGATTTAAGCGTATCGGCCGCTTTCGTGGACACCATTTCAACTTCGCCCGGCACCTGCCCAAAGACGACAATCGCCTTGGCTTCCTTGCCCTTGGTCTGCAGATCGATCGTGTGGTCATAAAAGCCGACAACACCCTGGACCGCGCCGGCCAGCAGTTCGTTCTCCGCGTCTACACCGGCAGGCTGCGACAGCAGTTCGACATCGAGCCCTTCGTCCTTGAAATAGCCGAGTTGCTCGGTCAGCCGCGCCGGCAGATAGATCAGCTTCGTGATGCCCCCGACCATGATCGTGATCTTCCCGGAATCGGCAGCCGTGGCGTGTTGCGAGGTGAGGCCGAACAGCAGGCTGGAAGCAACAGCGATATGGCGAAACGCGCTCAGGTTCGGTCGCATCGATAGTCTCCGTTATTTGTCGGCAGCGAGGTGCTGCCTGTCTGCATCGATGGCGCGATTATGGCGGCATGAATCCTTCCCGCGGCTTTCATGACAAGCCCGTTTTCTTAGGGGATTTCCATAAGACGGGCCGTCGCCAGGCGCGAAAGCACGGCCAGATTGTGGTCTGCATCGGTCTCCTTTCGCCTGATCCTGGGAGTGCCTGATGCCATCGTGGAAAACCCCCACCGAAAATCCCCCTGGTGAAAGCCGGGAGAAGGATTCAGGTTCGTAGAATCGCACCGTCGATATGGAAGCCCCCTTCTGCATCCAGAGGTGACCGCGCAATCGGAAGAATGACTTTCGAGGCCGGCGTTCCCACGTCGAACACAGCGTCGGACAAACTGCCCGAACAAAAACTATCCCATCCCCTACCTGACGGCGCGCGCGCCAGTGATTCCGCCAACATGACTGACGATGGTATTGACCATTACCTGATTCGCGGCGTGACGTCGCAACGCAAACTGTTCCGGCCCGGCGATTGGGCCGAACGCCTGACCGGAGTCATCACGCTGTTCGTTGGGGAACGAGGCACCGGCATTCATATGACTTGCACGCGACTTGCGACGCCGGTTATGGAGCGGGATCTTAAATGCCTGCGCGTCGCGCAAGAGTTGCAACGTGTCTGCCCGGACGCATTTGAGTTTGTGATGCGGTTCGCCGGGGACAACGATCTGGCAGTCGACATCTGCCGTGTTGCCAACGAACGAACAGGGCGCGTTCCAAACAGTGGGCCGGAGGCTTCTGTAAAGAAAGCAAACAATGATGTGAGTGCGTCGGCGAATCCAGCTGTCTCTACCGGCGCATCAGGATTGCATACAGGACGTGATGAGGAGACCGTTGATGGAGACACTCACTGAAGTGCGTGCACCTATGTATGCACTGCGTGTGGACACCGTGCCACGGTGTTACGGACGGATGTCTCGCATGCGCGGGAGCTGGCCATCTGCGCACGATGCGACGGCCAGTGTGGCTGAGGGTTGCGGAAAGAGCGGACCCGGCGGCAGGCGTCGGCGGGGTGCTCGCGGGCCGCGAAAGGCCGTGGTAGCTTGGCCTGAAAGGGTGCCACGAACAGGTCGAATCGCGCGGATGACGCGTGGGCGCAGTCAGGGTGCAGGCTATACGGCCTATGCGGACTGCCGCCCGCAACAGACACTTTCCGGATTCAAGGTAGATTGCCATGGTTCATGTTCTGATTGCCGATGATCATCCCGTCGTGCGGGCCGGCCTCAGGCACCTCATCGCGACAACGACGGGGATCGTGGTGTCTGCGGAGGCGGCGCAAGGCACGACCGTACTCGATTTGTTGCGTAAGCGGGAATTCCATCTGCTGCTTCTCGATATGTCGATGCCCGGAATGACGGGCGTTGACCTGATCCATCAGGTACGGATCGAGTCGCGAACGCTGCCGATTCTACTGCTTGGCGAGGGCAAGGAAGCAGCCGTCGCTGCCCGGGCGCTTCGCGCGGGCGCGACGGGCTACGTCACGAAGGACGCCGATCCGGAGATCCTGCTCAGCGCAATCCGGAAGCTCGCGAGCGGAGGACGGTTTGTTGATCCGCGCCTTGTCGGCGCGCTCGTCTTCGACCCAAAGTCCAGCGACGCACCGGCCCGTGAACTGCTATCCGGTCGGGAGTTTCAGGTATTCCAGATGCTGGCGAATGGCAAGCGTATCAAGGAAATCGCCGAAACGTTTGCCCTGAGCGCAAAGACGGTCAGCACGCACAAGATGCGACTGATGCAAAAGCTCTGCATTGCCAACCAGTCAGAATTGA
Organism: Paraburkholderia sp. RCC_158; assembly: GCF_041355255.1. Taxonomy (NCBI): domain Bacteria; kingdom Pseudomonadati; phylum Pseudomonadota; class Betaproteobacteria; order Burkholderiales; family Burkholderiaceae; genus Paraburkholderia; species Paraburkholderia sp. RCC_158. The sequence continues at coordinate 32,585 of NZ_JBFUPM010000031.1, read as the reverse complement.
TCCGTTATTCGATCCGGCATGGTGTGGTGGCTGCCTAGCCACGCCGATGGCGACCGAACATGAAATGCGGCACTGTCAGGTTGGCGAGCGTAGACTACGTCTATAATGAACACATAGGTGTTCTTATCATATGGCTTGATTGGCTGCGGTTGAGACAGTCCATTCTTGCGATGTGGCGAGGCGTTTTTTTAGAGTGGCGCGGTAACATGCCGCACTCATCTGATGTCTGGGCAAGGCGAAGTGCTGCCGGATCGGGCCGAAGCATAAGAGAAACGCCTGCGTGCGACGCGCATGGCGAAAACCACACATCTGGCGTTCGCGCCTGCGGGTTGCCCGGTGTGCCCAGCGGGAACAAACCGCGCTCGGTTTGGATGGCCTGCCCGACGGCGTGTAGGGACGCATTCGGGCCGTTTCCAGCACCCTCATTCTGACACCTTCGCACGCGTTTCGAGGCGGAGCGCCAAGGCGGGACCGGCAGCAGCGCCGTTGAGCCTGGAGCCGGGATCGCGGTGATAGGCACGATATTCCGCTGGCAGGATCTTCATGTGCGTCCGGAAAGTTCTGGCCAGATGAACGCCGCTGCTCATGCCCGCGCGTCGCGCAACGTTGTCCACCGGGAGGTCAGTTTCGACGAGCAGCCGGCGGGCAATCTGTAGCCGGAGATCAAGCAGATAGTCCGCAGGCGAGACACCCAGTTCACGCTGGAAGCGGCGCGAAAAGCTACTGGCGTTCATCGCCGCTGCGGCAGCAGCATCACCCGTCGTGACCGGGCGATGACAATTGTCCTGTAGCCAGCGCGCGGCAGCGCGTGCCCTGCCGGCCGGGCTGGTGCCGGACTCCCCGAGCGCGAGATTGACGACCGTCCTGGAAACGATCGAAAGTTCCTGCGCAACGCGCTGTGCCAGCATGTCGCCCAGATCGCGACGGATAAGTGCGAGTCCAGCGCTCAAAGCTTCATCAAATGCTTTTGATCTTGGACTGTCAGCATCGGGGCGCAAGGTAACCGGTGTCCCGCCAGCTGGCAGCGAGTTTCCGCAGAGATACGTAATCTGCCTCGCGTTCACACGGCCGGATGACAGCCACTGAACCGGCGGCTTCAGATTCGGGGAACACGCGTGATGATCCGGAGCCGCAACGAAAAGCGCGTCGAAGCCAAGATCCCTGTGCATCTCGAACGCATCGGTAGACACCGGCAGCGATGACGCCACCCGGACTATCCCTCCGCGCTCGGACAGGAAGGTCACATCGTACGCACCTGGACTAGCGTCAGGGCAGGTGAGCCTAGAAGCAAGACCGAACGCCTCGACGATGACGCTTGCCCCGAGGAGATCGCATCCGTCAACCAGCACGATGGCGATTCGTCGCCTGTTACGCGGCACCGGCCGCCGCGATGCCATGCTTTGAACGTCTTCCGTGTCGGCGCACTGCGTGTCGGTTCTTTTCATTCGTCTCTCCCCGCGTAACCTCTCCGTTTATCCGCCAGGCCGATTCGCCTGACATTCATTGCTCCATCTCATCGTGCCTCGGTTGAACGCGATTCCATAGGGCGAACCGCACGGATAACGAGCGGCGGCGGGCGACAATTGCCCTGTTTTCTGCGCAACAGGAGCCCAGTTGCGCCAGCGCCTCAACGGGTTGCGCGTTTTCTGGCCGCCGCAATGTCTGCCGCCGTTTTTGGCCCGCATTGCCAGCGGCACCCGTGTCATTCCAAAGAAACGCCCGCAATCGTGCGCACCCCTCCTGACATCGTTATGCGTTTTACAGCCGCGCTAAAAGCAGCCCATTTCATATCCGAAGCGGCTCAATCTGCCCGTTCTGTTCAGCTGCGACCGGTAGTCCTACGACGCCCTCATTGACAGATGTATTCATCCTGGACGGCCTCGAAAAGCCCGGTCGAAGCAGCCTTGAAATGGCTGTACTTCCGGTAGGTCTTGCCGTTGACCGTCACCGTCTCGCTCCATTCGCTTTCGTCCGCAGCCTGGCCGTGTGCTTCAACGCTTGCATTGCTTCGCGCACCGGAGCTTGAAAAACTTGCGGGCGTGGCGCTTTCCTTCGCGACAGTTTTACTGGAGGCGCCGATCGATGCGGTTACCGGATTGCTGAGCCGTGCCTCGTCCGAAGGCCATTTCGGCGCGACATAGCCCCATCTGGACGTGGCGGTATCCATGTCGATTTCCCTGGTCGACCACCCCACCACCGTTGGGCCGTCGTTGAGCGGCGACAGTTCGACGGCCACAATCTGCGGTCCACGGCGCGCGACGAGAAGGCATTTGCCACCCTCTGAAACCTTAAGCGGAATCGCATTTTTCCAGATAAGCAAGGCCGGGAACAGGACGCTGGGCGCGGCCTGCAAGATCACCGGGTTGCTCGCGAAAATGACCAGCACGGGTGCCGTCGTTTGCGCGTTGGCGCCAGCGACCGCGGCAAGCGATAGCGTCATAAGTATCAGATGATTTTTCATACGGCGCATCGGCAGGAAAAGGAGGGTTGGCATTTTCGGCGGACATCGAGAACGACCAACCCTTGAGATGCAGAGAAGGCATGGCACGTCTCCTTTTCTTCATGGTGCAGTTTGCCATCGCACGCAGGGACGCTATTTCGCCAGAGAGACCTCGATGTTGTCGTGCATGACCGGCGTTGACATCGCGTCAGCAATCTCATCATGTTCGACCTTCGCCGAAGTCGGCACTGCCTTGACTTTTTCTGCCGGGGGCTGAGCCCACGGATCCGTCATGCGCTCGCTGGCCGCGGCGACGACAGGCAGACCAAGTCGGGTGCGGACGAGCGGGTCACGATATTTTTCGTCATCCGAATACTGCGCAGCATCGGCCGCGTGGGCAAGGGGCGCGGTGGTGCCGGGGCAGAGATGGCCGGTGGCTTCGACCGCCTTGCGGTTGGCGTCGCTCTGGCACAGCAGCGCCAGAGCAACATCCGTCAGCCCCATCGCGCGGAACTCGCGCGCATCCAGTCGCCGAACGCACGCCTGATCAACCTGCGTCGTACCACCTGTCAGGCCGAAGCCGGTAACCGACACGCCGAAGCTCGTCGAGCCCATACAGGTGTCAGAGAGCGTCGTCGTGAGCGCTGGCGCCGCAATGCTCGGTGTCGTTCGCACCGAGTACGAGCTCTGGTTGTAGTCCACTGTTGCCCTCGTATCATACGCGCTCGATCCTGCGCCCGAGGCGGCCTTGCTGGCCGCGTCGGTTGCACTGCCCCCTGTCGTGCCTGCTCCAGTTGATGCCGTCGGTGCCGGCACAGTGACCGACACGCTGACGTTCGAGGAGCCGCCCGACGCGGTGGCTCGTCCGATGCCACCAACCGACGACGCGTTCGAACTGGTGGTGGCCGAAGAGTTCGAAGAGGTTCCGATGTTGTTCAGGCTGGAGCCGCCGCCCTGGCCGATGCCGACCGAACTCGAACCCGAGATTGAGCCCGACGATGAATTTGCGGTCGTATCGGCATGAGCGGCGTGCCCAACACAAAGCAGAACTGCGCATGCCAGATACAAGGTGGTCCTGGTCATTGTAAGTCTCCCGAAATAAAGGTGGAACGCCGCAACAGCAATCAACGACAAGCGATTCCAGAGCACGATTTATAGTTTTTATGCGTGTAAACGAGGCGGGGCCAGTTCGACCAATGATCTCTGCAGGCGCCGCCTCCAACGGGTCGGCTAGCGCCAGCCGCGCCCGAGCGAGCTCCATGCGTTGGCCGCCGCATCCGCGCCGGAGAGCCCCGTCGCGGACGATCCGCCGTGGCCATATCCGCCAACCGTCGAGGTGTTGGTATGGCTGGTCGACGCGTTCGTGGCGTTGCCGGTCACGCCGAAACCGCTACCTGCGAGCGCCTGCGCGTTACTGTTTGCCGCGCCGTAGTCAGTTGCCTGGAAGAAGCCGGAGCCCGACACGGCCGCGGAGGTTTGGCCAACCGACGTCGAACTCGAGCTGGAATTCGTTCCTGTCCCAGCCATCGCGACGACGGAACAAAGCGAGAGCAGCGCAGCAGCGGTTATTCTCAGTTTCATGATATGTACTCCTTATCAGACCGTTTAAGAGTCGTCCGCGTTATCGTGGCGTTCAACAGCATCCCATTCCTGCGAACTGACTCCTGGTGCCCCGAATTCAGGGCTGGCACCTGTGCAGGCGGAACGCTTAATGCCATCCGTTGCCGAGCTTGCTCCATGCGTTCGCGGCTGCGTCGGCACCCGACATGCCCCCTGCAGTCGAGCCGCCGAAGCCGAAGCCGCCGACCTGCGAGGTGTTGATGTGGCTCGTCGTTGCGTTGGTCGCGTTACCCGTGGAGCCAAAACCTGAGCCTGCGGTGGCCGAAGCGTGGCCGTTTGCAGCACCGGCGTCGGTTGCCGTAAAGTGGCCAAAGCCGATCACGGCGGCAGCGGTCGAGCCGCCGGAGGTCGAGCTCGAGCTCGAATTCGTACCCGTAGCAAAGGCCGCGACGGAAGCCAGCGAGAGGACTGCTGCTGTGATGAGATTGCGTTTCATGGTCAGTCTCCAGTTTGGAGGCGCACGGTTATCCAGCTACATGAGCGCCGGCATGTAGCAGGTATGGCAGGAGCGTTTTTGCCTGACTTCAGCCGTACTGGGTCAGGGGCACAGGACCGATCGTCGTCCCTGTAAGGACAGAGGTCCGCGCGGAATTTCTCGACGAAGTCTTCCGACTTCCGATGAAAGAGTGATCGGGATGCACTGGGCATCGAGGGCAGGAGCGCGACCCTGTTGCGTCGCCCCGTGGTCAGCTGTCTTGCTGACGGCAGCCACTGCGCCTGATGATGCAACCGAGCCAGTGGCCCTGATGCATGTTTGCTGGTTCTTCATCACTGTGCCCGGCATCGAATAATCGATGCGCTGTCTTTTATCGTTCTGTTTTGAACTACACCCGCTTTTTTATGACTCTACGGAAGATGGACTGTGAGAACCGTGGGACATCGAACATTTACGATTGCGTCCGTGAACCGTTCTGTCGGCAAGCGCTCATTCATAGCAAGGGCAAGTGCCCATGACACTTGCGGCGGCGGTCGTCATGTCGGTGGATCAACGTCGCCGTCGGGCCCGTCCACGAAGAGCCCTCGAAACGCCATGGCCTGGGGCGCCTCACCTACCGCCATGAGTTGGACGTTGACCCCTTGTCGGCCCGCATTGCCCGCTTGCACAATACAGCTTTGGTCTGCAGCGAAAACCGCGAATTATTATCGATGCAGTCCCAAGTCTTTATCGCCGCTGGTACAGCGGCCGGCAAACGGCACGGAGGGGGACGGCCATCGAAGGCTTGTATTGGCAACCGGGCGCTTCATCCCCGTCTGCTTCTCGCATGCCGCAGAGCCGTACGCGCGGCTCTCTGTCCGCTGGCTTCAATTGGGCACCGCTTCAAGGACGGTCGCCAATCTCGGCCCCGCTGGTCTGGCGCCATCCCAGCCAGGAGTGCAGCGGCAGGTTCAGTTTTTGTGTTGCCGCTTGTTCGTCTGCGGTGCCCGAATAACTTTACCCTAGCCCCGTTTCAACACGCCGCTCATGGAACCGAACGTGCAGATCTCGCGCATCCACCTCTCGGACGGGACATCACGCCTTCACACACGAAAGTTACGGCCAAGAACCGGTCAAGCAAGTCAGTATGATTCCCGTGAGGCGAGGCTAGCCGCCGTGCGGATGTAAGCGCGGGTTAGCATCGCTGCCAGAGCCACATTGAGTGGGGATGGACCGCCGCTCAACGGTCTATTTCCGGCACGGAGGCTAGCATGCAAGACGATAGCACGTTGTACGTAGGGCTTGACGTTCACAAGGATTCGATCATGGTTGCCTATGCGGTCGATATGAGCGAGGTGGAACTGCTCGGCAAGATCGGCACGACACAGATCGAAGTCGATCGCCTATGCAAACGACTGCAGTCCAAAGGGCGCCAAATCCGCGTGGTCTATGAGGCCGGCCCCTGCGGTTATGGCCTGTACCGCCAGCTCATCGACAAGGGTTTCGACTGCATGGTTTGTGCACCATCGCTGATTCCGCGCAAACCGGGCGAGCGCGTCAAGACTGACCGGCGCGACGCGATCAAGCTGGTGCGCTCTCTGCGCGCGAGTGATCTGTCTGCCGTGCACGTACCGACCGTGGAGGGCGAAGCGTTTCGCGACCTTGCCCGTGCCTGGTCATCAGCGAGAGAAGACCTCAAGCAGGCGCTGAGATGGATAGTTGTGCGTACTTGCGGAACATTCGGCACACGTCACCTCTGCACATACGCCGGTGGGGCCGAGCTGTCGGTGAAGGCACGCGACCTGCATAACGGGGGCCCAACGTTCGTTTCGCTATCCTTCAAGGCGCCCCGCGCGTTGAAGACGGGGTTGGATTTTCGCATACGCTGACCGGCATGGACCGTTAGTTGCGTGCTGCGCCGGCGCTTCTTTCTGTGGTGAGCTTTTTCGGGATTAGCAAATGCCCCCGCATGACGAGCAGTCCCGAAGTTGCCACCCTCGCTCGTTGGCACGGCCAGCGTTGCATCGACAGCTAATTCGGTCGTCGCGAAGTGCTCCGCGTAACGAGCGCCGTAAATGGCACACTGCAGAAACCGGCGGCCATCGCAATTGACAATCTACATAACAGCCATTCATCGGAAGTAAAGAGCGGGCAAAGTCATTCTGTCAAGGCCTATTACTTTGAATACCTTAAGACACTCACAGCGGCCTTAGTACCTTCGAATGAAAGAAAGTAACTCGATAAGACTAGCTTTGCAGGCCACAGCCTTCGCATTGGCCACGATGGGAACTGCCAACGCCTCAGGCTGCCTCAAGGGCGCGGTCGTCGGCGGGTCGCCAAACACTACGCGGGCCACCATGTCGTCGTCGGTGCGCTCGGCGGTTGCATGGTCGGCAGGCACCTCGCGAAGCAGCACGCTCAAGAGCAGGCTCAACAGCAAGCCGCACACCGTCAGGCAGCACGAGCGAAATAAAAGGTCGCCGGCTTGATGTCCCCGGTGGAATCAGGAAATCGCTGGTCCACCGGGCAACTGACAACTACGATTAGGTCGTCAACTCGGCGACAGACTCGACTGCGGCCACCGGAGCGGCCGCGGTCGCGCTCGTCTGCGGTGTCAATTTCACCGAAGACTTTTTGGCCGACGCTTTCTTTGCCGGCACCTTCACGCCCACAGCGTTCTTGGCAACAGTTTTCTTCGCCGTCGGGGCTTTCTTGGCAGCAGCCTTGGTGGCCACCGGCTTCTTGTCGCCCGCGGTAGCGCCGTCAATCAGGAACTTCGTCCGGTCCTTTGCATTCGCAATCCACGCTGGCGCGCGGCCACGCCCACTCCATGTCGTCGCGCTCTTAGGGTCACGATAGAGTGCTGGCTGCTGCCCGCGCAGGTAATTGCCGACAGCTTTTACTCGGCTTGCAACCTTCGCCGTCTTCTTGCCGGCAGGTTTGGCCTTGCCCGCAGTCCCCTTGGTTCCAGCTACCGTCGCTGGAGCGCCATCTGCAATCAGGAATTTCGTCCGGTCCTTCACGTTGGCAATCCACGCAGGCGGCCGCGCATGACCACTCCACGTTTCGCCTGTTTTTGGATTCAGATACTTGGGAGGTAACTTGCCCTTTGTCTTCGCCGTTCCTTGCGCTGCGTTATTCGCAGCCTTGGCGCCCGGCTTGGGTCCACGCTTTTTGCCGCCAGCGTGCGCATCAATGTCGGCAGTCGTTAGTCCGTGTTCTGCCATCAAGCTCTTAATCTTCTCGATAACAGCGCTCGACTTTTTCGCGAGCAGCGCGTCGGCTTGCGATTGCAGTCGCTGGATTTTTGCTTGCAAGGATTCCAAGGTCGCCATTCGCACCTCCGCAGTTGAGATGTCAAACTATGCCATGTTGACGAGGAGGTCGGCTAGTCACACACGAGGCCGAGCAGGGAGAGTCGGCTGGTCCGCGTCGTGTTTCCTCCTTCGACAAACAGAACAGGGCGGCGGCTTCCAGGTATCAGAGTCGTTAAATCACCTGAAAACCCAGTGTCTTCTGGGCCGCGTTTGCTACGGGTGCCAAACAAACAGTGCGGAACCAACGATGGGTCGGGCGGCACGTGCGCCAACTCAATTAGATTCCCACGAATTGCTTGCGAATTGCATCCTTGAGAACGTAGTGCAAAGTCGTCATTCCGAGCACTGAAGCGACGATGATAGTAATCCAGGAGTCTGCATCAAGTGGGACCATACCGAGCGCATTTTGCAAGGGTGGCCAATAAACTGCCGCAAGATGAAGCAGCGGGGCTGTGGCCAAAAGTGTAGTCTGTGCGGTGGCGGCCATTCGCCGCCTCGCGTCAATGGCACGGCGGTGTTTCCGGGTGGAGTAGCAGGTATGGCACCGACTGCCTTTCTGCATAACCTGAAGCACAACGGCGTCATGCATGAAGTCAACATCTTCTTGCCGGCACGACGGATAACGTTCCCCACATAGCGGACGATAGGAAAGCCACCGTCGTCGACCTGGGACATGGATGCTATGCCGTCACCGTGCGCCATGGGTTTATGGAGATTCCCAACGTCCCGGCGATTCTGGAGCTCGCCCAACAGCAGATGCCGAACTGGCACTACGAAGCCTCAGACACGTCATTCTTCCTCGCGCGCGACACGATTATGGCGACCGGCGCAAGCAAGGCGATGCCGCCATGGCGCGAGAAGCTGTTCGCATTTCTCGCGCGAAACGCAGCGCACGGGGCGGAATATTACAGCCTGCCTGCAAACCGCTTGGTGGAAATGGGCGGCCAGATTAACCTCTAAACTGGTGTGCGGACAGACTTCCAGACCACGAGGCTCCCGTGCAGTTCAGCATCCTTCGCCACCACTCAGTTCCGGGTGTAACCGGATGTGCAACAACGGCAGCCAGCGTCCCGGAAACGTCGCGGCAATCCGGCTTATTCGCGGCGGCTCACCTGCCAGAATCACATAACGTATTCTGACTGCGGTGCCGAAGGCCGTGCGCGCATCAAGGCAAACCCATCGCTGGGCAAGCAGTAGCGTCGCTGCACTAAACAGGTCAAAGGCCACCGGTGAAATACCACCCGTGGTCAGCGTTGCAGCAACGCAAAATATCAGCGCACTGACTTCGGTTATGACCAACGCCGCCAGCAGGACCGTCAGTCATGCCTTGAGCCGGGTTCTGCAAACAACCATGGATGGTCTCCCCTACCTGTTCGGGCGGCGTTTCTTTTCTGTGGTGCATTCGGTTCCAGTCGCTCTGACGGTGGCATCAACGGTGCGCAGCCGCCATATGGAGTTACGAAATCCCGACGCACTGAAGAATTGCGCTAAAGCCGTGGGACCACAGGAACGGCATCGTCGGAAAGATGGCGCCGACCGAGAACAGGCAGAACGAGACGGCAGCAGCCGACCACGGGTTGCCGCCCAGCTCCGCCGGGTCCAGTCCAAGTTCCTCCCGTGTCAACGTGTCAAGAGCCTTATCCTTGTCGCGCATCATCTGTGACGCCACGCGCTTCGCCTCATCAGCTTTGAGCCCTTTCGCGCGGTAAATCAGCGCAAGCTCGTGCTCCTCGGCCTCGGGCGACATCTCCAGCTCCTCGGCTTCCTTCGCAATCTGGGTGCTGGCGAGCTCCCGGGCGTTCGTCACCGACAGCCATTCGCCCAGTGCCATCGAGCAGGCGCCCGCTATCAGACCAGCCAGCCCTGTCAGCAGTATTGCCTTGTTGCCAGTTCCCGCACCGGCGACGCCCATAATCAGACAGAAGTTGGAGACGAGGCCGTCGTTCGCGCCCAGCACCGCTGCGCGCAGGTCGTTGCCCGACGACACTCCCTTATGCCACGACTCCGCTGCGGCGATACGCGCGCCTTGCGACATGTCCCGGTCGCCGCCATGGGCCAGCGTCTGAACCACTGCGGCGTGGTGATGCTCGTCGGCTGACATGCGCCCGGCGTCCGGTTGTCCGTGATACTTGTTGCGGTCCGCGTACTCCGCCGCAGCAAGCGTGGGCAAGACGAAACCTGCACCGAAGAACCGGACCAGTGTCTGCATCAGGCGTGTCTTGACGGCCGGACCGGTTCCCTTCGTAGAAATCCCGTTGGCTTTAAGCTTTTCCGCCCACAACTGCGCGTGCTCACGCTCTGACTTGGCCAGGTCGCTGTACACCTGCTTACGGGTCTCGTCCTTCTCGACGCTGGCAAGCGTTTCATATAGCGCGGCGCTATGGAGTTCATCAGAGAAGTTTGCCTTGAACCGGTTTATTTCCTGTTTCGATGCCATAGGGAAGTCCGTGCAAGATTTTTTCTGCACGTAGCGTAGTTGATTCAGGAGACCTTATTCATAATGTCCCTAAACCGCGCCCTAACCGAGAACGCCAACGGTTCTCATGCCGATTCGGGCGGCATCCGCATCCTGGCGTCAATTGGCGGCAGAAAGGCCCCGGCTGAACCCGTCAGAACACAATATTGGTGCGCACACCCATCACCGCTTCATGGCCCACCGGCTGCGATGCGTTCTCCGGATTCGGGATGCCACCCGCCGACGGAACGCGTACTGGAAGTCCGCCTCCAACTGCCACCATGGCGTGACCTGATACAGATACGTCGCCTCGATGATGGTCTCGGCGCTGCGCACCGGATACCCGGGCGTGGTGAACGCGCCCGTATCGCTATCGAGTCCTCGCGCATGCGAGCCAATCTTCGCATAGCCCACTGCGAGCCCTGCGATGTCGTTGTCGCGCCCCTTGAACGGCGCCTTCAACGTCACGCCACCGTTCACGCCCAGGTCTACCAGGTTGCGGTCGCCTGGTGCGCCCATGACTCTCGCAAATACGCCGACCGACTGCGGGCTGTCCGCACCCGGACGCCAGACCATCTGGTCAGCAACGGCATAGAAGCTATAGTCGCCGCGATGACTTGCCGCCACCCCGGTACTTGCCGGATTCGCCAGCGACTGTCCGGAAGTGTCGAAGCGCGGGTCCGCAAAACGTTGCGTGTTGTACCAGAAGCCCAGCTTGTAGGTTCCAGGCAAACCGCCCTGCTGTGCGTCCGTCGGATTAGCCGGGGACTGATTGATGGCGTACTGCACCTCGCCGATGAACAGCGCGCCGTTGTGCAGGTTGAAATTGGTGCCGTGGCTGTTCAGTTTCTGCGGGTCACCGACATCGCTGCCCGCAGGATTGCCGTCGAACACACCAGCCAGCACGGTCCACGAGTCGGAAGATTTTATGCGCAGCCGCACGCCCAGCGACGACAGCGGGTAGGCCAGACCGCCGGCAGGCATATCGACCGACGGCAGAATCGGCCAGCCGAACGTCAGGTTCATGAACGACATGGCGTACTGGCTCACCATGAATTCCTGGTCGAGACTCTGCTGACCGACCTTCACATCCACTTTCCCTGACAGCAACGACTGCTGGTACCACAGTTCCCAGAGCCGGGCCGTGTCATCGGCTTCGATGCCGCTCGCGCTTTGCAGCGTCAGCAGATTGCGCTGACTGAGGCGGGTGCCATGAATCTGCAACGCCGATGCATTGAAGGTGCCGCCGCCCGGCAGCCCGAACGCCTTTTGCGTGTCCACCACGACACCGAATTGCGTGAGCCCGTCGTAGGCGCCACCGCGTTTGACACCCCCGGAGAGGTTACTCAGGTATTCACTGGTTTCCTGCAGGCTGAGCGTCACACCGTGGTCGCCGAGCCAGGGCTGCAGGCCACCCATGCCACCGAAAAGTGTCGCACGGTCCCGGAAACCGGTCGGCGCAGGCGGTGCCGCCTCCGTCTTCGCCGCGTCCGTTCCGGATGGCGTCGACGACGGCGCGGCCTCGGCGGGCGTGGCGGCAGGCGCGGCTTCGTTGCTCGCCTGGGCGAGCGCGGGTTGCACAAGGCCCAGAGACAGCAGGCAGGTCAGGCTGAGGGGAGCACCGGACATCAGCAATGTGGTCTTGAGGTTTTTCTTCATGACAACTGGAGGCGAGATTATCAGGCGGACAAATCCGTTCGTTTTATGGATATCACACGCAATGTGTGGCGGAACCGTGACTGGGCCTTGTTCAGGAGAACCACCAGCTCAGTCGTAACGAGCGGCCCAGCTCTTTGCCGACGGAGGAGGTGCACAACATCGCGCCCAAGGCGGAAGCGGCTAACGTGACGGCGACAATCGCGTACCCGGTAGGCGTTAAAGGGTTGTCTGCACAGGCCACCCGAAGTGCAGCGCGCACGGCCATCTTTCCGGCCCGACGCAGGTGGCTTGCTGCTGCCGACCTGTGGGTTCCGTCGGCGTGACCTATGACGCCGGCGCGTGTCGCTGCCGACGCCTGCGTCGAAACGACAATGAGATGCGCGCGGGCGGCAACCCGTAGCGGGTGTGGCGCATGCACAGCGCCACACAAAGACGTAACAAATGATTTGACGAACATAGCCTCACTCCCGTCTAGCCTGACCAAGTCAGGCGACGTATAAAGACGTGATGGCGTCTCGCAAGTGAACTTGCGAAAGGCGGCCAAACAGAGGGAGCGTGCTGCTGACAGACCGGCAGAAAGCCAGTCAGTGATGAAGCGCGCTAACCCGACGAAAGCGAGTTAGCGGCGAAGGAGTGTTCCTGCGGCGGCTATCTCGCGGTTACTTCGCCAGCACAGGCCGGCATGGGACTTCCACTACTGGAGCATGCGTCCACGAGGGACTCCTTTTGATGAGACCGGCGGATTGTATTCGGCACGCGTGTCAAACGGCAAGTAAAAAAAGCACAAAGGACATCGCATTCCGAAACTCACTCCAGATTCTCCGGACAAACGATTGCGCTTCACCTGCTGCACCATCCGGATTCTTTCGCAACCCTTTCGTGCTGTCATTCGGAAAGGCTGTGCGGTGTCGAGAAATTATATTCGCTCTGCTTAGCGAATCATGTTGACTTCAGTTTCGCGCGCCGCCTAAAATTCGAAAATCCTCACGAACGGGGCTGATGCCTTGGACACCTGCAATAGTCGACCTTCGAACAGTTTCGCTGCCTGACCGGCAGGACGTCCGCGCTCTTTTGACCCAGCCGCCGTCCTGCCCTCAGGCAGACGGTGCGCGCCATAGTTACCCTCTCCGTGCACCCTTATTAGCGCCACATGGCCGCAGCGTTTGCGCGTCCGTGGGCACCGCGTCGCGAGCGTCAACTCGCGGCTGCGTTCGCCCGCGCCTGTCTGATTCACTGGCGAGGGCTGACGCGTGGAGCAACACGCATCTACTAACCGCAGACAAGGAGCCGCCATGCCGGACAGTGACAGTTATCCCATATGCCGCTCACCTTTATGTTTGCCTTAGGAAAGCGAGTAGACCTTCGTCGATGCGCGCATAGTGCGCCCGACCTCCAGGTCTGCTGGCTTTCCGCGAACCGCGTCAAGCCAGACGCCTGGAGAAATATCATGCACTTCGGCCTCCTTGTGCCGCAACTGCCGCACGTTGAAGAATCGGGCGTCCACTACGACGCCATGCTTGCCCTGCGCGCCAACGAACCGCACAGGCTCGCTGCATTCTGGCAGCGCCTTAAAACTCTCGTTTCGTAACCGCCCGCGCCCTTTTCCGCGATACGCATGCGACGCCGTCGTTCAGACGGTACATGCCCTTACGTATGCCGGAGGCGCGCAGTTTCCTTTCAATAACCAGAATCGGGGAAGAAGAATGGCCACTCCCGCTAACGTCTCACCGCCACGCAGCGCCGTGCTTGACACTGCGCATGTCGGCGACATCAAGGGTGCACTCGGCACCATTGCCCACCACGACACCGCCCCCCCCACCGGCTGGTGGGCACGCTTCCGAACGCTGCTCGCCATTCTCGGCCCCGGTCTCATCGTGATGGTCGGCGACAACGATGCCGGTGCCTTTGGCACGTACACCCAGGCTGGGCAGAACTACGGCAGCACGTTGCTGTGGACTATGCTGCTGCTCGTGCCCGTCCTCTTCGTCAATCAGGAAATGGTGGTGCGACTGGGTGCTGTCACCGGTGTCGGCCACGCGCGCCTCATCTTCGAACGCTTCGGTAAATTCTGGGGTGCCTTCAGCGTCGTCGACCTGTTTATCCTCAATGCGCTCACGATTGTGACCGAGTTCATCGGCATCACCTTCGTCCTCGACTTCTTTGGTATCTCCAAGGTTCTGGGGGTCTGCATTGCTGCGGCGCTAACGATGGCCGCCGTCAGCACAGGCAACTTCAGGCGGTTCGAACGCTTTGCCGTCGTACTGTGTCTCCTGAGTCTGCCGCTGGTGCCGGTGCTGGTATCGATTCACCCGCCGGTTGGCCAGATGACGCACGATTTCTTCATACCCAACTGGCCCGCCCATTCGAAGCTGAGCGATGTAATGCTGCTTGTCATCGGCATCGTCGGCACGACGGTCGCGCCGTGGCAACTGTTCTTCCAGCAGAGCTACATCGTCGACAAACGTATCACGCCGCGCTTCATGAAGTACGAGAAAGCGGACCTGTGGATTGGCATTGTGTTCGTGCTGACTGGCGCGGTGGCGATGATTTCATTCTGTGCGGCGCTGTACGCCGGCAAGCCTGAATTCGGCAATTTCGTGGACGCAGGTGGCGTGATTGGAGGCCTGGAAAAATACGCCGGTCGTACGTCAGCCACCCTCTTCGCCGTGGCTCTGCTCGATGCCTGCATCATCGGCGCTGCTGCCGTGTCTCTGTCGACCGCCTACGCGATTGGCGATGTGTTCAGGATTCGCCACTCGCTGCATCGTCCCGTGTCCGACGCGAAGGGTTTCTATGTCGTCTACTTCGGCATTGTTGCCGCCGCTGCAGCGCTTGTGCTGATTCCCGGCAGCCCGCTCGGAATCCTGACCGAAGCAGTGCAGACGCTCGCGGGCGTCCTGCTTCCCAGCGCAACGGTCTTTTTGCTGCTGTTGTGCAACGACGAGGCCATATTGGGTCCCTGGGTGAACTCAAGGAAGCTGAACCTGTTCACTGGCGCCGTCGTCTGGATACTCGTGATGCTGTCGATTATCCTCATCGCGTCGGTCATGTACCCGGACATCACCGGTCGAACCATTCTTGAGCTCCTGGGCGGGGGAACGTTGCTCGCCGTTGCGGGGTTCGCGGGAACGGCTTTTTTGCGCAAGCTCCGGCACGAGCCCGCGACCGGGGCTGTTCACGATGACGGGGTGGCCTGGCCAAAGGAGGCCCGCGACACGTGGCGTATGCCGGCCCTGAATGAGCTGCCCCCGCCGAAGCTGACGCTGTCCAACCGCGTCTGGATGGGGGTGTTGCGCGGCTATCTCCTGGTGGCGGTCGCGCTGCTCATCGTCAAGGTCGTCCAGATGACTGTGCAGCTGTAGAGAAATCGCGTCGCCCGCTGCGCAACTGACTGGCAGGGGCGACCCACGCAGAATGGCTTGTCAGATTGGGGGCTGTTCATTGGGTCTTGTGCGCATGCGATACGTCGTCCGTTTTCGAATTAGGCGTGCCGCCGCAGGCACGAATCGACTCAGCCAACATGACTCTCCATTTCACCCTGCGGCTGCTCGCCCCGCCTTTGCGTGTGGCGTGGTCATCGGCCTCGAGCGCCAGATGCGCCAGCGCACCGCCGGTCTGCGGACCATCACGCTCGTGGCTAGTGGTTCATGCCTGTTCGTTACCTCGGGGTACTGACCGGCAACGGAACCACGGGACTGACGCAGATTGCTGCTCATGTCGTCTCCGGCGTTGGTTTTCTCGGCGATCGTCGCATTGGACACACAGCCGCTCGATGCCGGACGCGTTGCCGAATTCACGTTCCGGCGTAATGGCGGGCAGCGCGAATTGCAACTGGCGATATACCACTACACGCGGGCGCGTGCCTTCGGGCGAATCGCGGCGCTCCTCGATTCATTGACGCCGGAGCAACGGGCTGCGGCGGAGCGCGAGCCGGCGTTCCTGCTGGTGCGATGCGATCTGTCGACGAACCAACGCGAGCGCTGCAGCATGTGCGGTAGTGTCGCGATAAGGCTGACAAGGCCTGATCAACTGGTTGCTAGCTTCGACGCTGATTTTGTACACAGCGGTCGAACAAGCCCGAGGCGCACATCGATGTCGAGCACTGCGTGCTGATGATGCTGCGATATGTTTCGGTATGCGAAGATGAAGGTATCAACAGGTCGAACACGATCGCGACGCTGGGCAGAGCGTCGACGATGCTGCGAAAGGCCCGGACGTGAGATCAGTTTTGGCAGTGCCGGCTTTGTCGCGGTAAGAATCGAAGGTCGAGCGAGATCGATATGAAAAGTACTGCTTACGTTGCCGGTTCGTAGAATTGATCGGCAGCGGACCGATGGGTCCCGCGAGCACACTTCATCTGCCCTTTCACGATCATGTGCATGAACTCGATGCCGGCCAAAAGGATCCGGGCACAGCGAAAAGTTTTGAACCCCAGCATGGGGCGCGTGCGTCGCTTGATCGCCCGATGGTCCTGCTCGACAACATTGTTGAGGTATTTTGACTGGCGGATCCTGATGGGCGTTTCACGATCATCATTGAGCGCTTCGAGTGCGGCGAGATTGGCGCCGCTTTTGTCAATGGTGACGGTCTCGGGCACGCCATTCTGGGCGATCAACTTCTCAAAGTAACGCCGGGCTGCAGTCTTGTCCCGACGGGCGCGTATCAGAAAGTCAATGGTGTTGCCGTCCTTGTCGACGGCCCGGTAAAGATACCGCCATTCGCCCTCGACGCGAACGTACGTCTCGTCCATGCGTCAGCTCTTGCCAACTGGCCGCTTGCGCAGGCGGAACGCTTTCTCCAGCACCGGCAGCAGCTTGACGGCCCAGCGGTGCACAGTCGAATGATCGACCGAAACGCCGCACTCAGCCATCATTTCTTCGAGGTGCCGCAGGCTCAGTGGATAGGCCACGTACCAGCGCACGCTAGTCAGGATCACGTCGAGCGGATAATGCAGGCGTTTGAGCACTAGGGCCACCGCCGGATTCAGCTTCGTCATCGAGCTTTCGGTCGTTCATGTCATTCCGCGCATCATACCGGTTCGCCTTATCGCAACAGAACCAAGTAATGTCCCACGAGTACAACCGCTTCGGCGCAGAGCGCGCGCTGTTTGCTGTGCGCGAGCGCCGGCCGTTCGCTGCGCCCGGTGGGCGACCTGGTTCGCTTCGTGTAGCACCCGGTAGAACGTCGATTCTAACGCTTCGACGCTTTTACCGTTGAATGCATTGCTTTATCGCATCGCCATACCAAATAGCTCAACTGGTACAAACTCTACGGCAGTACAACAAATTTCGTCCTGCGTGACGGCCCGCCTTGCGGCTCACGATTAAAGCGTTCGCGATCGGGGCGCTCGTCACGACCCCACCGGGCAAGCTACAGCGTCGCCGTTACTCCGCCATCCACGTAAAGAATGTGGCCGTTCACGAAGTTCGACGCGTCGCTCGCCAGAAACACAGCGGCGCCGACGAGATCTTCCACATCGCCCCAGCGTCGCGATGGCGTGCGTCCAATCAACCACTCGCTGAACGTTTCATCGTTGACGAGCGCCTCGGTTAGCTCCGTCTTGAAATAGCCCGGCCCAAGTCCATTGACCTGGATGCCATGTTGCCCCCAGTCGATTGCCATGCCTTTCGTCAGCATCTTCACCGCACCCTTGCTCGCGGTGTAGGCAGCGATATTGGGACGGCCCAGTTCGCTTTGCACCGAACAGATGTTGACGATCTTCCCGCGCTTGCGAGCAATCATGTGCCGCGCGACCGCCCGACCAACCAGGAACACGCTGTCGACATTGGTCCTCATCAATTCTTCCCATTGGGCATAGGAAAACTGTTCGAGCGGCGCACGGCGTTGCATGCCGGCGTTGTTGACAAGAATGTTGATCGCACCGACGCCGCGTTCTATATCGGCGACCGCAGCGTCGACCTCAGTGGCCGATGTCACATCGAAACTCGCGGCGTGAACGGTCGCGCCTTCATCGCGCAAACGGCTGACAGCCTCTGCCAACCTCGTCGCATTGCGACCATTCAGAATCACTTCGGCGCCGGCACCTGCCAATCCTTTGGCCAGCGCATAACCGATACCCGTACTCGACCCGGTAACCAGAGCACGACGCCCCGACAGATCGAACATCTTCAGATTGTTGTTCAACTCAACTCCTCTTCAACGCTAATTCATCCGACTTCAGTCCAGCCACGTCCAGCGTGCCTAGCCATTGCATGACCTCTCTGAGACCGCACGCGCTGCGCAGCGAAGCGGAAGAAGGTGGAGCACACCATCTTCCCCTACAGTTGACTCGAGCGTTGCAAATTGATCCGCCACCAATGCCGCTGGAAAACTCATGATCCAGCCGCCCAGAAACCCGTGCTATCGATGCCGACAAGGTGATGTCGAGAAACATAAATCTCAGCCCGGCGACACGCGCGCACATGCGCTCCCGATAGCAACGTCGCAACGCGGAACGGTACACCACCATCCATGCGCATCATCCACGAGCTCAGGGAGACGGTCCATCCACGGTTCGCTGTCACGGTCGCACACCGCGATTCCACGACGTATCCTGTCACGGCTTTGCGGCGGGTGATGGTCGTCCCTTTCGATGAAAACGCCCTCCAGCGCCACGGCCATCTCGCGTGCAAGCGCCGACTTGCCAGAGCCTGACACGCCCGTCACCACTACTTTATGTGTCACGTTGCAAATCCAGCCACGTCCTCTCGGCAGGCGATCCAATGAATCGCGCCGGCCATTCGACCGGCAGCGGTGCGAGGATGCAAGCCCACCGCTACGTCACACACTTTCTGCCTCAGGACACCGGCGTGAACTTGAGCTGGTCGATCGGCGTGACCTTGTCGGTCCGGGTCAGGCCATAAGGCGTCTTCGGTCCGAGCCACTTGTCGAAGATACCGCTCATCTCGCCGCTCTGTTCCATCGATGCGAGGGCCTTGTTGACCGCGCTCAGCATGGCCGGCTCGTTCTGCCGCAATCCCACCGCGATCGGCTCGATCAGCATCGGCTCCGACGCAATCGCCACTGCTCCGTCCGTGCCGTCCACCTGCTTCGCGATCTTCGTGGCGGTCATCTGATTGGTCACGAAACCTTTGACCTTGTTCTGTTCGAGTGCCAGAAATGCCGAGCTGGTATCGTGAAACGTCACCGCCTGGCCATCCTTGATCGAGATTGGAATCGACTGAGCGGACGTTGAGCCGTCGGCAGCGCTGATTTTCTGGCCCGCGAAATCGGTCAGTTTCTTGCTCGCGTCCGCCTTCTTCACGACAAGAACTTCCTTGGTGGAGTAGTACGAGTCGCTAAAGGCAATCTGCGTAGCGCGAGTTTTGGTGTAGGCCAGGTTGGCGACCACAATGTCAACGCGCCCCAGCTTCAATTGCGGAATGCGGGCCTCGACAGCCAACGGTTCGAGCTTCGCCTTCACGCCCAACTGTTTCGCCACCGCGTTGCACAGGTCGACGTCCATGCCTTCGAGCTGGCGCGTCTGCGCATTCGGATACGAGAACGGCTCAACGTTCGAATACACACCGCAGCTCAACTCGCCGCGGCCCTTGATATCGGCCAATTGATCGGCATGTGCCGGGGCAATCGATGCAACGGCGCCGCCAACGACCAACATCCCCGCGAAAATCTTCTTTACCTGCATCGTGATGCTCCTGAAGTTTATGTGTAAAGCAATCGACTGCTGATCAACGGTGGTCAAACTGAAACTGAATCTGAATCTGAACCTGTATCTGTGCCGCGAAAGCCATACCGCCTTGCTTGCTTCAATGCTTGCCTCAATGCGAGCGAAGATCGGACAGGAATCGCTGCGCCCGCTCGTGTTTCGGGCGCAAGAAAAATTCCTCCGGCTCAGCCGTTTCGAGAATCTTCCCTGCGTCCATAAACCAGACGCGATCGGCAACCTCGCGCGCAAACCCCATCTCGTGCGTGACGCACATCATCGTCATGCCTTCCTGCGCGAGGCGCTTCATCACGTTCAACACTTCGCCGACCATCTCGGGATCGAGCGCGCTGGTAGGTTCGTCGAACAACATTGCCGGCGGATCCATCGCCAATGCTCTCGCAATCGCCACACGCTGCTGCTGGCCACCGGACAATTGCGGCGGAAACGCACTGGCCTTGTTCGACAGGCCAACGCGCGCGAGCAAATCCGCCGCTTTACGTTCCGCATCCGCGCGCTTGAGGCCGTGCACGCGCATCGGCGAAAGCGTGATGTTGTCCAGCACCGACAGATGCGGAAACAGGTTGAATTGCTGAAACACGAAGCCGACACGGCTGCGGTAAGCATTCAGACCCAGCTTCTTGTCGTGAATGTTTTGACCGTCGAAGAAGATCTGCCCGCGGTTGATCTCCTCGAGCCGGTTAACGGTGCGAATCAGCGTCGACTTACCCGATCCTGATGGTCCGCAGACCACCACGACTTCGCCTTTGCGGACTTCGGCGTTCACGTCCACGAGAGCGTGATATTCGCCGTACCATTTGTTGACGCTGGAAAACTTGATCATGCGAAATACCTCGAAGTGATTGAGCGCCTAGTTCTCGCTGGGCAGCGGATCGGTCAGCGCGACGTTGGCCGCCTTCCGGGTCCTCGATACCGCACCGGCCCGCTTGCGCGTCACGCGCCGCTCCAGATACTGTGCAAGCTGTGTGAGCGCGTAACACAGCGCGAAATAACTCAAGGCGAGAATCAGGTACACGGGAAAGGGCTTCGTCAGCAGCCGGTTGTTGATCTGATCCGCCGCGAAGGAGATTTCCTGGACGTTGATGATGTAGCCCAGCGAGGTCTCCTTGATCGTCGATACGAACTGCGTGACCATGCTCGGCACCACGTTGTAAAGCGCTTGCGGCAGGATGACTGCCCGCATGGTCTTCATGTAGCTCATGCCGAGCGCTCTCGAGGCTTCCGTCTGCCCTTTCGGCAGCCCCTCGATGCCCGCACGGATGATTTCCCCGAGATAGGCCGAGTCATAGATGACGAGCGCGCACAGCATCGTGACAAACCCGGTGACCGGATAGCCGGTCAGAACAGGCACGAGAAAGTACACCCAGAAAATCACCATCAGGAGCGGGATGCCCCGCACCATGTAGACGAGACCTGTGGCCGGCGCCCGCAGAAACCGGAAAGGACTGATGCGGGCCAGGGCGACCAGGATACCCAGGGGAAATGCGATGACGAGCGCTGAAAGCGACAGCAAGATCGTCAGTACGATGCCGCCTAGCGGGCCATGCGGATACTGCCCGATGAGCAGCAGTGTCCAGTTATCGCGCAGGATATCGAACATGTCACTTCACTCCCGGAATGCGGTAGTGCATCGCGATTTTGGCGCCGCACAGCATGATGACGAGGGAGAGGCCGAGATACACCGCCGTGGCGATGAAATACGACTCGAAGGACAGAAAAGTTTCGTTCTCGATCTGTCGGGTGACATAGGTCAGTTCTGCCGCGCCGATCGCCATCGCAAGACTCGTGTTCTTGAACAGCAATACTGCGTGATTGACCATCGGCGGAATTGCATTGCGCAGCGCTTGCGGGAGCACGACGAAACGCATGACGTTCAGGAAGTTCAGACCCAGTGCGCGCGAAGCTTCGTACTGACCGTAGGGAATCGCACGCAATCCGCTGCGGATATCTTCGGAGAGATAGGCTGCGCTGCACAGGCCGATCGCCACGACCGCAAAAATGAACTGACCGTTGTAGTGGTTCAGCACGGTCTGCACCGATTCCGGCAGGACGTTCGAAATGCCGAAGTACCAGAACAGGATCTGGACCAGCATCGGCACATTGCGATGGTAGGCAACGAATGACGCGACAAACGCCGTCGCGAGGCGATTGTTGGTCAGGCGGATCAGCGTGAGAAGAATGCCCACCACCAGCGACAGTATCCACGCCAGTGCGGCCATCGCGAGGGTGAGCTCGATCCCATGGAGAAACAGCACCCCATAGTCGCCTCGCAGCACCGTCGCCAGGTCAAAATGAAGTTTCATGTTGCACGTCCCAATGATTCGGATCGAAGCGATGATCCGGGTCTGACTCGACCCGCGGCACCATCGTCATTCCCCCGGAAGCCGTCATTGACTTCCGGGTTGAATTGATACTAGCTCGCGAAAAAAGGCTGTTGCAGAGGCCTTTCTTCTGGTGCAATAAGTTTCGGGAATGATGAATCGGAACGGCGTCCGGCAATGCGACAGGCGTGGTTGTGCATGGCGTCTGTCTCCAGTATGTAGCGCCTCTGCGGGCGCCTCATCGTCAGTGGCGCGCCCCTTTGTCGGAGCGCTCACGCTTGAGAAACAACGGCGGTACTACACCGGCGCAGCATGCTGCGCCGGTCATCGCTCAGGCTGCGGCTGTCGGGCGCGTCAGTACTCGCGGGTTGACCGGTGTCGGCGGCTTGCCGGCCGCTGCGCCGTGCCCTAGAGCGGCGATCAAATTGTCTGCGCAAAGCGCGGCCATCGCGCGCCGCGTGCTGACAGACGCACTGCCGATATGCGGCGTGAGCACCACATTCTTTTGCGCAAGAAGCGCCGGGCAGATAACCGGTTCACCTTCGAATACATCCAGACCGGCCGCCGCGATGCTGCCTTCGTTCAGCGCCACCGCCAAAGCGGCATCGTCCACTACGCCGCCGCGTGCGATGTTGGTCAGCGTGGCCGACGATTTCATCTGCTTGAGCTCCGCGGCGCCAATCGCGTGATGTGAGCTGGCCGAGTAAGGCACCACGATGATGAGGTGATCCGACTCGCGCAACAGCGTTTCCTTGTCGACATAGCGTGCCTTGCAGCTCTCCTCGACATCGGGCGCCAGTTGCGAGCGATTGTGATAGATCACGCGCATGCCGAAGCCGAATGCGCCACGTCGCGCAATGGCCTGCCCAATACGTCCCATGCCGAGAATGCCGAGCGTCGAACCATGCACGTCGTTGCCGACGAACATGTCGAAGCGCCCGGTTTTGGTCCATTCGCCGGCACGCAGGAAATGTTCCGACTCGGTGATGCGGCGCGCCGTTGCCATCATCAACGCGAAGCCGAAGTCGGCGGTGGTATCCGTCAGGACGTCCGGCGTATTCGTGACCAGCACGCCGCGCGCGGTACAGGCTTCCACGTCGACGTTGTTGTAGCCCACGCCGATATTGCATACCGCCTTCAACTGCGGGCAAGCGTCGAGCAAGGTCGCGTCGATGCGGTCGCTGCCGGCCGTCATGGCCCCCACCTTGCCCTGCAGCCTGGCAATCAGCTCTGGTTGCGTCCAGATCGTGTCGTCAGGGTTGTCGGTCACGTCGAAGTTCGCGCGCAGGCGATCGACGATATCCGGAAATGACGCACGGGTAACCAGTACCGATGCACGCATGGAAAACCTCCTAGTTGAACTCTGGATTGCACTTACTCGTTGTGATCAGCGGGATCGCGTTTGATCGTCGTCAGCCCGCCCGGCACCTGCAGCGTGGGCAGAATTTCCATATTGCTGATGTTGACCGCGAGCGGCGCGGCGATCGCAAAGGCGATGGCGTCGGCAATATCGGACGGCAGCGGCAGCTCGAAGCCGTCGATGAACTGCTTGCGCGCCGCCTCGATGTCGCCATGCACGTGGCCAAAAATATCGGTCGCGACACGGCCCGGACAAATCTCCGTCACGCGTACACGCCTGCCGGTCGCATCCACTCGCAACTGGCGCGACAACGCATGGATGCCGGCCTTCGTCGCGGAGTAAATGGAGTTGCCGTTGAAGTTGTAGATCCCTGCGATCGAGCTGATATTGACGATATGGCCGCGATCGCGGGCAACCATACCCGGCATGGTGAGCCGCACGATATGCAGAACGGCTTGCAGGTTGACTTCCACCTGAAGGTCGATGTCTGCGGCAGCGGCATCCAGAATCGAACCTTTCGTCGATACGCCGGCGTTATTCACGACGATATCGAACTGCACTTCCTGCGTCAGCTTCGTGACGGCCGGCAGATCGCACACGTCGATCGCGTGCGGGATGCAACCGGTTCGCTCCGCCAGCTCATTCAGACGTTCCGCGTTGCGAGCGAGCGCATGCACTTCGAGTCCTTCACGGCAGAAGCGCTCGACGATCGCAGCGCCCATTCCGGTCGAAGCGCCCGTCACCAACGCGGTCTTGTAGTCTGAAAACGGCATGAATGACCTCTATCTGTAGTTCTGAACTGTCGCCCTTTGAGGCGTGCGATAAGCCTGTTACCAATGTATACGCCGTGAAAACGCGGGGCAAAGACGGATTGGCTTTGTGGCGATAAGACTGGCTTATGGTTGGTCGATTCGGGTTGGCCGATGCAGGTTGGCCTGCGCGCGCCTAGCGTACAAGCTTCGACACCGGCACGACGCGCCCGCCCGCTGATTCGATCACGCCGCGCACCGTGCGCGCGAGTTCGACCGCACCAGGCGTATCGCCGTGCAGCAGGATCGATTGGACCGCGATCTTGAGCTTGTTCCCCGTGATCGTCGTGATCGTGCCGTCTTCGAGCAGTTCCTTGACGCGTGCCAGGACGGCCGCGCGGTCTTTAATGACCGCGCCTTCCAGCTTGCGTGACACGAGCGCGCCCTGATCGTCGTACGCACGGTCGGCGAGAAACGTGTTGGCCGTGCGCATCCCGATGTGATCGGCGGCCCGTTCGATTTCCGTGTTCGTTGAAACGCTGATGATCAGATCGCGGTCGAATTCGGCGAGCGCCCGCACCAGCGGCTCGGCCAGTTCATACGATGCCGCAGCCATGTTGCCCAACGCGCCGTGAAAGCTCATGTGCGTGACCCGATGTCCGGCCCGCTTCGCGATGCCCGCCAGCGCGCCCATCTGATACACGACGTAATTCGCCAGTTCAAGCGGGTCCGCTTGAATCTGCCGCCGGCCGAAGCCCATCATGTCGGGAAAGCCGACATGCGCGCCGACGTCGATCTGGCGCGCGAGAGCCATCCGCACCGTCTTGTCCATGATGACGGGGTCGCCCGCGTGATAGCCGCATGCGACGTTGGCGGACGAGACGATATCGAGCATCGCTTCGTCTTCGCCCATTTGATAGGGTCCAAAGCCTTCGCCCAGGTCCGCGTTCAGGTCGATTTCCACTATCCACTCTCCATTCTTTAAGCGGTCTGTGCCGGGCTATCCGCAGCGGACCACACCGGCTCAGTGTCTATCTATCGATATACGTCTACGCCGACGGCGAGAGTTCGAGCAAGGGCGTTCCGTAACCGACCGTTGCGCCATGCGCGACGCACAAGCGCATAACCATGCCATCCGCCGACGCGACCACAGGCACGCACAATTGCGCGATCTGCAGCAGGCCGACAATGTCGCCCGGTTTGACGTGATCGCCCGCGCTCACTAACGGCGTTGAGCGTGCCGGATGCGTCGACAGAAAGATGCCGGCCGACTTTGCGGTGATGCTGACGGCCTGCGTCTGCGTCCGCGCCGTGTCCGCTGCGCACGCGAGTCCGCCAGGAACCACAGCCGAAACCGCCTGCGCCGACGCCGGCGCATCCGCACCGATCGAGCAAGGCGCCTGCTCCATCGTCAACCGAACCGTCGCCCCTGGCTTGCTGATTTCGATGAACTCGATATCGACTTCTGCAAGCCACGACGTGATCTGCCGAAGCTCGCCGATATCCACTTCGATTTTCTGTGTCATGTGTCAGTGTCGGGAAGGGCAAAACAGTGCAACGAGATTGCGCACCCTGACGAGATAGCTGTCCAGTTCTTCCAGCGCCGTGACGGCTTCCGCGTACGTCGTCTGAGCAAAGCGAATCTTGGTACCAATACGCGCCTGCGCGAGCCGCCACAAATCGGCTTCGATCACGGTGCCGATCTTCGGATAGCCACCCGACGGTTGCGCATCCCGCAACTGAATGATCGGCTGGCCGCTATGCGGCACCTGGATCACGCCCGGCACGATGCCGTGCGAGCGCTTTTCGATCGAATGCGTCGCGACCAGGGTTGGACCTGCGAGGCGATATCCGTAGCGATCGCTCTGCGGCGTCACTTTCCACCCATCGCGCCAGAACGCTTCGAGCGATTCCGGCTCGTAGCAGTCGTACTCCGCGGCCGGCAGCACGCGCACCACGGTTTCGCCTGCGTCGGCTGCGGGAAGGGACAGCGGCGCGGGCAACGAGTATTCAGGCGGCACCGTGCCGAAACCCGCGGCGAGCACCGCATCTTGCGGCACGACGCGCTCGGCGAGACCCACTGCCTTCACCACATCGCCCTTCTGCAACTGACGACCGTTGAAGCCGCCGAACTGGCCGCGCAACTGCGTGCTGCGAGAGCCAAGCACCACCGGTACATCGACACCACCCGCGAGCGACAGGTAACAGCGCGTGCCACTGGTCGGCACGCCGATCGTCAGCACGTCGCCTTGTTTCGCATGCACGGTCCACCACGGCAGCACGGGCCGGTCGCCCAAGCGCGCCGAACAGTCGGCACCGGTGATGGCGAACGAAAGATCTTCAAGGAAGCGGATACGGAAGGGAAACATCGGAATTTCGATGCCGGCCGCGTCGTCCGGATTGCCGAGCAACAGATTGCCAACCGCGAGCGCCAGGCGGTCCATCGCGCCGGCCGTACCGACGCCGTAGCGCAGATAGCCTTCACGCCCCTGGTCCTGCACCGTCGCGAGCGCGGACGAAGACAGTATCTCGATCATGAAACAATCCTCTCGACGCGAAACCGGATCATGTCGCCAGGTGCGAGCGTGGCCGGGTTATCGCGCGCGGGGTCGAAGAACGACATCGATGTATGACCGATCGTGTTCCAGCCGCTCGGTCCCGTCGATGCCGAGACCCCGGTCTGCACGCCACCGATCGACACCGCGCCGCCAGGCAAGCCCAGCACCGGCACCTTGCGCCGCGGCGTGGCGATACGCGGGTCCATACCGCCCAGATAGCAGTACCCCGGATGGCTGCCGAGCGCATAGACCGTGTAGAGCGGCGCGCAGTGCAATTGCACGACCTCATCGACAGAGAGGCCTGTGTGATTCACCACGTCCTGCAGATGCGGCCCGAACTCGCCGCCGTATTCCACCGGCAAGTCCACCACCCGCCCTTCGATCTGCAACTCGCCCGCCGCGGCCCACGCGTCGCGCAACGCGGCGCCGAGCGAGTCCGGGTCTGCGGGCGGCGTGGAAAACGTCAGCATCAGATTGGTCACACCGGGTACCGCTTCACGCACGCCCGGCCATGATTCGACCTCGCGGGCGAGCGTCCAGATGCGGCGTTGCCCATGCAGATCGAGCGCGCCCGGCGCTTCGAACAGCATGGCCATCGTCCCCAGCATGCTGATGCAAAGCGCCTGCTCCGATTCATCCTGTTTCATCGCAAGGACAGTCCTCTGTGAATCCGGACGCAGCCGTTCGACTACATCCCCGTGCGCAATCGACGCATGCTCAACAGTCAGCGTCATGTCTGTTTCCTCTTTGCGAGCCAACGCTCCAGATGATGAATATCGACGCCGCCCTCACTGAACCCTGCGTCCTCGAGCATGGCCTGATGCAATGGTACGTTGGTACGAATGCCTTCGATGCGCATCTCCGAGAGCGCAATGCGCATGCGCGCCAGCGCCTCTTCGCGGGTTGCGCCGTGGGTGATCACCTTGGCGATCAGTGAGTCGTAATACGGCGGCACGACCGCGCCGCCACTCATATGCGAGTCCACCCGCACGCCATTGCCACCCGGCAGTTCCCAAACGGAAATCTTCCCCGGACACGGGGCGAAGGTGAACGGGTCCTCGGCGTTGATCCGGCATTCCAGCGAATGCCCGAGCGTGCGAATGTCCGGCTGACGAATCGTCAACGCGTGCCCTTGGGCGATCCGGATGTGTTCCCGCACGATGTCGACGCCCGACGTCATTTCCGTCACGGGATGCTCGACCTGCAGCCGAGTATTCATTTCGATGAAGTAGAACTGGCCGTTCTCGAACAGGAATTCGAAGGTGCCCGCGCCGCGATAATTCGTCTGCCGGCAGGCCTCGACGCAGCGCTCGCCCACTTGCCGGATCAACTCCGGGTCGATGCCTGGTGCGGGCGCCTCTTCCAGGACCTTCTGGTGACGCCGTTGCAGCGAACAGTCGCGCGAACCGAGCCACAGGGCATTGCCGTGCGTATCGCACAAGACCTGAATTTCGACGTGACGCGGATGCTCGAGAAACTTCTCGACATAGAGTTCGGGCTTGCCGAAGGCGCGGCGTGCTTCTTCGCGCGTCACCGACACGGCTTCTAGCAACTGCTCGGGACCCGGCACGACGCGCATGCCTCGGCCGCCGCCGCCGCCCGCCGCCTTGACGATCACCGGATAGCCGATCTCCTGCGCGACCCGCAGGATCTCGGTGGGATCGTCCGGAAGACCCCCGTCCGGGCCCGGCACACAGGGCACGCCGGCCGCGCGCATGGCCCGTTTGGCGGCAACCTTGTCGCCCATCGTTCGAATGGAGTCGGGCTCGGGGCCGATGAAGGCCATGCCGGCGGCTTCGACCTGCGCCGCAAAATCCGCGTTTTCCGACAGGAAGCCGTAGCCGGGGTGAACCGCTTGCGCGCCGCTCACGTGCGCCGCAAACAGGATTGCGGCACGGTTCAGATAACTCTGCCCCGGCGCGGCGGGACCGATGCACAGCGC
Source organism: Paraburkholderia sp. RCC_158 (assembly GCF_041355255.1). NCBI lineage: Bacteria > Pseudomonadati > Pseudomonadota > Betaproteobacteria > Burkholderiales > Burkholderiaceae > Paraburkholderia > Paraburkholderia sp. RCC_158. Next base: position 4,065 of record NZ_JBFUPM010000031.1, on the reverse strand, counting down.
CTCGTCGGCGAGCCGCACATACCGGGCATCGGCGTCGGCCTCGGAATGGACTGCGACGGTTTTCAGACCGAGTTCTCGGCAGGCGCGCTGGATTCGAAGCGCGATCTCGCCGCGGTTGGCAATCAGTACTCTGTTGAACATGGTCGATCAGCCGATCCGGAACAGCGGCTGCCCGGATTCCACTTCGCTGCCCGGAGCCACAAGAATCTCCAGAACGGCGCCACTGAGTTCAGCCTCGATCGCGTTGAACATCTTCATTGCCTCGATCGTGCAGAGCATCTGCCCTTCCTTGATCGTGTCGCCGGTATTCACGAAGGGCGCTTCGCCCGGCGCCGGCGTCAGATGAACGACACCGAACATGGGCGCACGAACGAATTGCGGCTCGCTGGCAGTTGCGCGGGCTGCACTGGGAGCGTCGACGGATTGCGCAGGCTCGGCCAGCGGTGATTGAGCCCCTTGGCTCCCTTGCGTCCCCTGGGTAGACGCCACGGCTACACGTTCATCGCCCGAAGGCGCCTCAGCCCGCTTGCCGCGCCGTTTCGCCTTCACAAGCTTGACCCGTTCCTCACCTTCGATGACTTCGAGCTTGGCCAGCGGAGAGTCCGCCAACAGGTCGATAAGCGCCTTAATCTTCTGGAGATCCATCTTTGAGTCCGTAGCCGGTTGGACGCGCGCCGGTCGATTGGCGTGCGCGAAGCACCGCTGGGGCCGTACGGCAACCCGATTCAATCTCCGGTTGCCCCGCCCGCCTGACGGCTAGCCTCGTCGCGCCGGCTCACTGCGAGCCGGGGCGATCGACGATGGACTCAATGTATCCGGCGCATAAAAAATGCGCCAAGAGGGTTTGGCTTTGTAGCGATAAGGCGCGCTTATGTATCGGCGCCGGACTCGAAACGCACGTCGAGCGCAAGGTCGCCGGCCAATTCCAGCAAGATATCCTTGACGGCCGCGGCGGGCTCGGAAAGCGGCAAATGGTCGGACAGACAGACCGAAAGCGGAATCTTGATGACGGGTGAAACGATCCGGCATTGCACGACGTCGCCCGCCGCGGCCACGACCCGTGCGGTGGAATCGGGCAGGATGGTCGCACCGATCCCGGCGCTCACGGCGGCCGACAACGTCGACGCGGATTCGATTTCGGCCACGACCTTGGGGATCATCTGCACGCGCGCGAAACCCTCGTCGACGTACTTGCGCAGATAGTTGTATGGACGCGGCAGCAGCAAAGGCACGTCGCGCAACGCCGTCACGGCGACCTGCTCCTGCGTGATCCCCATGCTGCGCGGCGCCACGAGGAACAATTCCTCGTTCATCAGAAGCTGGAACGACAGGCCGTGGACGGGCTTATCGCCATACAGCACGGCCATGTCCATACGCCCGTTCATGATCAGCTCGCTGAGCGTCGTGCCGAAATTCTCGTTGATGTAGAGCAGGATGTCCGGATGCCGGGCGCGCACGGTCCGCAACAGCGGCAGCGAGAGCGCCGACGCGCCGGTGCCGGGCGCAAGCCCCACCGAAACCTGGCCTGACAGCGTCTGGCCGGCGCCCTTCACGTCGGCCTGAGCCTGTTCGTACTGGCGCAGGATCAACTGCGCGTGGCGATACAGTGTGGCGCCCGCCTCAGTGGCCGTGACGCCCCGCTTGGTGCGCACGAGCAGCTGCTGCTGGAACTCGTCTTCGAGCGTGATCAACTGCTGGCTCAGCGCCGGCTGGGCGATATGAAGCACTTCGGCGGCCTGCGTCAGGCTGCCGATATCGACGATCTTCACGAAGTACTTCAAACGCCGCAGGTTCACGGTAGTCGCGTCTCAACGTTAAGTGATGGCAACGATGATAGGGCAAGCGCCGCCCCGCGCACAGTGCTTAAAAAAACCTCACTCCCGCTTCTGCAACGCTAAAAGCGTGGCCTGTCAGCGTATTCCCGCATGGACCCCGATCGGTAAATGCCGGACGCGCACGCGTACCGTCCTGTCATAAGTGGATGTTATTGCGCCAGCGGAAAGACGTCTTGGCTTGAACTTTTTCGCGCGCTTAAGGTGAAGCCTCATCAAATGCCGTTGAGGAGTCAAGTGTGAGTGCATCGCGAATTGCCGCCCGCGTCCAACGAATCAAACCTTCGCCGAGCAGCGCCGCGGCGGACCGGGCCGCGGAACTGCGGCGGCAGGGGAAGACCATCGTCAACCTCGTGGTCGGCGAGCCCGATTTCGATACGCCCGCGCACATTCGCCAGGCCGCTTTCGACGCGATGGAACGCGGCGAAACGCGCTATACGCAAACCGCGGGCACACCGGCGCTGCGCGCCGCCATCGCGGCGAAACTGCAACGCGAGAACGGCCTTTCGTACGATCCCAAACACATCATCGTGACGTGCGGCGCCAAACACGCGATCTTCAACGCGCTCGCCATCACCGTTGAATCAGGCAATGAAGTCCTGATTCCCGCCCCCTACTGGGTGTCCTACCCGGACATGGTGCTCGCCTGCGACGGCGTGCCGGTCGTCGTGCCCTGCACCGAAGCAGACAGTTTCAAGCTCACGCCCGCCACCCTCGAAGCGGCGATCACGCCCAACACGCGCTGGCTGATCATCAATTCGCCGACCAATCCCACGGGCGCAACGTATAGCGCCGCAGAACTGCGCGCATTGGCGGGTGTGCTGTTGCGCCACCCGCAGGTGCTGGTGATGATGGACGACATCTACGAACACATCCGGTTCGAAGGCGAGGCATCAGAGCACCTCCTGTCGATTGAACCCGAACTCAGCTCGCGCACCCTGGTTGTCAACGGCGTGTCCAAGACCTACGCGATGACCGGATGGCGCATCGGCTACGCCGCCGGCCCCGCCGACCTGATCGCGGCCATGGACACGCTCCAGTCCCAATCCACCAGCAACGCCAGTTCGATCAGTCAGGCCGCGGCGCTCGCGGCGCTGAACGGCGACCAGACATTCGTGCAGCAATCGGTGCGAACCTATAAAGAACGCCGCGACCACGCACTCGAAGCGCTCAACGCGATTCCCGGCATCAGTTGCAAAACGCCAGGCGGCGCTTTCTATCTGTATGTCAATTGCAGCGGCATGATCGGCCGCACCACGCCGCAAGGCAAGCGCATCGAGGGCGACGTGGATGTCGTTCTGTATCTGCTCGAGCACGCCGGCGTCGCACTGGTTGCCGGATCGGCGTATGGCGTTTCGCCTTTCTTCCGGATGTCGATCGCGACAAGCATCGACATTATCGATGAGGGCTGCCGGAAGATTGCCGCCGCGGTCGCCGCACTGAACTGAGAGTAAGGCGACGACGTGAATACGTCACGTCGTCGCTTTGTAAAAAAGACATGCCGCGCCGAGAGGACGTGGCAGTCGGTTTGGAGTTTTCCATTTTTCGTCAATCTGCAAGGGGATCTACTCGTGAAAAAGCATACATTAGGCATACTAACTGGATTAGGACTGGCAGTTTCTGGGATCGCGCACGCGCAGTCGAGCGTCACCCTGTACGGCATCATCGACGAAGCGGTGCGCTATGACACCCACCAGAACAAATCCGGCGGGAAGCTTTTCACGATGGGTAGCGGCGGCGAGATTCAGGGTAGCCGCTGGGGTCTGCAGGGTACTGAGGATCTCGGTGGCGGCCTGTCCGCGATCTTCCAGCTCGAAGGCGGCTTTACACCGAATACCGGCGTGACGCAGCAATCCACGCCGTCCGGCACCGCCCGCCTGTTCGGCCGCACCGCGCTGGTGGGCCTGAGCAGCACGTCCTACGGTACGTTGACGATGGGCCGGCAATACACGCTGGTGCATGAAATGGGCTGGACGCACGATATCTATGCGTTCGCCAATTACACCGGCACGGTCGGCTTTCAGGGCGCCGGTCTGACGGGCGGCGGCCGTCTGGACAATTCCGTGCGATATACCTCGCCGACGCTTGCCGGTTTTACCCTCAAGGGCTCGTATACGTTTGGCGGTGTAGCGGGAAATACTCACCAGAACTCGTCGCCGAGCTAAGCTCGAATCTGGTGTATGGGGGATTTGAGGCGGGAGATTGAAGGCGGTGGAGGTTTCAGCTGAGAATC
>NZ_JBFUPM010000030.1:0-63551 GCF_041355255.1 Paraburkholderia sp. RCC_158 | reverse complement strand
CACTTCGTTCGCTGTGGTCAACTCACGATGGGACTTGCACCCACAAGATTGCGCCCATGCTGGGCGCACAAAGAAAATGGCCGGGGGGTTCACCTCCCCGGCCATTTTTCATTCGATGCCGCCAATCAGGCGCGCTTAGCTGCGCGTGATCTCGCCATCGCGGCGACGCCACAGATTCAGCGGATTGCTGTCAGCCAGCGCCTCGGGCAGCAGATCCGCCGGGAAATCCTGATAGCAGACCGGGCGCAGGAAGCGTTCGATCGCGGTCGTGCCGACCGAGGTCGCGCGGCTGTCGGAGGTCGCCGGGAACGGGCCGCCGTGGACCATCGCGTGGCAGACTTCGACGCCGGTCGGAAAGCCGTTGACCAGCAGACGCCCGGCCTTGCGCTCGAGAATCGGCACGAGCTTCTGGGCCGCGGGCACGTCGGCGGCGTCCATCTGGATCGTGGCCGTCAGTTGGCCGGCGAAGTGCTCGGCAACTTGCAGCAGCTCGGCTTCGTCCTTGCAACGCACGATCGTCGATGCCGGGCCGAACACCTCGTCCTCCAGCGCCGGCGTGGCGACGAACGTCTGCGCATCAGTCACGAACAGTGCGGCGCGCGCCTGGTTCGGGCCCGTTACGTCGGCGCCGCGCGCCACCGTTTCGACGCCGGCGGTCTTGGCCAGCTTGCCCTCGCCTTCCGTGTAGGCGGAGTGGATGCCCGAAGTCAGCATGGTCTGCGCGGGCTTGGCGGCCAGCGCTTCAGAGGCGGTGGCGACGAAGCTCTTCAGCGCATCGCTGTCGACGGCAATCGCGAGGCCCGGGTTCGTGCAGAACTGGCCGGCGCCCAGCGCGAGCGAATCGACGAAACCGCGCGCGATGTTCTCGGTGCGCTGCTTGAGCGCGTTCGACAGCAGAAACACCGGGTTGATGCTGCTCATTTCCGCGTAGACGGGAATCGGCTCGGGGCGCGCCGCCGCGACGCGCATCAGCGACAAGCCGCCCGCGCGCGAACCGGTGAAGCCGACCGCCTTGATCGCCGGATGCGCGACGAGCGCCTCGCCGACCGAATTGCCCGCGCCGACGATCAGCGAGAACACGCCTTCCGGCAGGTCCATTTCCGCTGCGACGCGCTGGATCACACGGCCGACCATCTCCGACGTGCCGAGGTGCGCGCGATGCGCTTTCACCACGACCGGGCAGCCGGCCGCGAGCGCCGCGGCCGTGTCGCCGCCGGCCACCGAGAACGCGAGCGGGAAATTGCTGGCGCCGAACACGGCGACCGGTCCCACCGGAATCCGTTGCATGCGCAGATCGGAACGCGGCAGCGGCTTGCGGTCCGGCAGCGGCGAATCGAGCGTCGCGGTAAGCCACTGGCCCGAGCGCACTACTTGCGCAAACAGCTTGAGCTGGCCGGTCGTGCGGCCGCGCTCGCCTTCCAGACGCGCCTTCGGCAAGCCGGATTCCTGCTGCGCGCGCTCGACGAGCGCATCGCCCAACGCCGTGATGCCGTCCGCGATACGTTCGAGGAACTCGGCGCGCACGCTGAGCGGCAGTTGGCGGTACGGATCGAATGCCTTGCCCGCCAGTTCGCAGGCGAGGTTGACGTCGCTCGCCGTGCCGCTGCCGAAGACCGGCTCGGCGATGTCCGTGCCGGTGGTGGGATTGAACGCGTGCAGCGCCTGTTCGGCGCCGCGCACGGCCTTGCGGCCGATCAGCATTTCGCCGGTGATCTGGCCGGTGACTTCGCTGGAATGGGACATGTCTCTCTTCCTTGTATTAGAGCGCTAGATATAAGTCATCCTACAACATACGGGTGTGCCGATGCAACCGGAACCGCCTACTCGCACATGGGCTTTCAGCGTCATTCCGGGTTAACGTGACCGTTACAACGGCTGAATCGGGTGCTAATCTGGACATAGATATACGACGACCTATAACGTGCAGTTCAGCCATCGTCGGAACTTGACCCGATCCATTTGCCGTTCGAGGAATACGTTCATGCCAGCCGCGCCCTGCCAGCCTTATCAGTCTCTTCCCAACAGCTTCCGCCACGCCGTGCGCAGCGGTGAAACGCTGGTCGGCTGCTGGGCCTCGCTCGCGAGCCCGATTGTCGCCGAACTGCTCGGCGTGATCGGCTTCGACTGGCTGCTGCTCGACGCCGAACACGCGCCGAACGACGTCCTCACGCTGATCCCGCAACTGATGGCGCTCAAGGACAGCCGCAGCGCGCCGGTCGTGCGCCCGCCTGCCAACGAGAGCGTCGTCATCAAGCGGATGCTGGACAGCGGCTTTTCCAACTTCCTCGTGCCGTTCGTCGATAACGCCGACGACGCGGCGCGCGCGGTCGCCGCCACGCGCTATCCGCCGCAAGGCGTTCGCGGCGTCTCGGTGGGCCACCGCGGCAACCGCTACGCGACGGTACCCGACTATTTTGACATTGCCAACGACAACGTCTGCGTCATCGTGCAGATAGAGAGCCGCCAGGCCGTGAACTCGATCGACGCGATTCTTGCCGTCGACGGCGTCGATGCGGTATTCGTCGGCCCGTCCGACCTCGCGGCCGCCTACGGACATCTCGGCAACGCCGCGCATCCCGACGTGCAGCAGGCAATCGCCCATGTGTTCGAACGCGCGCAGGCCGCGGGCAAGCCGAGCGGCATTCTTGCGCCGGTGCAAGCCGACGCCGAACGCTATCTCGCGATGGGCTGCCGCGTCATCGCCGTGTGCGCCGACCTCGGGCTGTTGCGAAACGCCGCGCAGGCCGTCCATCAACACTTCATCAGGAAACCGGCTGGCCAGAGCTAAGCCACGCGCAGCGCGGGCGCAAACCAGGCCGCCATGACATCTCTGGAGCATTCCATGCAAAAAGCAGGCTTTATCGGACTCGGCATCATGGGCAAGCCCATGGCCGCGAATCTTCTCAAGAACGGCGTCACGCTCGCCGCCTTCACGCGCAGCGGCGTGCCCGACGATCTCACCAAGGCCGGCGCACAGGCATGCGACAGCCCCGCCGCCGTCGCGGCGCAGGCCGACATCATCTTCATCATGGTGCCGGACACACCGGACGTCGAGCGCGTGCTGTTCGGCGAGAACGGACTGGCGAGCGCGTTGCATGCGGGTCAAACGGTGGTCGACATGAGTTCGATCTCGCCGATGGCCACGCGCGAGTTCGCCGCTCGCGTGCGCGAAACGGGCGCGGATTATCTCGATGCCCCGGTATCGGGCGGCGAAGTCGGCGCGAAGGCCGGGTCGCTCACCATCATGGTCGGCGGCGAGCAGGCCACCTTCGACAGCGTGAAGCCGCTGTTCGACATGATGGGCAAGAACGTCACGCTGATCGGCGCGGTCGGCGCGGGCCAGGTGTGCAAGGTCGCCAATCAGGTGATCGTCGCGGCCACGATCGAGGCGGTCGGCGAAGCGCTGCTGCTCGCGTCGAAAGCCGGCGTCGATCCGGCGCGCGTGCGCGAAGCGTTGATGGGCGGCTTCGCGTCGTCGCGCATTCTAGAAGTGCACGGCGAGCGCATGACGAAGCGCACCTTCGATCCGGGCTTTCGCATCGAACTGCATCAGAAGGATTTGAATCTCGCGCTGTCGACCGCGCAGACGCTCGGCGTTTCGTTGCCGAATACCGCCACCTGTCAGGCACTTTTCAATGCGTGCGTCGCGCACGGCGGCAAGGCATGGGATCACTCGGCGATGGTGCGTGCGCTCGAAGTGCTCGCCAATCACGAGATCGGCCAGCAAACAACCTGACCCATCACGCGCGTTCCGCCGCGCCGCTTCGCCCGTTCGATGTCGATGAATGGGTAAAGCGGCGCGTGTTGCGTTCTGGGCCAAAACAAACCGACAAATTCCCTTCGTTTCTTTCAATTATTAAGGATGACTGACTTAACAAGAACAATGGCAATGAACGCCGTACTTTCGAGCATCGACGATTATTTACAACGCCCTGAAGGGCAAGGAGACATTCGTGGCGAGTCACTATAAAAACAGCGGCAAACGGGCAGCATCAGTGAACGCGGCTCATGCCGAACCTTATTCACCTGGACGCCGGGCGTTCATGGTGTTCGCCGGCACCTCCGCGGGCGCGACGCTGCTCGGCGGCTTGTCCGCGTGCGGCGGCTCGGGCAGTTCGGGGCTCACACCCGAAGATCCGATCTGGGGCAGCTACGGCGCCGCGACGCAGATCGTCGCTTCGCTCGCCGGCATCAAACAGTCGATGTTCCCGTCGCGCGACTTCGTCGTTACGCAATACGGCGCGCAGCCGTGCGCGGTGGTCGCGGCAACCAATCCGTACACAGGCTCGTCGTCGCCCGCGAGCCCCGGCTCCAACCAGACCAACGCGGCGTCTTCATTCGACTCGCGCCCGGCGTTCCTCGCCGCGATTCAGGCAGCCAACGCGGCGGGCGGCGGCCGCGTCGTGGTGCCGTCCGGCAACTGGTATTGCGCGGGTCCGATCGTGCTGCTCAGCAACGTCAATTTCCATTTGAGCGCCAATTGCACGATCTATTTCAGCCCGAATCCCGCCGACTACGCGAAGGACGGCCCGGTCAACTGCGGCGCGAACGGCAACCTCTTTTACAGCCGCTGGCAGGCGAACGATTGCCTGAACTTCGGCTCGCCCGTCTACGCGCGCAATCAGTCGAACATCGCGCTGACCGGCGAAGACGCGACCTCGGTGCTCAACGGTCAGGCGATGACGCCGTTCGCCGGCTCGGGCAACACCGCGACCTGCTGGTGGACCTTCAAGGGATCGAATGGGGCCTACGGTTGCGTGAGTTCGTCGACGCCCTCGCAGGTGTACAAGAACCCGAGCAACGTGGATCTGCGAACTGTTGCGCCCGGCATTTCCGACGCGCTCTACACACAGTTGACGAGTCCGACGACGCCCTGGCAAGAGGACCAGAACTACTTGCCCGCGCTCTCGGAAGCGGGCGTGCCGATTGCGAAGCGCATCTTTGGCCTCGGTCACTATCTGCGCCCATGCATGGTCGAGTTCATCGGCTGCACGAATGTGCTGATGGAAAACTACACCACGAACAACACGCCGTTCTGGCAGCATCATCCGACCGATTGCAAGAACGTCGTGATTCGCGGCGTGACGACCAACAGCATCGGTCCGAATAACGACGGCTTCGACCCCGACGCGTGCGACAACGTGCTGTGCGACGGCGTGACCTTCAACACGGGCGACGACTGCATCGCGATCAAGTCGGGCAAGGATCTCGATACGCAATACGGTCCCGCGCAAAATCACGTGATCCAGAACTGCACGATGAATAGCGGCCACGGCGGCATTACGCTCGGCAGCGAAATGGGCGGCGGCGTGCAGAACATTTACGCGCGCGATCTCCAGATGCTGAATCAGAACTGGGCGACCAATCCGCTCAATATCGCGATCCGTATCAAGACCAATATGAATCGCGGCGGCTTCGTGAAGAACTTCTACGTCGACAAGGTCACGTTGCCCAACGGCGTCGCGCTGAAAGGCGGCGGCTACGGCAGCGCGCTGCTCGCCGGCAGCCCGATCAACGGCACCGTGCCGCTTGGCGTGGTGACTGCGACTGCGGCCAATCCGTCCGCGGCTCAGGGCGGCCTGATTACATTCGACTGCGATTATCAGCCGGCCAACGACGCAATCAGAACGCGGCCGGCGGTCGTGCAGAACGTCAACATCTCGAACGTGCAGGCGAGCAACGTCACGCTCAACGGCGTCACGGCTTCGTGTTTTCAGGCGATCGTCGCGCAAGGCCCCGTCGCGTTCGACTACAACGGACCGACGCCCGCGCCGACCGTTCCGCCGATCACCGGCGTGACGATCTCGAACTGCAATCTCGGCACTGCCGTCTGCGCGGGACCGGCCAACGCGACTACGCCGGGGCCGATCTATGCGTACAACGTCAACGGCATTGCGTTGAAGAACGTCGTAATCGGCGGGACGACGTACAACACGAACGTGGTCGATCAGCGGTAAGCCGCGCGCGCGGCGGAGTTGCGGCTGCGCCGCGTTGTGAAAAAAAAACCGCTCGGGAGAGCGGTTTTTCTACGGTTTTTATTGCTAACAGCGCATGACGCGCTGAGCAAAAATCAATCTTCCAGCAACGACAGATCGCGCACCGCGCCCTTGTCGGCCGACATCACCAGCTTCGCGTAAGCCTTGAGCGCCGCCGACACCCGGCGCGGACGCGCCTTCGCCGGCTTCCATCCCTTCGCGTTCTGCTCCTCGCGGCGGCTTGCCAGCTCCGCGTCGGACAGCAGCACGTCGATCGTGCGGTTCGGAATGTCGATGCGGATCTTGTCGCCGTCGCGCACGAGGCCGATCGCGCCGCCCGCCGCCGCTTCCGGCGAACAGTGGCCGATCGACAGGCCCGACGTGCCGCCCGAAAAGCGGCCGTCCGTCAGCAGCGCGCAGGCTTTGCCGAGACCTTGCGACTTGATGTAGCTCGTCGGGTAAAGCATTTCCTGCATGCCCGGCCCGCCCTTCGGACCTTCGTAACGGACGATCACCACGTCGCCCGCCTTCACCTTGCCCGCGAGAATGTTCTCGACCGCTTCGTCCTGCGATTCGGTGACGTGCGCGGTGCCTTCGAACACCAGAATGCTTTCGTCGACGCCGGCGGTTTTCACCACGCAGCCGTCGAGCGCGATGTTGCCGGTCAGCACCGCAAGGCCGCCTTCCTTCGAGAACGCGTGCTCGTACGAACGGATGCAGCCTTCGGCGCGATCCAGATCGAGACTCGGCCAGCGCGTGTTCTGGCTGAACGCCACCTGCGTCGGCACGCCTGCGGGACCGGCCATGTAGAAAGTCCGGACCGCTTCGTCGTCAGTGCGAACGATGTCCCACTGATCGAGCGCGTCTTTCAGCGTCGGCGCGTGGACCGTGGGCACGTCGGTGTGCAGCTTGCCCGCGCGATCCAGCTCGCCGAGGATCGCCATGATGCCGCCCGCGCGATGCACGTCTTCGATGTGGTACTTGTTGGTGTTGGGCGCCACCTTGCACAGTTGCGGAACGACGCGCGACAGGCGGTCGATGTCCGTCATCGTGAAGTCGATCTCGGCTTCCCGCGCGATGGCCAGCAAATGCAGAATCGTGTTGGTCGAGCCGCCCATCGCGATGTCGAGCGTCATCGCGTTTTCGAACGCCTTGAAGCCGACCGCGCGCGGCAGCACGCTCGCCTTTTCCTCTTCGTAATACTCGCGGGCCAGTCCGACGATGCGGCGGCCGGCGCGCTTGAAGAGCTGCTCGCGGTCCGCGTGCGTGGCGACCACCGTGCCGTTGCCCGGCAGGGAAAGACCGAGCGCCTCGGTGAGGCAGTTCATCGAATTGGCCGTGAACATGCCCGAGCACGAGCCGCACGTCGGACATGCGGAACGCTCGACTTCGGCGACGTCGGCGTCGGAATACGCCTTGTCGGCGGCGATCACCATTGCATCCACGAGATCGAGCTTCTTGAATTCGATGGTGCCGGTTTTCGGATTGGCGAGGCGCGTCTTGCCCGCTTCCATCGGGCCGCCCGACACGAAGATCACCGGAATGTTCAGGCGCATCGCGGCCATCAGCATGCCAGGCGTGATCTTGTCGCAGTTCGAGATGCACACCATCGCGTCGGCGCAGTGCGCGTTGACCATGTATTCCACCGAATCCGCGATGATGTCGCGGCTCGGCAGCGAATACAGCATGCCGTCGTGGCCCATCGCGATGCCGTCGTCGACGGCGATGGTGTTGAATTCCTTGGCGACGCCGCCGGCGGCCTCGATCTCGCGCGCGACGAGCTGGCCGAGATCTTTCAGGTGCACATGGCCGGGCACGAACTGCGTGAACGAATTGACGACCGCGATGATCGGCTTCGAGAAGTCTTCGTCTTTCATGCCGGTGGCGCGCCACAGCGAGCGCGCGCCCGCCATGTTGCGGCCGGCGGTGGAGGTTTTGGAACGGTATGCGGGCATCGTGGTTGTTGAATGAATATCGCTTGAAAGAAGCGGGCCAAGGGAGTGACGGCCCCTCGAGCGCCCGTGCGAACAACCTCGTGAGCCGCGCCGCGGGCAAAACGCGCAATTATCCCACAGGGTCCGGCGGTGTGCGGGTCGCAAGTGCGGCTGGGCGGCGTTCGCGGCGAGGCTTGCGGCGGTGTGCAACGGACTGACCCGTGAACGAAAACGGCGCCCGCAGGCGCCGCTTTGGCTGAACGTCAGCGCCGCGTGATGCCGGCGCGGACGCTTCGTCGAATGTGTCCGTCGAATCTTCGTCGAATATCTGCGTCGATTACTTGGCCGGGACCGCGCCATTCGCCTGCGACCAGCGCGGCTCAGGCGTCTTGTCCGCGCTCTTCGCGAGCAGGCACACCACGCCGGCCGCGATGATGTCGAACACCGCGAGCACCACGAAGAGCGGGCTGTAGCCGACCTGCGTCACGAGCACGCCGAACAGCGCCGTGAAAGCCGCCGCGCCGAGATAGCCGGCCATGCCGCCCATGCCGGTGGCCGTCGCGACTTCGTTCTTGCCGAACATATCCGACGTGATAGCGTACAACGCGCCCGACAGCGTCTGGTGCGCAAAGCCGCCCACGCACAGGAGCGCGACCGCCACATACGGACTCGCGACGAGGCCCACGCACGCCGGCCCGATCATGCACAGCGCGCCGACCACGAACACCATCTTGCGCGACGTGAACAGCGAAACCTTCGCGTACTTGTGAAACAGCGGGCTCAGATAACCGCCGAGCACGCAGCCGATATCCGCGGCGAGAAACGGCATCCACGCATACAACGCGATTTCCTTCAGGTTCATGTGACGCTCGGTCATCATGTAAAGCGGAATCCACGCGTTGAACGTCTGCCATGCCGGCTCGGACAAAATGCGCGGAATGCCGATCGCCCAGAAGTCGCGGCTTTTCATCATCGCGAACCAGTTGCGCTTGGGCGCGCCATCGTCGCTATGCTTCGCTTCCTGACCGCTCAGGATGTAGTCGCGCTCCGCGTCGCCGAGCAGCTTCTGCTTGCGCGGATGCTTGTACAGCACCATCCACACGGCGCTCCACACAATCCCCGCCACGCCGACAATCACGAACGCCAGTTGCCACTGCCCATGCAACAGCGCCCAGACCACGAGCGGCGGCGCGAGCAGTGCACCGATCGACGAACCGATGTTGAACCAGCCGATCGCCACCGAACGCTCCTTGGCCGGAAACCATTCGCTGGTGGCTTTCACGCCGGCCGGAATGCCCGCCGCCTCGGCAATGCCGAGCAGGCCGCGGAAGAAAGCGAGGCTGCGCCATCCCGTCGACCACGCTGCCGCCGCACAGGCGAGCGACCAGGCCAGCGCGAACGCCGCGAAGCCGATCTTGGTGCCGACCGTGTCGAGCAGAAAGCCCGCGACCGGCTGCATGAACGCATAGCAAAGCTGCCATGCGACTACGACGTGAGCGTATTGCTCAGTCGTGATGTGCAGGTCTTTCATCAGCGTCGGCGCGGCCACCGACAACGTATTGCGCGCCAGATAATTGATGATGAGCCCGGCTGCGACCAGACTGACCATCCACCAGCGGATGCCCTTGATCTTCATTGCTGCGTCTCCTGGTAATGCTTTAACTTGCTTCAGGCCGGCCGCGCCGCCGAAGCGCTGCCCGCGCCGGTGCCCGCGCCCGTGCCGGCGCCCTCTTCCTCACGCCGCGAATAGTCGATGCCGACAAAGCCGCCGCCCTGGAAGCGCTGGCCCAGCGCATCGAGCGGATTCGGACGGGCCAGGATTTCGTCGGCGTAGTCTTCGGCGTTCTGCTTCGGCGTGTAGCCGAGGCGCGCTGCGCCGCTGTTGTCCCACCAGCTACGCGTATTGGCCGACACGCCCCACACGGTGATGAAGCCGAGATCGTCGGCTTCGATGCAGCGGTCGAGGAAATGCATCAGGTCCGCGTGGCCGAACCAGGTGCTGAGATGGCGCGGCTCGGTCGGACGCTCGAGGCAACTGCCGATGCGCACACACACGCTCTCGATGCCGTGCTTGTCCCAGTACATGCGGGCAAGCGCTTCGCCCCAGACCTTGCTGAGGCCATAAAAACCGTCGGGGCGCAGTTCGCAATCGAGGCTCAGGCGCTCCGTCACCGGATACATGCCGATCGCGTGATTCGAGCTGGCGAACACGATGCGCTTCACGCCGTGCCGCCGCGCGCCCTCGTACACCTCAACGAGACCGCGCAAATTGTTTTCGATGATCTCGGGCAGCGGACGCTCGACGCTCGTGCCGGCGAAGTGGATCAGTACATCGACGCCTTCCAGCAGCCGGTCGACGACCGCCGGATCGCGCAGGTCGCCGTGCATCACATCCTCGCCGTCGATGAGCGGCGTGAGCGGCTTCGAGCCGGCCGCCGAACGCAGCGGCGTGCCCCGCGCAATGAACGCGGCGCGCACGACCGAGCCAAGCTGGCCACCGGCGCCACTAAGGGCAATCTTCTTCATAGGGGTTCCTTTACTGCACCGGCTCGTGCGCGGGCTAGTTGTACGATAACGTACTATCAACGATGCGGAATCGGATTTCAACTAGGCATTTACCCGAGGTGTCGGCGTGCCTTTCGATACTTCCAGGCACTGAACGACAAGCCGCAGGCTTAATTTATGGTGCGATGTCGTATGACATTGAAAACAAACCGGCCGCACTCGACACTCACCGCGCCATTGGACACCGCCGCAAAGCGCATCGCTCTCAACAAGCAGCCCTCGACATAACCCAACTCCCGCGCCCACCGTTTGCTGCGACGCGGTCGATTGCCGCACTCACGCCCCACCTGGCGCAAAACGCGCCCTCGCAAGCAATAAGAAAAAACTGATACAGATCAGTCATTTGCCACGCGCGAACGGCAAAACCGCACAAAACAACGCGGTTCTTTGACGCACGTCGCGCCGCAGCATAATTCGCCGCGTTGGCCTAATCTTCGGCCATCTGCGAAACGCAGTGCGCACCGACACCGGTCGACGCGCGTAGTCCGCAACGAGCGGCATCACGCCTTCACGATCATGAACTCCGCAATATCGGCATTCGACCTCGCCCGCATCCAGTTTGCGTTCACCGTTTCGTTTCACATCGTTTTTCCGGCGCTGAGCATCGGCCTCGCGAGTTTCATCGCCGTGCTCGAATGGCGCTGGCTCAAAACCGGCAAGACCTACTACAAGGACTTGTGCCTCTTCTGGTCGAAGATCTTCGCCGTCGCCTTCGGCATGGGCGTCGTCTCCGGCGTCGTGATGAGCTATCAGTTCGGCACCAACTGGTCCGGCTTCTCGAGTTTCGCCGGACCCGTCACCGGACCTTTGCTGATGTACGAGGTCATGACCGCGTTCTTTCTCGAAGCCGGCTTCCTCGGCATCATGCTGTTCGGCTGGCAGCGCGTGAGCCCGCGCGCGCATTTCGGCGCGACGCTGATGGTCGCGATCGGCACGCTCATCTCGACCTTCTGGATTCTCGCGTCGAATAGCTGGATGCAGACGCCGCAAGGCTTCGAGGTGGTGAACGGCCAGGTCGTGCCGCTCGACTGGTTCAAGATCATCTTCAACCCGTCGTTCCCGTACCGGCTCGCGCATATGGCGCTCGCGGCGTTCATCGTCGCGGGGCTCGTGGTCGCCGCGGTCGGCGCGTGGCATCTGCTGCGCGGACGGCGCGATCCGGCCGTCAAGAAGATGTTCTCGATGGCGCTCTGGCTGCTGCTGATTCTCACGCCGATCCAGGCGGTCGTCGGCGATCAGCATGGTTTGAACACGCGCGAATATCAGCCGGCGAAGATCGCGGCAATCGAAGGTTTGTGGGAAACCGAGAAAGGCGGCACCGCGCTCAACCTGTTCGGCATCCCCGACATGCAGGCGGAAACCACGCGCTACGCGGTGTCGATTCCGCACCTGGGCAGCCTGATCCTCACGCATAGCTGGGACGGCGAAATTCGCGGCCTCAAGGAATTCCCACCGCAAGACCGGCCGAATTCGACGGTGGTGTTCTGGAGCTTTCGCATCATGGCCGGGCTCGGCATGCTGATGATCGCGATGTCGATTGGCGCATGGGTGCTGCGCCGCCGCGGCACGCTGTTCGAGTCGAAGTGGTTCCAGCGCGTCGCGGTGGCGATGGGTCCGAGCGGTTTCATCTCGCTGCTGGCCGGCTGGGTGACCACTGAAGTCGGCCGTCAGCCGTGGGTCGTGTACGGCGTGATGCGCACGTCGCAGGCCGTGTCGCCGCTTACCGCGCAGCAGGTCGGCATTTCGCTGATGGCCTTCGTGGTCGTGTATTTCCTCGTGTTCGGCACGGGCATTTACTACATGCTGAAGCTGATGCGCTCCGGCCCGGCGCTGCCCGGACAGACGCCGCACGACGCGCCTGCCCACACGCCGGACCAGACCGCGCGCCGCCCTTTCTCCGCCGCCGATCAGGCGATCGACGCCGCGTAACCCGATCTCTTCTCTTAGCCGAGTCACAAAATGGACGTAACCGTAGTGTGGGCCGCGATCATCGCGCTAGGTCTTTTCATGTATGTGGTGCTGGACGGCTTCGACCTCGGCATCGGCATCGTGTTTCCGTTTTTCCCCGACGAGAAGGAACGCGACCTGATGATGAACACCGTCGCGCCCGTCTGGGACGGCAACGAAACCTGGCTGGTGCTGGGCGGCGCCGCGCTCTTCGCCGTCTTTCCGATGGTGTATTCGACCGTGCTGTCCGCGCTTTATCTGCCGCTCATTTTCATGCTCGTGTGCCTGATCTTTCGCGGCGTGTCATTCGAGATTCGCGCGAAGGCGAATCGAACGAAGCACCTGTGGGATCTCGCGTTCATCGGCGGCTCGGCGGGCGCGGCGTTTTTCCAGGGCGTCGCGCTGGGCGCGTTTCTGCAAGGCATTCCGGTGATCGACGGCGCGTATGCCGGCGACGCCTTCGGCTGGCTTACGCCGTTCAGCCTGCTGGCGGGCCTCGGACTCGTCGTTACTTACGCGCTGCTCGGCTGCTGCTGGCTCGTCGCGAAGACGGAAGGCGATCTGCAGCGCCGCCTGCATCGCATGGTGTGGCCGCTGACGGTCGTGCTGCTCGGCTTCATCGCGATGGTGAGCCTGTGGACGCCGCTGCAGGACGCGAACATCGCGCAACGCTGGTTCGACGACGGCCTGTTCTACCGGCTGCTGCCCGTGCCGTTCATGGTCGCGGTCTGCGCGTTCTTCATGCGCCGCGCGGTGCGCGAGCGGCATGACAACATGCCGTTCGTGCTCGCGCTCCTGCTCGTGCTGCTCGGTTACGGCGGGCTGCTGGTGAGCTTGTGGCCGTACGCGATTCCGTCGAGCGTGACGTTGTGGGAAGCAGCCGCGCCGCGCTCGAGCCAGACCTTCACGCTGGTCGGCGCGGCGGTGATTCTGCCGATCATCGTCGCCTATACGACGATGGGTTACTGGGTTTTCCGTGGAAAGGTGCGTCATGGCGACCAACATCACTATCACTAGGATCAGATCCGCGCGCAGGCTGCCAGGCTGGCTCTGGTTCATCGCGCTCTGGTGCTTCGGCGTGGGCTCGGCGATGTCGCTCGGCTACGCGTTCAAGCTTCTGATGAATGCGACGCTGTTTGCCGTGAAATAGCCGCTCGCCGCGTGCGCGCGCGGGCAATTCGATCCATGCCGCATAAGCTTTTGCGTCCGCCCGGCGGCGCTTAAAAAACGGCGCGCGCGGCTCGTCTACCTAGCAAGCCGGGGCCGATGCGCGAGAGAGACCTGCCCGCACAGGGCACACAAAAAAACGTGGCGCCGGCGATGCCACAAGCAGAGAATGACCGGCGCGGCGAGCCGCAAGGCCGCCGCGTCAACCGATCGGCTTAGATCACGGGGTAGCCGGCAATGATGCGATTCACGACAATAGAAGTAAAACGGGGCCTGGCAACAGCGGTAGTCCACAACACGCAAGCTCGACTCGTGGAGACATCATGAAGTTTCTTGTGGCGGACGACCATGAACTGATCCGGCAAGGCGTCAAGGGAATGCTGCGCGGGCTGGATGCCGACGCCCAATTCGACGAAGCCGATACCTGGGAAACCCTCGCCGCAGCCGCGCGGCCCGACGCGGATCACGATCTCGCGATCGTCGATCTTCATATGCCGGGCATGAGCGGAGCGTCGTCGCTGGAAATGCTGTTGAAGGCGAATCCGGCGCTGCCGGTGGTCGTCCTTTCCGCCGAGGAGTCGCCAGACGAGATGCGCGCGGTGCTGGCCGCGGGCGCGCTCGGTTTCGTGCCGAAGCGGCAGCCCGCGAGCGTGATGCTGAAGGCGATCGAACTCGTGCTGTCCGGCGGCGCTTATGTGCCGATGGAAGCGCTGAGCCTGCTCGGCTCGCGCGATGCGCAACCGGCGCAGGCATGCGCGGAGCACGCCGCCGCTTCGCCTCAACAGGTGGCAAGCACCTCCGCGGGCCAAAACCCAGGCACCGCGACGCTCACCGAGCCCATCGTGCAACTTCAGCCGTTGCAGCCGCATCAGCAGCACTTGCTGGAAAACCTGTCGCCGCGTCAGCAGGACATCATGCGGCTCGTGCATCGCGGCTGGACCAACAAGATGATCGCGCGCGAACTCGGCGTGGCCGAGGGCACGGTGAAGGTGCATCTGTCGGTGATCTTCCGGGCGCTCGGCGTGCACAACCGGTCGACGGCAATCGCCGTGATCAACGGCTGGCTTGAAGCGGGGAGAACGCTGTAGCGGGCGGCGGCGTTGGTCCTTTATCGATCTCCGCCTGCTGCCACAGCATGTCGAGCGTGCGCCGCAAGCGCGCCGCCGCCACCGGCTTGTGCAACACCGGAATGCCTTGTGCGGCGAGCGCCGCCAGTTCCGCCGACGCCATATCGCCTGTAATCAGCAGCATCACGACACCTTCGTGGCCCGAGCGCGCCAGTTCGCTGCGCACCGCCGTCAGCGCCTGCGCGCCCGTGCGGTGATTGGCCAACTGGTAATCGCAAAGCACCGCGTCGGGGACGAAACCGTCCTCGAGCGCGGCCAATGCGGCGGTTTCGTCGCGTACGCCCTGCACGATGCAGCCCCAGCGGCCGAGCAGGCTCGAAAGACCTTCGAGAATCGACGGCTCGTCGTCGATGCACAGCACGCGGCGTCCTTGCGCCGTCGGTCCGCCCGTCACCGCCTCGTTCAGACTTGCGACGATGCCGCTCGCGTCGCCCGCCTGCACCGGAAAGCGGAACACCGAGCCGCGTCCCGGTGCCGAGCGCAACTGCAATTCGCCGCCCAGCATGCCGACGAGGCGCTTCACCGTCGGCAGGCCGAGGCCGTGCCCCTGGCGCGCGTCGCGCTGCGGATTTGCGACCTGATAGAACTCCTCGAAAATACGCTCGTGCTCCTGCTCCGGAATGCCGATGCCCGAATCGCGCACTTCGATATAGCCGCCGTTGGTTCGCCCCGCGCGCCGGAAGCCGAGCCAGATCGCGCCTTCCTCGGTATAGCGGACAGCGTTCGACAGCAGATTGCTCAGCACGCGTTCGAGCAGCACGGGATCGTCGTGGACCACCATCGACGTCGGCGCGATTCGCAGCGCGAGCCCCTTCGCCGCCGCTTGCGGACGATACTGGCTGCCGACGCGCTCGAACAGTTCCGAGAGCCGGAAATGCAAGCGGATCACCTGCGTGACGCCGCTTTCGAGCCGCGCGAGATCGAGCACCTGGTTGAACAACTGGTTCAGCGCCTCGACGTTATGGACGATGTGCTCGGCGGTCTTCGCGTGCTGCGCGGGCGTCGCGGCGGAATCGTTGAGCGACGCCGCCAGCAGCCCGATTGCGTGCAACGGCTGGCGCAAATCATGGCTCGCCGCCGCGAAAAAGCGCGTTTTCGCGAGACTCGCCTCTTCGGCGACATGCTTTTGCGCCGCCAGCGATTCCGCCAGGTACTGCTGATCGACGCGCGCCTGCACGACCTGCTGGAACAGTTTGCGGTAACTGAGCGCATACACGTTGATCGCGCAGAAGAAGAACGCGAGCACGATGGCAAGAATCGTGCGATCGAACGTATGCATGCCGAAATGCAGCACGATCGACGGAAACAGCAGAAACGGAATGGCGGTGGCGAAGTTCAGCAGGTCGAAGCCGTTCGACATGAACACGCCCGCTGCGAGCGTGACGAGCATCACCGTATGCAGCAGCGGCAAGTCGCTCTGCGGACTCTGGAACGCAAACCAGATCGCGATGCCCGGTGCGCTGTACAGCAGCACGCCGCGCACCGCGTGCACGTTGATCCAGCCGCGCGGCGACAGCAGATGCGGATAGCGCCGATTGCAGATCCATAGCGCGAGACCCGCGCAGTTGGCGGCCGCATAGAAGCCGAAGCAGGCGATGAAAAGCGGCGGCGACGGTATCGCGGGCCAGTAAATGGCCACCAGCACCGCGATCGAAAACCAGTGCGAGAAGAAAGCGATCGGGTCTTGTGCGTACAGCACGCGCACCAGGTCTTCGTCGATTGCACGCTGGATCGGGTCAGCCCGCATCGCGCGGTCTCCTTGTCGGGCACGGCAAATTCGGTGAGGGGGCGCGAGAGCCTGGCGCTTGCACGGAGCGCGCTGCGGCGTGTTTGCGCAAGAGCTTGCACGGTTCTACTGCAATGCAGCGGCGCACGGCCGCCGCTTTCTTATCAGACGAATCAGGGGCGTGCTGCCGGATGGTTTACCCGGCAGTTTACCCATCAGCTAACACTTAATCCATATAGGCGAAGCCGCCGCCGACGACCATACTGGCCTCACTACCTGGCGCGGCCGCAACGATTCTTCCTTCCGCCTTTCGCCTGCATTCCGGGCTCGCCGCGCTTCTCGCCTTACTCACGCCTAACCCTAATGGAGGCTTTCATGGGCGCAGTTCCGAGCCACGAGTTCGTCCGCAATCTCGACGACGCGATCCTGCCCGATCTGTGGCGCCGCCGCACGCAGTTGTCCGCCGACGAAATGGTGTCGATGGTCGAACTCGTCAAGCGGGCGTTGCGGACTTACCATCCGCTGGAACTGCAGGCACTCGGCGAAGATAAGGAAGAACTGGTTGCGCAGTTCATTTATTCCAAGGTTCTGCGCCTTGCCCCCGGCCACACCGAAACGCATGCGTGCGCCGATAGCGCGCCGTCCAATGGCTACGCACTGTGCGCGTATTTCCGCCGCTATCTGATCGACTGCCTGCGCAGCGCGGGGCATCAACGCAATGTGTCGATGGAAACCGACGGCATGGCGCAGGAAATCGATCTGCACGCCCAGGCATTGGAAGACCCCGTGCAAAGCGTGCTGCTGCAATACGGGCTCGACGAACAACGGGTGCGGCACGCGGCGCGCGCTTTTATCGAAAGTCTCGACGAGCCCGAACGGATCGTGCTGGCCGGCAGCCTTGGCTGGTGCTCGGAAGGCAAAGGCGGATTGTCGGCGGTTGCGGCTTCGCATCGGGTGCCCTCGTATCACTATCGCGCCGTCAAACTCGGCGTCACCATGAAAAAGACGGCCACCGCCGACGATTTTTCCAATACGAAGATCGGCCGCTGGCTCACGGACGTGCTCGGGATCGAGATCGACATCGACAATCGCAGTGCGATTCTGCTGGCGCTGAATCTGCTCGCGGCCGAGTCGATCGATAGCGAAATGAATGAAGCGGCCGCATGACAGGCTGCAGCATCGACACGAAAAAGAACACGTAAAAAGCCGCATGAGCGGACTCAACAACAACGGGCTCAACAATACTAATGGGGAAATCATAGAGGCACAGGGGACTCCTTTGGGCGCATCGCACAGATGCGCCTTTTTTTGTCGGCGCGCACCGCCTACGATAAAAAAGCCGCGGCAGCGCGCCGTCTTTCTTCCGACGCCCGGTTTCCTTCCCTGCACCGATTCCTGACGAGGTGGTCGCGTATGAATCGCTTATCGAGCGCCGTGACGGCGATGAAGTCGCATTACGAAGTGGTCGTGATCGGTTCCGGTTATGGCGGTGCGATCGCGGCGAGCCGCATGGCGCGCGCGGGCCGCAGCGTCTGCGTGCTCGAACGCGGACGCGAATTCATGGCCGGCGAATACCCGCGCACGCCGTTTCAGGGCGCGGAGCAGATCCAGTACAACACGCCGCTCGCGCAGATCGGCTCGCCGCTCGCGCTGCTCGAAGTGCATGTGAACGACGACGTCAACGCGGTGGTCGGCTGCGGGCTCGGCGGCACGTCGCTGATCAACGCGAACGTCGCGCTGAAAATCGATTCGCGCCTGTGGGACGACACACGCTGGCCCGCTGCGCTGCGCGGCGATCAGACCGGACGCGACAAGGGCTATCAACGCGCGTGGGACATGTTGCAACCTGCGCCGGTGCCGAGCCGCTTCCGCGAATTGCCGAAGCTGCTCGCGCTCGCCAAATCCGCCGAGGCGCTCGGCATGGGCGACCGCTTCAGCACGCCGCCGATAACCGTCACCTTCGAGGATCGCACGAACGCGGCCGGCGTCGCGCAAAAAGCCTGCACCGGATGCGGCGACTGCAACTCCGGCTGCAACTACGACGCGAAGAACTCGACGCACATGAATTATCTGCCCGACGCCGTCGCTCACGGCGCGCAGATTTTTACGGGCGCCGCGGTTCATTCGGTTGTGCGCAACGTCGATACGCAGAAGTGGCAGGTCGGCTATCAGCTCGTGCGCTTGGGGCGCGAAAGCTACGACGCGCCGGATCTCTTCGTGAGCGCGGACATCGTGATCGTGTCGGCGGGAACGATCGGCTCGACCGCGTTGCTATTGCGTTCGCGCAATGAAGGCTTGAGCGTGTCGGACATGCTCGGCCGGCACTTCACCGGCAATGGCGACGTGCTCGCGTTCGCGTACAACACCAATGACACGATCAACGGCGTCGGCTGGGGCGCGCATGTGGACCGCGATATTTCGCCGGTCGGTCCGACCATCACGGGCCTAATCGATCATCGCAATACCGCGGACGTCAGGGACGGTTTCGTGATCGAGGAAGGCTCGCTCGCCGGACCCGTGGGCGCCGCGCTCGTCGGCATGCTCGGTGCGGCCGCGCCGCTCGCGGGCGTGGATGTTTCGGGGCCGCGCACCGTGGACCAGCAACTCGAATACGACGCGCGCGTGGTCGAAGGCTTCCTGCACGGTCCGTATCGCGGCGCGCTCAATCACACGCAAAGCTATCTCGTGATGGCACACGACGACGAGAGCGGCCAGATCAGCGTGAACGACAAAGGCCGGCCGCGCATCGCGTGGGAAAACGCCGGCAAGCAGCCGATTTACGAAACCGTCGAGCAGACACTGAAGCAGGCGACGGCGCCGCTCGGCGGCAAATATCTGCGCGATCCGATTTCGAACGACATCTTCGGCAATCGCACCGTGACCGTGCATCCGCTCGGCGGCTGCGGGATGGGCGAGGACGCGGAGCATGGCGTGGTCGATCACCTGGGCCGCGTTTTCAGCGGCACGACCGGCACCGGCGTGCACGACGGCCTCTACGTGATGGACGGCGCAGTCATGCCGATGTCGCTCGGCGTCAATCCGTTGTGGACCATCTCCGCGCTCGCCGAGCGCAATTGCGCGCTGCTTGCGGCGTCGCGCGGCTGGAGCATCGACTACGATTCGAAAGGCACCGCCGACACACCGCCCGCGCAAAAGATCGGCTTGCGCTTTACCGAAACGATGGTCGGCCATTACACGCCGACCGGCGCGAGCAAGGACGCCGCGATCCCGATGGCGTTCACGCTGACCGTCGAATCCGACGACTTGGCGACAATGCTTAGCGATCCGAATCACATGGCAAAAACCGCCGGAACGCTGACCTGCCCCGCCCTTTCCTCGCAGCCGATGACGATCACGGACGGCACCTTCAATCTGTTCGTGGCCGACCCGCAGGACGTGGACGAGCGCAACATGAATTATCGAATGACGCTCAACTCGGCGGAAGGCAAAACGTATTATCTGAGCGGGCAGAAGATCATCACGCGCACGTCGCCGCTCGAACTGTGGGAGCAAACGAACACGCTGTACGCGCAGATTTTCGCCGCGCCCCAAGCCGACGCGCCGGCGATCGGCAGCGCGACGCTCATCATCACACCGGAAAATTTCCTCAAGCAGCAGCGCACGCTCGAAGTCACCAACGCACCCGATCTGAAGACACGTCTCGAATGGACGCTGAAGTTCGGCAAGTTCTTCGCGGGCGTGCTGTTCAGCGAATACGGCGGCGTGGCCGCGCCTTTGCAGTATCACGATCCCGCCGCGGAGCCGCGTATGAAGCGTGCGTTGCGCGCGCCGGCGCCGCAAATGTTCTTCTTCGATACGCCGGACGGTACGCGCTTGCGTCTCACGCGCTATGTCGACCCTGCGCGCAAGAATGCGCGCCCCGTGCTGCTGATTCACGGCTCCGGCGTGTCGAGCCGCATCTATTCGACGGATCTGATCGGCACCAATCTCGTCGAATATCTGTGCGCCGCGAACTACGACGTGTGGCTCGTCGATCTGCGCGTGAGCATCGAAATGCCGAGCGTGCTCGTGCCGACCAACGTCGATAAAGTCGCGCTCGAGGATATTCCCGCGGCCGTCGCAAAGATTCGCGAGGTGACGGGCGCGACCGGCATCCAGGCGCTCGGTCACTGCATGGGCGGCCTCGCGTTGAGCATGTCGCTGATGGCGGGACTCGAAGGCGTGCGTTCAGCGGTGATTTCGCAGGTCGCCGTGCATCCGGTGCCCGGCACGCTCGCCAGAATCAAGGCGGGTTTGCACATTCCGGACATCATGCAGCATCTCGGCGTGACCGATCTGACCGCCTATACGAAGGACAAAAGATGGCCGCACAATCTCTACGACGAAGCGCTGCGGCTCTATCCCGTCGATCATGACGAGGGCTGCGGCAACCCGATCTGCCATCGCGCGACCTTCATGTACGGGCTGCTATACGAGCACGCGCAGGTGAGCGAGACGCTTCATTCGAATCTGCAGGAACTGCTCGGCGTGCATGACGTCGGCGTGTTCAAGCATCTGGCCGCGATGGTGCGCGCCGGCAAGGTCGTCGACGCCGACGGAGACGACGTCTATCTGCGCGGCGCGCGCGGCATGAAGGGGCTTGCGGGCATGCGCATTCCGATCGGTTTCATTCATGGCGACTGCAATGAAACCTATGTGCCGCAAAGCACCGCGCTCACCTATGAGATGTTGGTCAACGCGTTTCCCGAGCAACCTTATGAGCGGCATCTGATTGCGGGCTATGGACACATCGATTGCATCTTCGGCAAGAACGCCGCGCGCGATGTTTATCCGACTATCGCGCGCTATCTGAACGCGCATTGAGTTCGCACTGAGTTCGCGCTCGCTAGAACAGCTTGCCCGGATTCAGGATGCCGTGCGGATCGAGCGCATGCTTGATCGCCCGCATCGCCGCGAGTTCGGCGGGCGAGCGCGAGATCGGCAGGAACTCGCGCTTGAGCAGACCAATGCCGTGTTCCGCCGACACAGAACCGTGCAGCGGCCCGAGCATTTCATAAACGAACGCGTACACCGCGTGATGATCGACGCCGGGAATTGAATGGCCGTCCACGGTGACGTGCAGATTCGAATCGCCGATATGGCCGAAGAAATAGGATTCGTTGCCGGGCCAGCGTTCGTCGAGCGCCGCGCGGCAACGCTCGACAAAGTCGCCGATCACGCTGATCGGCAGGCTCACGTCGAAGTTGATTGCGTCGAGCCGCACGGGAAATTCGGCCGTGCATTCGCGGATCGCCCACAACGCGCGCGCGTCGGCCACCGATTGCGCGATCACCGCGTCGCGGATCGCGCCTTCTTCGAGTGCGCCGGTCAGCGCTTCAGCAAAGCGCTCGCCGTCGTCGCTCGAATCGAAGCTCGCGTGTTCGATCAACGCGTAGAGCGGATACGCGCCGTCGAATGGCGAACGCGTGCCCGTCAGCTTGACGCCAAAATCGTAGAAGTCCGGCCACATGATTTCGAATGCGCCGATGTCGTTGCCAAAGCGCGTCGACAAACGGCGCAGCAGATTCACCGCCGCATCGTAGCCGTCGAGCGCGACGAGCGCCGTATGACGCGCGGCGCGTTGCGGATGAAGCCGCAACACCGCGCGCGTGATCACGCCAAGCGTGCCCTCCGAACCGATGAACCAGTGCTTCAGGTCGTAGCCGGTGTTGTTCTTGACCATCTTGCCGAGCGAACTTAGCACGTCGCCATTGGCGAGCACGACTTCGAGACCGAGCACCTGGTCACGCGCGGTGCCCGACTGAATCACGCGATTGCCGCCGGCATTAGTCGCGAGATTGCCGCCGATCTGACACGAGCCGCGCGCGCCGAGATCGAGCGCGAGTTCGAAGCCCGCTTCGGCAGCGACTTCCTGCGCGCTCTGCAATGTCGTTCCGGCGCGCACGGTCAGCGTGGCCGAAGCCGCATCGACTTCCTCGACGCCGCTCAGCCGTTCCAGCGACAACGCGATGTCCGTCGTGCGTGCAATCGCGCCGCCCGCAAGCCCCGTCATGCCGCCTTGCGGCACCACAGGTTGATGGGCCGCGTGGCAAATGGCGAGCGCGCGCGAGACTTCGTCTGTGGTGCGCGGCAGCAGCAACGCTGCGGGACGCGTCGGATCGTGGCGCGTCCAGTCGGTCATCGCGCGTTCGCCGATCTGTTCGCCGACGCGCACCGCATCGTCGCCGAGCGCGGCACGCAGCACGTCGAGCGTGGCGGCAAGCGGCGCCGTGCAGGGTTGCGGCTGCGTGTCGTGATTCATGTCGTGACGCGCGTTATCGCTTTGTGTCATGCAGCGTTTCCTGGTTTTGCTTCTTCCGATAACCCATCGAATCGTTGATGCGCCCGAGAATGTAATCGCCCGCGGCCACCGGCTGATATTTGACGTCGTCCGCACTCGCGCCCAGTTCGCGCGGATCGACCATCGCGCCGTACGTCGGATCGTAGAACGTCGCGATCGAATAACGCTCGCGTCCCGAAGCATTGATCACGCGATGCAGCGTCGAACGAAAACGGTCGTTGGTCCAGCGCGCGAGCAGATCGCCGACGTTCACCACAAAGCTGCCTTCCACAGGAGGCGCATCGATCCAGGTATCGTTGGCAATTTCACGCACCTGCAATCCGCCCACCTGATCCTGCCATAGCAATGTGATGCAGCCGTAATCGGTATGCGGCGCGACGCCGAATTGATCTTCATCGGACTGTGGCGGCTGCGGCGGATAGTAGACCATTTGCGTGCGCTGCATTCGCTTCGTATAACGCGGCGCAAAAAAATGTTCGTCGACGCCGAGACTCACCGCGACTGCGCGCAGCAGATCGGCGCCGCATGCGCCCACCGCTTCATAGTAGCTGTACAGCGCGGGACGCAACTCGGGCATGAAGTCCGGCCAATTGTTCGGGCCGCGCAGCGCCTGGCCCGCGAGTACATCGGGATCGTCCACGGGCAACTCGAGTCCGATGCTGAAAAACTCCTTGTAATCGGGGCGTTTCGCCTGATACATGGTCGCGTCGCCAAGCGCATTGAAACCGCGATGCCGATGATTGACCGCCGCCCGCCGCTTCGTCTCTACCGGAAATGCGAAGAAGGTTCGCGCGGCCTGCGCGGCGGCGTCGATGGTCGCTTGCGGCACGCCGTGATTGACGATGTAGAAGAAGCCGATGGTCGTGCACGCGTCGCGGATTTCGCGCGCCACGCTTTGCAACGCATGCGGGTCGCCCGCGCGAACGCCGGCAAAGTCGATGAGCGGAATGCGGGTCACAGGCATCGCGTTACTCCGTGAGAAGGTCCGACGATTTGCGGGGGCGCCATAGCCGGGGGTGCCATCGCCGGGGGCGCCTTAGCCATTGCAGTGGTATATACCGCCAAAAGCGCACCCGCAAGTGAACTCGCGGCGCTGCACGTAAGGGCTTTTCTCTACTCGCGCGTTTATTTATTTTGCGCGAAAACTGCGGTATATACTGCCTCGAATGACTTGCGCCGCGCCGATCTTTTGCGGCGCGTTTCGCGTCGCTCGTACGACCCGCGCTGTGCCCACTGGAGAATCTCATGAGCATCCTTGCAGGCTGGAAGTGTCGTCTGGTCATGTTGGCGTTGTGCGCGGCAAGCGTCAGCGCTTATGCGGAAGACCAGCTCGCCAAAGTGAAGAAAGCCGGCGAGCTCGTGGTCGGCACGGAGATGCAGTTCGCGCCTTTCGACTTCCTCGAAAACGGTCAGCAAGCGGGCTTTAACAAGGATCTGTTCGCCGAGGTCGGCAAGGAACTCGGCTTGAAGGTGCGTTTCATCGACCTGCCGTGGCCGAGCGTGTTGCCCGGTCTCGAAGCAGGCAAGTTCGATATGGTCGGCGGTCCGATCACCGTGACGAAGGCGCGCATGGAGCGCTACACGTACACGCTGCCCATCGCGGACGCCACCGACGCGCTGCTCAAACGCGCCAACGATTCGGCGCTCAAGCAATCGTCGGATATTGCGGGTAAAACCGTGGGCGCGGGCAAGGGCTCGGCGCAACTCGACCAGTTGAAGGCGTACGTCGCCACCTTGCCGAAACCGCCTGAAATCCGCGAATACGTCGACAACAATCAGGCTTATGCGGACCTCGCCGCCGGCCGCATTGCGGCGGTCGCGAACTCGATGACCAACATCGCGTATGTGGCGAAGCAGCGCCCCGAAACGTTCGCGGTGGTGCAACCGCCGTTCGGCGCGAAAGTGTACTTCGCATACTGCCTGCGCAAGGACGCGGACAGCAAGCCGCTCGCCGATGCCTTCAACGCGGCACTCGTGAAGATGCACGGCGACGGACGCCTCGCCGCGTTGCAGAAGAAATGGTTCGGCGTGGCGATGGACGCACCGACCACGATGCCGACGCCGAATTATTGACGCGTGCTCGACAGGCGCGTTTAAACGCACATTCACCGCACTATTGACCGCACATCAGCGAGGGCGACGCTCATGTTCAGCACGACCGTCTTCGTTCAGGGCATGCCGCTGTTGTTGCACGCGGCGCTCGCGACCATCGGCGTTTCGTTGACGGGGCTTTTCATCGGCTTCTTCGTCGCGGTCGGCGTGTGCGCGGCGCGGCTGTCGCCGAATCGCGCCGCGCGCCGCTTCGGCGGTGCGTACGTGTTCTTCTTTCGCGGCGTGCCGATGCTCGTGCAACTGCTGCTCGTGTACTACCTGCTGCCGTTCGCGGGCATCAACGTATCGCCGCTCGTGGCCGCGATCAGCGCCGTGTCGTTGTGCTCGGCGTCGTATATCGCTGAAATTCTGCGCGGCGGTTTTCTCAGCATTCCGCCAGGTCATATCGAGGCCGCGCGCATGCTCGGCCTTTCGCCGTTCGACACGCTGCGGCGCATCCTCGTGCCGCAGGCATTCCGGCTGACGTTGCCTTCGCTCGTCAACGAAATGGTGCTGCTGATCAAGGCTTCGTCGCTGATCTCGGTGGTCGGCGTCGCGGAGTTGACGCGCACCGCGCAGAACCTCGCGGCGAGCACCTACAGACCGCTCGAAGCGTACCTCGCCGCCGGCCTCATTTACTTCGTGATCTGCGGCGCGCTCGCACTCGTTGCGCATGCAGCCGAGTATCGGCTGAAGCACGCCTGATCGACCGGAGCCCATGCGATGCAACAGTTCGATCCCACCGTCATCACGCACAATCTTCAGCCGATTGCCGCGGGTCTCGCGACGACGCTCGGCACGTGGGCCGCGGGCGTCGTTATCGGCATGCTGATCGGCTTCGTGATCGCGGTGGTGCAACTCTTTTGCGGACGCTGGGGGCGCGCGCTGTTGCGTGTGTATATCGAGCTATTTCGCGGTACGCCGTTTCTCGTGCAACTGTTTCTGCTGTACTACGGCGGCCCGTCGTTCGGCCTCACGCTCGAACCGATGACAGCCGGCGTGCTCGGACTCGGCCTCTATGGCAGCGCCTATTTTGCCGAAGCGTTCCGCTCGGGATTCGAATCGGTGCCGCCGGGTCATTTGGAGGCCGCCTCGTGTCTCGGCTTGACGCGCATGCAAGCGGTGCTGCGCATCCAGATGCCGCAAATGCTGGTGCTGATCGTGCCCGCGCTTACGAATCTCATCATCGTGTTGAGCAAGGAGACCGCGGTGCTGTCGATCGTCACGGTGCCCGAGCTGACATTCGTGCTGACGGGCATCGGCTCGGCGACCTTTGCTTTCGTCGAAACGCTGCTGATGCTCTGCGTGTGCTATCTCGCGCTCGTCGAACTGACTTCGCGCGCGGGCATGTGGGCCGAAGCCCGCATCGCCCGTTTCATGGCATAAAGGAAACGGACCACATCATGAACGCCATCGCCGACATGCCCTCTTCCGCGTCTACTGTCGCGCAGTCTCAGCGCGGCGCACCGTTGATCGAGGTGCGCGATCTGCGCAAACGCTTCGGCGAAGTCGAAGTGCTGCGCGGTGTCGATCTCGAGATTGCGCGCTCGGAAGTGGTGTGCATCATCGGTCCTTCCGGCTCGGGAAAAAGCACGCTGCTGCGCTGCCTCGCCGCGCTCGAAACCTACGATCACGGGGACGTGCGCATCGAAGGCGAACTGCTCGGCTACAGCGAGCGCAACGGCAAGCGTGTGCGCGCGTCGCAAGCGGACATCAACCGCGTGCGGCGCAACGTCGGCATGGTGTTTCAGCAATTCAATTTATGGCCGCACATGACGGCGCTCGGCAACGTGATGGAAGCGCTTTTGCGAGTGCAGCGCCTGTCGCACAACGAAGCGCGCCGCCGCGCGAATGCGATGCTGGAAACCGTGGGCCTTTCGCACAAAGGCGACGCGTATCCGGCGAAGCTTTCGGGCGGTCAGCAGCAGCGCGTGGCAATCGCACGCGCGCTCGCGATGGAGCCGCACATCATGCTCTTCGACGAGCCCACGTCCGCGCTCGATCCCGAACTGGTCGGCGAGGTACTGCAAGTGATGAAGCAACTCGCGCGCGACGGCATGACGATGGCGGTCGTCACGCACGAAATGGGTTTTGCCGCGCAGGTCGCGGACAAAGTCGTGTTCATCGACGAAGGACGCATCGCCGTGCAGGGCAAACCGCGCGAGGTCTTTCACGACGCAGGGCAACCGCGCTTGCGGCAGTTCCTGCAAAACTACTTCGACCGCAACGCTTTCTGGGCGCGCGGCCCCGACGACGCCGACGCTGAAGCGCTATGAGCGCGCGCACTGCGCCAAGCGCATTGCGCGAACCGTGAAAAGGGGCCGCCGATGTCCGCCATGCTTCGCAGCAAGCGTCACCATGCCGATGAGCGGCCGCTAGCCGACGCGGCTAAAAATGCGCGCGCCGCCGAACATGCGCCGGCTGCGCGCTACGAACAGGTCAAGCATCACATTCGCGGCATCATCGAATCGGGCGCGCGTCAGGCCGGCGAACGCCTGCCTTCCGAACTCGATCTCGTCGCGACGCTCGGCGTGTCGCGCATGACGGTGAATCGCGCGCTGCGCGAACTCGCGCACGAAGGGCTCGTCACGCGCGTATCGGGCGTGGGCACCTTCGTCGCACAAGCGAGGCCGCAATCCACGCTGCTGATGATCGCGCATATCGGCGACGAAATTCGATCACGCGGACACGAATACAGCTACCGTACCGTGCTTTTGCAACGCGAGACCGCATCCGTCGTGGTATCGAATGCGTTAGGCCTCGCGCCCGGCGCTTCGGTGTTTCATGTGATTTGCGTGCATCGCGAGAACGGTCTGCCGGTGCAGTTGGAGGATCGCTACGTGAACCCGATCATCGCGCCGGATTTTCTGCAACAGGATTTCTCGGCGATCAGGCCGTCGGAATATCTATATGAAACGGTGCCCGCGCACGACGTTGAACATATTGTCGACGCCGGGTTGCCCACTCCCGCGGAAGCGGAACTGCTCGACATTCGCGCGGAAGAACCGTGCCTCACGCTCGTGCGCCGCACATGGACGAGCGGCGTGGCCGTCACCTTCGCGCGATTCGTGCACCCGGGATCACGTTACCGGCTCGGCTGCCGCTTCTCGCCGGATACGTCGCAACGGCAAGGCTGACGCGATGCAGCTTATAGCGCCGCTTGCCGCTAGACATTCCCCGCCAGATGAAAACGCGACGCCGGGTGCCACAACTGCACGGAGGTCGCCACATCGTCGCCGACCCACGTACGACGCCACAGCAGCAGACACGGCTCGCCGATCTCCATCGACAGATGACGCCGCACATACGCGTCGGGCTTTTGCGCGTAGATGCGGAATTCCGCGCGCTGAATCGGCGCGAGCCGCACCATGTAGTGATTGGGCGTCTCGACGCTGAAGTCCTGTTGCAGATATTCGGGGAACACCTTCGGATTGACGTAGCGGTCCTCGTACTGGATCGGCTCGCCCTCCTCGCTATGGACGATGCACGAGTGAAACGCCGGGCCGCTCGTAAGGCCGAGCGCTTCGAGCGCGTGCGGATCGTCGCTCGGTTCGAGCGTCAGCACGCGCGCCGCGTGACGATGACCGCGCGCGGCGATTTCGTCGGCGATATTGCGGATTTCCAGCACGGTCGATTCGTACCGCTGCGGCGCGACGAACGTGCCTGAACCTTGCACGCGCGTCAGCACGCGTTCGGCGGTCAGCTCGCGCAGCGCGCGCGACACGGTCATACGCGCGACGCCAAACTCCTTCACCAGTTCGGTTTCCGAAGGGATCAACCCGCCCGGCTTCCAGTCGCCCTCGCTGATGCGCCGGATCACATAACGCTTGATCTGTTCGTAGGCGGGCATCGCTTTCGCCGGGGTCTCCTTGCAAGCGGCGCGCTGAGAAGTGCCGCCGCTATGCGCGCCTGGCTGCGCCGGCTGCCGGCCTTCTTTCTGATTATTCGTGACTGTGTTCACTCCGACCTCGTGAGTGGGTTGGGGGTCGTAGCCGTCGTACCGCTCGTACGTCCGCACGACGTCTCTGGCTCGCCGGCGGGTAAGCCCGCGCGCCAGCGGTTTTTGTGTCAGGCGACGCGCGCTGTGTTCAGTGGGCTGTTTATGTTGTTCGTGCTGTTCGCTGCCGCGGGAAATGTGGCCGCCGCGGCGAGGCTCGCAATCGATGCGCCCGCAACGAACTCCGCGCCCCCACCAGGTGTTATATGGCGCGGCCTCATCTTACCCGGACTCGGCAACGGCGGCGGCGCCTCGCCGGCGATCATGCGGAATGCGACGCTCATGTCGTCGGCGAGAGGACGGTCGTCGCGATACGTCGGCACGATCTGCCGCACGCGTTGCCAGAGCGCTTCCGTATGCGGCGCACGCGGCGCGTCGGTGGCTTGCAGATCGTAGGCTTGCGCGGCGGCCAGCAATTCGATGGCGACGATGCGCCCCGCGTTATCGACGATCTCCAGCGCCTTCAGCGCGGCAGGCGTTGCGTGGCACAGGTGGTCTTCCTGCAAGCCCGACGTGATGCCGCCGTCGAGACTCGCGGGCAACGCAAGGCGCCGGTTCTGCGCGACCAGCGAGGCTGCCGTGTACTGCGCGATCATGAAGCCGGAGCAGGTGCCGCCAGGCTCCGCGAGGAACGCGGGCAAGCCGCTGACGAGCGGATTGATGAGGCGATCGAGCCGCCGTTCCGCCATCGCGGCGACTTGGGCGATGGCGGTGGCGAGGCTGTCCATCGCGAGCGCAATGGATGCACCCACCGCATGCGCCTGCGAATACACGCGCGGCGCTTCGGGCGTGCCGGCGACGATCGGGTTGTCGGTGATCGACGCGAGTTCGCGATTGACCACGTCGGCGGTCGCGGTCAGCACGTCGCGCGCCGCGCCGTGCACGTGAGGAATGGTGCGCATCGAAAGCGGGTCTTGCGTGCGCTGCCCGACCACCGCCGCCAGAATGCCGCTGTCGGCGAGCGCGGTACGCATGCGTTCGCCTACCAGGTTGAGCCCCGGCGACACGCGCAACGCAAGCGAGTCTTCGTCGAATGCAACGAGCTGGCCGCGCAGATTCTCGAAGCTCATGGCCGCGACTACATCGGTCCAATCGAGCAGCCGCACCGCGCGTGCGAGCGCCAGCGCCGCCAGCCCCGTCACGCAAGGCGTACCGTTGACGAGGCTAAGCCCCTCTTTCGCTTCGAGCACGAGCGGCTCGCGGCCGAGCAGACGCAGTGCGTCGCGGCCCGTCAGACGCTCGCCGCGATAGCGCACATGACCCTCGCCGATGCACACGAGCGCGATATGCGCCATATGACTCAGATAACCGACCGAGCCGAACGCGGGCACTTCGGGCAAGCAATCGGCGTTGAGCAAGGCCACGAGTTGATCGGCCACTTCAAGGCGAATGCCCGAGTGTCCATGCGCGAAGTTGTTGACCGCGGCGGCCATGATCGCGCGCGTTTCAGCCACGCCGAGCGGCGCGCCGACGCCGACCGCGTGGCTCATCAGAATGTTGCGCGACAGCGTGCGCTGTTCGCTTGGCGACACGATCACGTCGCACAGCGCGCCGACTCCGGTGTTCACGCCATACGCGCGAATGCCGCGCTCGACGATCTGCTCGACGAGCATGCGCGCCGCCGCGATGCGCGCGCGGGCGTCGGCGGAAAGTTCGAGCGGTTCGCCGGCGGCGACCGCCGCCACCTGGGTCCAGTCGAGAGGACGATCGGAACGGATCACGGCCATGATGTTGCCTTGCGCGATAACTTACGTGTGTGATGCGGATGCCGATACAGCGACGTGCCGACGATGCGCCGCTCAGTTCGTCGTGCGGTCGTGGTGACTCGACACGAATTGCCGGAAGCGCTCGGACTTGCAGTCGACGAATACTTCGTCGGGCGCACCGTCCGCTTCCACTTGCCCTTGATGCAGGAACATCACGCGGTTCGACACGTGACGCGCAAAACCCATTTCATGCGTGACGACCAGCATGGTGCGGCCTTCCTCGGCAAGCGAGCGCATCACGCGCAACACTTCGCCGACGAGTTCGGGATCGAGCGCTGAAGTCGGTTCGTCGAACAGCATGACCTTCGGATGCATCGCGAGCGCGCGCGCAATTGCGACGCGTTGTTGCTGGCCGCCCGACAGATGCGCCGGATAGTGGCCGCGCTTTTCCGCGAGACCGACTTTCGCAAGCAGCGCCTCGGCTTCTTCGACGGATTCCGCACGGCTCCGTTTGAGTACGCGCATTGGTCCTTCGATCAGGTTTTCGAGCACCGTCATATGCGACCAGAGATTGAAGTTCTGGAACACCATGCCGAGTTGCGAGCGCACGCGATCCACCTGGCGGCGGTCGCTCGGTTGCAGCTTGCCGTCGCCGCGGCGTTTCATTTTCAGTTCTTCGCCGGCGAGCGCGACTGAGCCGTCGTCCGGTGTTTCGAGCAGGTTCAGGCAGCGCAGAAACGTGCTTTTGCCCGAGCCGCTCGCGC
Organism: Paraburkholderia sp. RCC_158; assembly: GCF_041355255.1. Classification (NCBI taxonomy): domain Bacteria; kingdom Pseudomonadati; phylum Pseudomonadota; class Betaproteobacteria; order Burkholderiales; family Burkholderiaceae; genus Paraburkholderia; species Paraburkholderia sp. RCC_158. The sequence goes on along the minus strand of NZ_JBFUPM010000030.1, from coordinate 32,251 downwards.
CGAGAATCGAAATCACGTCGCCTTGATGGGCGTCGAGCGAAATGCCTTTGAGCACATGATGATCGCCGAACGATTTATGAATGTTCTTGACCGACAGTGCAACGGGTGCCGTAGCGTTCATGGAATTCTCCAGGTTCATCCGGAATGGCGGCGCTTAAGGCGCGGCGCGGCGTGCTTCAGTCGTGGCAGACACCGGGCGGCTCGGCGCGGCAGACTTCGGCGCCGCGCGCAGATGCCGCGACAGACGCGTCTCAAGCATGCTGAGCGCGCGCACGATGACGAAATTCAGGAACAGATAGATCAGCGCGGCGCAGATGAACACTTCCGTCGTGCGATACGTTTGCTGAATGATCTGCTGCGCGACGCCCGTCACTTCCCACACGGTGACGAGGCTCGCGAGAGCGGTCGATTTGACGAGCAGCACCGCTTCCGTCGAATACGCCGGCAAACACTGGCGTAATGCAATCGGGCCGATCACGCGGCGCAGCAGTGCGAAACCCGACAGGCCAATCGAATAACCCGCTTCGATCTGCCCGACGGGGACGGCCATCAGGCCGCCGCGAATGATCTCGGCGGTATAGCCCGCCGTGCACAGCGCAAGCGACAACACCGCGCACATATACGGCTCGCGCAGCACCGGCCACAGAAAGCTCTCGCGAATTACGCCGAACTGACCCATGCCGTAGTACACGAGGAACATCTGGATCAGGAGCGGCGAGCCGCGGAACACGAGAATATAAGCGCGTGCAAAACGATTCGGCAGCCAGTGCGGCGACACGCGCATCGTGACGATCACGAGCGAGAGCAGTCCGCCGAGAACCAGCGAGCAGAAGAAAAGCCCGAGCGTGGTCGGCACGGCCGCGAGCAATTGCCGGATCGTGTCGAGCAGGAAGTCGAAGTCGAAATTCATGATGCGGCCGCCGTCAGTTGCGCGCGAAGTTGCGCTTGAAGGACCGGCCCACGCGCGCCTCGGCGCGGTTGAAGACCCGGTTCGAGATGCTGGTCATCAGCAGATACAGCGCGCCGCCCACCACGAAGAACGTGAAGTATTGATGCGTGGAGCCGGCCGCCACCTGACTCGTGCGCAGCAGTTCGGCGAGACCCGTCACCGAGATCAGCGCGGAGTCCTTCAGGCTCAGTTGCCACACATTGCCGATGCCCGGCAACGCGAAACGCAGCACTTGCGGAATGAGGATGCGGCGCGCCATGGTCAGCGTCGGCATGCCGATGGAACGCGCCGCTTCGAGTTCGCCGCGCGACACCGCGAGCACCGCCGAGCGATACACCTCGGCCTGGTACGCGCCGGAAATCATGCCGACAGCAAGCGCGCCGATCACAAACGGCGGCACGCCGACAAAGCCTTCCGCGCCGAACCACTGGCCGACCGTGGTCACGAGCGTCGAGCCGCCGAAATAGAACAGATAGATGACGAGCAGTTCGGGCACGCCGCGAAACACCGTCGTATAGGTTTCGCCGATCACGCGCAACACGCGCAGACGCGACAGCTTGGCCGCCGCGATCAACGCACCGAACACGGCGCCGACCGCGAGCGCGGCCAGCGTGAGCGCGACGGTCATCAACGCCGCGAGCAGCAATACGCCGCCCCAGCCTTCCGGCCCGAAGCCGAGCATCTGTATCAGAGCCATTGCCTACCTCTCATTCATGACGGCCGATGCAACAGCCGCACGAAACAGCCGCACGCACGAGCTCGCGCCCGCACGTGCCGCATTCGTTCGACGCCTCGTGAATCAGGGCGTCACGTCGGTCTTGAACCACTTGGCGGAGAGCTTCTTGACCGTGCCGTCGGCGAGCGCCGCGCTGATCGCGGTGTCGAATTTCGCCTTCAGGTCGGCGTCCTGCTTGCGGAACGCGAGGCCTTCGCCCGGGCCCCAGATCGGGCCGCCGATCTTCGGACCGGCCATCGAAATCGACGCGGTTTCTTTCTTGTCGACGTTCGCCGCGTAATACGTGACGTCGTCGAACGATGCGTCGATGCGGCCGTTCGCCAGATCGAGATCGCGCTCCGGCGAGGTCTTGTACACGCGGATCGTGGCGATGTCCTTGAAGCCCTCGTTGATGAACTTCGTGTAGACGGTGCCGGACTGGATGCCGATCGTCTTGCCCTTCAACTGCTTGCGCAGCGCGTCGACAGTCGGCTGATCGGCTTTAGCATCGCCCGAGAGTTTGACGACGGCGGCGCCAGGCGGGGCCTTTGGCAGCACTTTGGTATCAGCGACGGCGAAGGTTGCGGGCGTGGCCGCATACGGCTTCGAGAACGCGATGATCTTTTCGCGCTCCGGCGTGATCGAGATGGCGTCCATCAGCACGTCGAACTTGCCTGCTTGCAGGCCCGGAATCATGCCGTCCCAATCTTGCGCGACCAGGTTGCATTGCAGCTTGATGCGCTCGCAAAGATTGGCGACGAGTTCCGGTTCGAAGCCGCCGAGCTTGCCGCCGGGCAACGTCAGGTTCCACGGTGCGTAGCCGCCTTCGAGCGCGATCGTCACCGTCTTCCAGTCTTTGGCCTGCGCCGGTGCCGCGAAAATTGCCGCGGCGCCGAACACGGCGCCGATCAATGCTTTTGCTGCCGTCGTGCGTTTCACTTTCACGTCGAAACTCCTTGATAGGGGGAACCGTCGAGCCGAATGTTTACTGCCGCTGAATTTGTATAGACAAGTCTGCACGAGTCAAAAAGCAGTCGCAAGGGGATTCATGCGAAATCGCGCGAATCATCGGGTAAGCCCCTAGGCGCCCTGACAGGACGGGGCTTCTACGGACATGATCGAAGAACGGCGAGCGCGCGGCGAGATTAATTCATGCTCGCGTGTGGTGCGTTTTGTCTAGACAGGTTCATGCGTGCGCCGCAAATGTGCGGCGGCTTTGCGCGTCTACCAGATGAGAGGAACGAAGCGAAAACGCACGCGCGTCATGTACTCCGTATAGCCGTCGAGTTGTTCGGCGAGCACACGCTCTTCGCGCACCGCGCGCCAGCCGAGCCCGATCGTCATGAGCGGAACGAACGCGAGACCCCACCATGAGCCGAGCAGCAACGGCGTGCCGACGAACAACAGCAGCGCCGCCGAATACATCGGATGACGCACGCGCGCATAGGGACCGCTGTCGATCACCTTGTGACCGCGGCTCGACTGGATCTTCACGACGGGCGCCGCATAGCTGTTCGCTTCGAACACGAAGCGGCACATGAAAATGCAAAGCGCCACGCAAAGCGAGCCGAGGCTCACCAGCGCGACGGGCAGCGGCGCGGACCAGTGAAAGCGCATCGCGTCGAGTCCTATCACGATCAGCCAGCCGCACCACACGCACGCCACGCCGATCATGAAGAGCCGGTCCCAGCGGCTTTGCTGTTGCTGCACGAACGGCGCGAGGCGCTCGGCGAGCAGGCCGGGATCATGGCCTGCGAGCCACACGCCGATCCACAAGCTCAATACGCCGAGTTCGATCAGATACCACCACGCCGCCGGCCACGCGAGCGTGCCGGCCGCGCCAAACAGCAGCACGCCCATGCCCGCGAGCCACAGCACGGTCTGGACGACGAGGCGCGCAATCATGGCATGGCCTTGTGCCGCGCTCACGCCGAATCGGCCCGAGTGCGCACGCGCTCGAAAATATCTGCGATGTCGATGTCGCCGACATTCAGACCGAAGCGCTCGCGCAAACAGGCCGCGAGTTCGTCCGCGCTCGCAAGGCGCTGGTCGCCGATCAGGCTGCCGTCTGCCGCGCGTTCGTTCACCTGGTCGTTGAGCAGCGTGAGCCGCGTCCCGGACAACACGCGGCATACGATCAGATTGCTCGCGAAGATCGCTTCCGGCGACGTCGACGTGTACCAGTTCGAGGTTTCGTAATCGATCCACTCGACCGGATGCAAGTCGAAGCGATACGCGCGCGACCAGCTTTCATCGCGTGCCTGCACTTCGAGGTAGAGCGCGTCGCGCGACGCGTCCGCGAGCCGGAAGATGCCGAGGTCCGTGCGCTGCGCGAGACCCGGAGACAGCCGCAGCGGCGACGTCAGCGTGACGCTGCCGAGACCCACGTCCGCGATCCATGCTTCGTTATCCAGATCGATACGCAGCACCATGTGCGTGCGCGGCGTCACCGCGTCGGGCTCGCGGCCCCACAGCACGCGCCCTATCAGCGGCGTCACGCGAAAGCCCAGCTCCTGCAGCACATTCGCGAGCAGCGTGTTCTGTTCGAAGCAATAGCCGCCGCGATGATCGTCGACGAGTTTTGTTTCGACGGATTCGAGGTCGAGCTTCACCGCGCGGCGCGTGAGCGGATTCAGGTTTTCAAACGGAATGGCCCGTGGATGCAGACGGTGAATGGCCTGCAGCACCTCGAGCGTCGGCGCGCGCGGGCCCGCATAGCCGATGCGCGCGAAGTAGTTGTCGAGATTCAATGTGTGTGACATTGGTGATCCGTTCGTGGCTTATGGGGTGTTACTGCGCGCCTCACTGCGCGCTCATTGCCCGCCGAGCGCCGACCTCGCGATCGACGGCACGCTGATTCCCTGGCTCGACGCAAACTGTACCGCGGAACTGAGCGTGGACATCAGCGATTGCAATTGCCCCGGCGCCGACTGCGCGATATACGACGCGCTTTGCATCGTCTGCGGATTCATCCCGGCCTGCAACAGCGACGAAGGGTTCATCTGCCCGATGCTGCCGAGCCCCGACTGCATGCTCGAATACTGGGTCACGCCTTTGGCGAGCGACGATAACCCGTCGGTGAACGCCTGCTTGTTCACCGGCGTTTGCGATGCGCCGCTCGCACCGCCTGCGCGGCTCGCGAAAGCCTGCGTGAGCGTTTGCGACAGCGACTGCTGCGTGCTGCCGACCTGCGTCAACTGACTGACCGACGGCGTGCCACCACTGCTTAGCAAGCCGGCTGCCTGCTGCGCCTGGCCGGCCGCGCCGCTCAGACCCATCGCGGACGCAAGCGTGGACTGTCCGCTCAGCACTTGCTGGTTCGCGCCCACGTAGGTCTGCAACAACTGCGAGAGCCCGCCGGGAGATGCGGCGGCGCCGGCATCCGCGGAGCTGTCTCCGCCGCCAATGCCGAACTGCTTCAGATTCAGTTGTGCGTTCGCGGCGCCGCTTGCGAAAAGGCCAGCACTCGCCAGCAACGAAATCAGGAGGGTGCGCTTCTTCATCATGTAAGTCCTTGTAAGTGGGCTGCGGAAATCTCGTGCGGTTCGACAAACGCTGTCTCCGCGCGTTCGCGCGAATTCATCAATTTGTCAGCTTGCCGTGCGTCGGCCCGTCTCGTTGACGCCCCCAGGCTGCGTCGGTACGATCACGCCCATTCTGCAAGTCGCGCGAACCGATGCGTCGACGCACGCGTTAAACAGCCATTTAACCGCGCAAAAACACCCGGCAGTCGATAACAACATTAAAGGCTTTCGATGAAGCTCGCATCCTCCCTTCGACGCGTTGCGCTGCTGCGTGCAGGCCGTGAGTTCGCACGGTCGAGCGGCGCGGCCGGCCGGCGCCCGCGCCTTTTTTCGCTGCGCCATGCGGCGTTGTATGTGGCGCTCGCGTGGGCTTCCGTTTGCGGCGCGGCAGTGGCGCAAACCAGTTCCGACGCCACGCGCGACGCAAGCGAAGCGAGCGGCGCGGATGCGAACAAAACGCCGGCCAACGAGACCGGTCTCTGGAACCGCGATCAGCTATTCGGCGACATGGGCGGCTTGCGCCCGTGGCTCGGCCAATACGGCGTGACGTTCGCGCTCACGGAAACGAGCGAACTGCTCGGCAACCTGCGCGGCGGACTGGCGCGCGGCGTCGCGTACGACGGCCTGACGACCGCGACCTTGCAACTCGACACCGAAAAAGCCTTCGGTCTGCCAGGCGGCCAGTTCAACGTCAGCGCATTGCAGATTCACGGCCGCAATCTCAGCACCGACAAGCTGGGCACTTTGAACACCGCGAGCGGCATCGAAGCGGATGCCAGCACGCGCCTGTGGGAGCTGTGGTATCAGCAGTCGTTCCTGAACAAACGCGTCGACGTGAAAATCGGTCAGCAGAGTATCGATCAGGAATTCATCTCCAGCACGTACTCGGCGCTATTCATCAACACGATGTTCGGGTGGCCCGCACTGCCCTCGTACGACATGCCGTCCGGCGGCCCCGCGTATCCGCTCGCGGCGCTCGGCGCGCGCGTGCGCGGACAGATCACGCCTTCGTTGACGGCGCTCGCCGGTGTGTTCGACGGCGATCCGCTCGGTAACAACCCGAATAACCGCAGCGGCACGAACTTCAATCTGCATAACGGGACGTTGTTCATCGGCGAGCTGCAGTATGCGATCAATCAACCGGCCGATAGCGACGCGGCTGCGGCGCCAGGCGCAGCGCCAGGCGCAACCCGAGGCGGTCTGCCGGGCACCTACAAGATCGGGCTCTGGTACAACAACGGCCCCTTCGCGGACCCGCGCTACGATAACAACGGTGTGTCACTCGCGAGTCCTGTGTCCACCGGCGTTGCGGCGAACCATCGCGGCGATTACAGCTTCTATGCGGTGGCCGACCAGACCATCTGGCGGCCTAATCCCGGCGAGGCACGCAGCCTCGGCGTATTCGCGCGCGTCATGGGCGCGCCGGGCGACCGCAACCTCGTGAGCCTCGCGGCGAATCTCGGCGTCGTGCTGAAAGCGCCGTTCGCGGGCCGCGACAACGATAGCGCGGGCCTTGCGCTGACGTATATCAAGATCGGCAGCCACACGCGCGGAATCGATCAGGATAACCTGGCATTTAGCGGCGGCCCGTACGGCGTGCGCACCAGCGAAACCGCGCTCGAAGCGACCTACCAGTATCAGATCGCTCCCTGGTGGATGCTGCAGGCGGATGCGCAATACACGTTCAACGCGGGCGCCGGGCAAAATCCGAACGATCCGACGAAGCCGCTGCGCAACACGTTCGTCGTGGGTGTGCGGACGAATATCGCGTTCTGATGTTTTTGATGTTGCCCGCGCCGCCGTTGTCCGCGCCGCCGCGCGCGAACGGCGCTGCGCCGTGTCACGAAGCCGCCGCCGCTTACGCGCGCGGCTGTGCGCGCAGCGACAGATCCTGCACCATCTGCGCCGCCAGATAATCGCAAGTCGGCCGGTCCGACTTCGCGCTGCGCGCCACCACGATTTCGAGCGGCTCGATGTGCGGCAAGCCTTGCGCTTCGCCGAGAATGGCGAGCCGCGACGGCACGCTGCAGCGCGTCAGCGCAACCACCGACAAACCCGCGTCCACGGTGGCGACCAGGCCCATCAGGCTCGCGCTGCTGAAGGCCGCGCGGTAGCGAATCCGCGCGCCGTCGAGCGCGGCCAGCGTATGCTGACGCGCCACGCAGCCTGGCTCGTATAAGCCGACCGGCAATGGCGACGCCGCCAGCACCGGCGTATCGACGGAAGCGCCCACCCAGACCATCGGCTCGCTGCGCACGAATTCGCCGCGCAGCTTGCGGTCGCGCGTGACGAAGGCAAGGTCGATCTTGTTGTCCGCCAGCATCGGCGCGAGCGACGTGCTCTGCGCGCAGACAATTTCGATTTCGACGTGCGGGTACAGGTTCGAAAAGCGCCGCAATACCGGCGACAGCAGCGACGACACGTAATCGTCCGGCGCACCGAGCACCACGCGCCCGGTCACCTCGGGCCGCACGATCGCGGACCACGCTTCTTCATGCAACGCGAGCACGCGCCTCGCATATTCGAGCAGCGTATTGCCGGGCCGCGTCAGCGAAAGATTGCGCGTGTTGCGCGCGAAAAGCGTCGTGCCGAGCATGGTTTCGAGCCGCTTGATCTGCATGCTGACGGCGGCCTGCGAGCGATGCACGGTTGCCGATGCCTTCGTGAAGCTGCCCGTATCCACGACTGCAACGAAGGTGCGCAGCAGATCGACGTCAAATTCCGGGTGCATGATTTATCAATGGCGCTTATGGAATTTCTCAATTTAATTCGTTTGTGCGTGGCCCGCAAGCGGCGCAATACTTCAATGCATCACCCAACGGAGATCTAACGGAGACGCGGCGCATGTCCCTCACCCAACGTCAACAAGGCGCGATCACACTGGCCGGCGGCGGGCTGCTGATGGGCACGCTCGGCGTGTTCGTCGAGGAAGCGCGGCTCGGCGCGCTGACACTGGTGTTTTTCCGCTGCCTGTTCGGCTTTCTGTCGCTGGCGGCGTATTGCGCGTGGAAAGGCTACTTCACGCGCGCGCATTTCACGCGACGCACGCTCACGCTCGCGCTCATCTCCGGCGTATTGATGGTCACGCAGTGGGTCGGCTTTTTCGATGCGATCCATCGCACCAGCATTGCCGTCGCGACCGTGGTGTTTCATGTGCAGCCGTTCTGGGTCGTGCTGATCGGCGCGGCGCTCTTCAACGAACGGCTCGGCGCGGATCGGCTCGGCTGGATCGCGGCGGCCTTCGGCGGGCTCGTGCTCGCGTCGGGCGTGGCGGCCACGGAAAATCTGCAGGGCCATGCAAGCTACGTGATCGGCATCGGCGAGGCATTGGCCGGCTCGGTGCTCTATGCCAGCGTCACGTTGATCGCCAAAGGGCTCGGCAATTTGCGCCCGCACCTGCTGACGCTGATGCAATGTGCGGTGGGCGTGGTGTGCCTGCCGTTCATCGCGCCGCTCGTTGCACCTTTCGACGCCACGCATATCGAGCCGATGCAATGGTTCTGGATTGTCGGCATGGGCGTGCTGCACACGGGGCTTTCGTACGTGCTGATCTATGGCGCGCTGCCAAAGCTGACCACGCCGATCATCGCGGTGCTGCTGTTCGTCTATCCGCTCACCGCTATTGCCGTCGATGCGATCGTGTACGGCCGCGCGCTTTCATTGGCGCAGTGGGCCGGCATGGCGCTGATCGTGATCGCGAGCCTCGGCGTGAATCTCGGCTGGCCGCTCTTTTCGTTGCTGGGTTCGGGCGGGCGCGCGCGGCGACAGGCCGAGTGAGCGGCGCGGGCGGGGTTGGGCATGCCGCTGGTCGCTGGTCGCGCAGTGGTCGCTCGGTACTCGCTCAGTGCTCGGTCAATGGTCATAGTGAAACCGGCATGCGATCACATAGATCTTTCCATCTTTCGGCAGATACACGAGCCGATCGGCAAACGTGATGCGGCGCGACCAGAAACCGCTCAGGCTGCCGACGAGCGGCTCCGGTTTTCCCGTGCCGATAAACGGATCGCGCCGGCACTCCTCCAGCAACGCATTGATCTTGCGGACGACCTTGCGATCGGTCTCCTGCCAATACACGTAGTCGTCCCAAGCGTCGTCGGTAAACATAAAGATGCTGTCAGCCTTTGCGGCGTGTTCGTTGCGGCTTTTGTGTCGGTTCATCGGTCAGCAGTTCGCGCGGGGCCGCACCGCCGGCATTCAACTGGGCAATGGATCGCGCGAGCCGCTGGGCATTCTTCGACGAACTCAGCAGATACAAGGTCTCCTGCATCGCGTTGAAGTCTTCCAGCGACACCATCACCACGTTTTCGCCACTTTGTCTCGTAATGAGCATCGGTGCGTGGTCGCGGCAGACTTCATCCATTGCCTGCTTAAAGCCGGCTCGGGCCTCGCTGTAAGTAAGGACGTTCATGGGTTATCCGGCCTGCGAGGTTGCCCTCCGGCCACTCCTGTCAAAAGTTAGAAAACGCTTCCGCCGCCGTGCGGTTTGCCTGCCCTTGCGGTTGCGGGTCGGGCTGGCGATTTGCGGCTGCCGGTCGAAGCGTGGCGCAAAAGAAAAGACTTGGGGCCACTGCGACCATTGTACAGACCACTGTACAGCGCGGCAAACATCGGACTGCGGACGAACGCACCTTCTAACGAACAGCAGCATGCCTCTCCACGACCGCCTGCGCCAGTCGGCCGAATGGCCAGGGGCCACGCCGAGCGGCCCTTTCGCCTTGCTGGACGGTGCTTTGCGCTTGTCTGTGGCGCGAACGAAATCACAAGCAAACGAGCGACTAGCGCGAGCGCTGTCAGAGCGAGCGGCAAGCCCATCGCATGCACGCGAAAAGACGCCGCGACAATCAGAAAATTCACGCACTCACCGCTGAGCGGTCCGAACGATGCCGCCCACGAAACGCCCGCGCCGCCCACGCAAAAAATCTCCGGGTTTGCCCGCGTTTAAATACCTCATTTTTGTATATAATATTTGAACCATGAGCGACACAACCACCGACCTTCTTCCCTTGGACACCCCCGCGCGCGCCCCGCTGCTGCGGGCGGCCGCACCGCGCGAAAGCACATCACGCGTGATCGCCGACGCGTTGCGCGAAGCGATTATCGACGGCACGCTGGCGCCCGGCGCGCCGCTGCGTCAGGACGCGATCGCGCGGCACTTCTCGGTCAGCGCAATTCCGGTGCGCGAGGCTTTGCGCCTGCTCGAAACCGAAGGCTGGGCGAAGGTCGCGGTGCACAAAGGCGCGACGGTCGCGCCGTTGTCGGCGGATGAAGCGCGCGAAATCTACGAGATCCGTTCGGCGCTCGAGAGCCTTGCAATCGGACTCGCCATTCCGAAGCACACGGCCGCCACGTTGCGCGAATGCGCCGCGCTCGGCCGGGCGGCGGAGCGCGAGGCAGACCCGTCGCTCTACGTCGCGCGCAACGCGGCGTTTCACATGAGCCTGTATGCGCCGGCCGCGCGTCCGCAGCTCGAAGACCTGATTCGCGTACTGCATCGGCGGGGCGAGCGTTACTTGCGCCTGAAGTTCGGCTTGCCGTCCTACAAGGGCGAATCCGACGATGAACACACCGAATTGCTCGACGCCGTGCGGCGCCGCGACGTGCCGGCCGCCCAGGCGCTCGTCGTCGCACATCTGCTCGGCACGGGCGAACTGCTGCACCGTTTCCTGACCGAACGCGCGCAGGCGGAAGCCGCGCTCGCAAGCCAACCCAAGCCGCGCGGCCGTCCGCCGCGCGCTACTACCGGGAGTTGATTGAGCCGATGAACGCACCCGCCGAAGCACCATCCGCCGCACGTTCGTGGACCACGCGCCGCGACGAAAAAAAGCGCCGCCTCGCGGCCATCGCGCCGTGGCTCGAAGACGGCGTGCTGCCGTCCACGCGCATCGTCGATGCGCTCGAGACGCTGATCCAGCCCGGCGACCGCGTCGCGCTCGAAGGCGACAACCAGAAGCAGGCCGACTTCCTGTCGCGCTCGCTGGCCAAGGTCGATCCGCAGAAGCTTCACGATCTGCATCTGCTCATCTCGAGCATCAGTCGTCCTGAGCATCTGACGCTGTTCGAGCGCGGCATCGCGCATAAAGTGGATTTTGCGTTTGCCGGCCCGCAAAGCCTGCGCGTCGCGCAACTGCTCGAAGACGGGCAACTGGAGATCGGCGCGATTTATACGTACGTCGAACTGTATGCGCGCATGTTCGTCGACCTCACGCCACATGTCGCGCTGCTGTGCGCGGAAAAAGCCGACCGTCACGGCAATCTCTACACCGGTCCGAATACCGAGGACACGCCCACCATCGCCGAGGCCGCAGCGTTTCGTCATGGCATCGTGATCGTGCAGGTCAATGAGATCGTCGATGAACTGCCGCGCGTCGATATTCCCGGCTCGTGGGTCGACGTGGTCGTGGAGGCGGACCGCCCGTTTGCCGTCGAACCGCTGTTCACGCGCGATCCGCGCCATATCGGCGACCTCCAGGTGTTGACCGCGATGATGGTGATACGCGGCATCTACGAACCGTACGGCGTGACGTCGCTGAATCACGGCATCGGCTTCGACACTGCGGCCATCGAACTGCTGCTGCCCACTTACGGCGAGTCGCTCGGCCTGAAGGGCAAGATCTGCCGCAACTGGACGCTTAATCCGCATCCCACGATGATTCCCGCGATCGAATCGGGCTGGGTCGACAGCATCCATTGCTTTGGCAGCGAGGTCGGCATGGAGGCGTATATCGAGGCGCGCCCGGACGTGTTCTTCACCGGCAGCGACGGCACGCTGCGCTCGAACCGCGTGCTGTGCCAACTGGCCGGGCAATATGGGGTCGATCTATTCATCGGCTCGACGCTGCAGATCGACGCGGACGCCAATTCGTCGACGGTCACGCGCGGCCGCCTCGCCGGCTTTGGCGGTGCGCCCAACATGGGTCACGATCCGCGCGGCCGGCGCCATTCGAGCGAAGCGTGGCTCAAGCTGCTGAAAGATCAGGGGCCCGTGTCGCGCGGTCAAAAGCTCGTCGTGCAACTGGCCGAGACGTATAAGAAAGGCGGCGAGCCGACTTTCGTCGATGAACTCGACGCGGTCGCGGTCGGCGCGAAAAACGGCATGCCGATCGCGCCCGTCATGATCTACGGTGACGACGTGAGCCACGTCGTCACTGAGGAAGGCATCGCGCATCTGCACAAGGCCGAGGGCATCGACGAACGGCGCGCGGCGATTGCCGCGGTCGCCGGCGTGACGCCGATCGGCCTGCGCGCGAAGCCGGAGAAGACGGCCGAGTTGCGCCGGCGCGGCATCGTCGCGTATCCGGAAGATCTCGGCATTCGACGCGGCGAAGCGAAGCGTTCGCTGCTCGCGGCACGCAGCATCGACGATCTCGTCACCTGGTCGGGCGGTTTGTACGCGCCGCCGGCGCGCTTCAGGAGCTGGTAATGAGAGCCGCTGCTTTGTTGGAGCGTGAAGATGTGTCATGCGCGTCCGCGATAGAGATGCCCGAGCCGCTCGCGCGAGCGTGTGCCTGGACCGAGCGCGGGGACGCGCCGTATGGCCGAGCCACGCAAGCTCTGTATCCGGTCACGACAGCGGCCGCTGCTTCTGACGAACGTGTCGCGAAGCGCGCACAAGACTCATGCCCTGACTCGCAACTTGCCCATTACGCCGTGACCGCGCTGATCGACGAAGCCGAACTCACGCCGAAGCCCGCGCTCGTCGACCGGCGCGGCAGCGGCGCGCATCGCGATCTCGACCTCGCCATCATGCGACGCTCGGCGCACGCGCTCGAGCCGACCTTCGCCGCGCTCGCGCGCACGGCGCGGCGGCGCGGCGAGCCGTCGGCGCTATTGCGCACCGAACTCGCGCAAATCGGCCGCGCGGGCGAGCAGGACATGCTGCGCGCGACCGGCGGCAGCAACGCGCATCGCGGCGCGATATGGATCGTCGGGCTGCTGGTCGCGGGCGCGTCGTTCGCGGATGCCGCGCTCCGGCTCGACGCCTCGGCGATCTGCCGGCGTGCGGCGCAGATCGCCTGCTTCCCCGATCGCTTCGCAGCCGCCACCGACAGTCACGGCGAACGCGCGCGTCAACGCTATCAGGTCGGCGGCGCGCGCCGCGAGGCGCAGGAAGGCTTCCCGCATGTGATCGCCGTCGGCTTGCCGGCGCTGATCGCGGCACGCGAGCGCGGCATTGCCGAAGATGCCGCGCGCGTCGACGCCCTGCTCTCCATCATGGCCTCGCTCGACGACACCTGCCTGCTGCATCGCGCGGGTCTCGCAGGCTTGCATGCCGGCCAGCACGGCGCGCGGCGCGTGCTGCAAGCCGGCGGCAGTTCGACACGCGCAGGCCGTGACGCGCTCGCCGCGCTCGAACGCGACTTGCTGTCGCTCAACGCATCGCCCGGCGGAGCAGCCGATCTGCTCGCCGCCACCCTTTTCCTCGACATGCTGGCGCATCACGACGTCAGCGGGAGCTGAGCCTCATGGAACATCTGACCTTCGACTATCCGGCGCAACGCGCCGTCACGACCCGCGCGCACGTCGGCGTGGTGGGTTCGGGCGATCTGGAAGTGTTGCTCTCGCCCACCGATAATCCGAACGCGCTCGCTGCACATGTCGTCGTGCGCACGAGCGTCGACGGCTACAGCCATATCTGGAAAAGCGTGCTGGACCGCTTTTTCACCCGCTACGACGGCGCCGCGCAAATCGAAATCAACGACTTCGGCGCGACGCCAGGAGTGGTTGCATTGCGGCTCGCGGAAGCGGTCGAGGCCGCCGAACAGGGAGACGACGCATGAGCACGCCCGCGACTGTGCATGCCGCGCCGCTGCTGCGCGAGAGCTTCATCGAACTGCCCGCGCGTGAGCGCGCCCGCGCGCTGCTCGACCCGGGCAGCTTCCGCGAACTGCTCGGCCCGTTCGACAGGATCGAATCGCCGTGGCTGCCGCTGCAAGGCGTCGTGTGCCAGGCCGACGACGGCTGCGTGATCGCGCGCGGCACGATCGACGGCGAGCCCGCCGTGATTGCCGCGATCGAGTCCGCGTTCCAGGGCGGCAGCATCGGCGAAGTGTCGGGCAGCAAGATCGCCGCCGCGCTCGAGATGGCGTTGCGCGATTGCGAGCGCGGCAAGATCGTACGGCCGGTCGTGCTGTTCGAAACCGGCGGCGTGCGGCTTCAGGAAGCCAACCTGGGTCTCGCCGTAATCGCCGAGATGCAGGCGGCCATCGTCGCGCTGCGCCGGCATGTGCCGGTGGTCGGCGTGATCGCGGGCATGGTGGGCTGCTTCGGCGGCATGTCGCTGGCCGCGGCGCTGTGCTCGTATCTGGTCGTGACCAAGCAGGGGCGGCTCGGCATGAACGGACCCGAAGTGATCGAGCAGGAAGCGGGCATCGACGAACTGGATGCGTCCGACCGGCGCCGCGTGTGGCAGTTGATCGGCGGCGAGCAGCGCGTGGCGAGTTCGCTCGCGGACCGGCTCGTGGACGACGACGCCGCGGACGTGCGCGCCGCCGTGCATGCCGCGTTCGTGCAAGGCGTGCCGGCCGCGCATCGCAGCGAACAGGTCGACACGTTCTTGCAGCGGCTCGCGCGGATCGATCCGGCGAGCGTCACGCCGGAGAGCATGCGCGAGGTCTATGCAGCCGAAGCGACCCAAGCGCCACAATCCCACTCACGCAAGGAGCAAGCATGAGCGACATCTCACTGAGCCGCGGCGCGCGCTGGTTCCATGCGCTCGCCGGCGAATCCCGCAACGCGGCGCCCGTGTGGAGCGCCGACGCGCCGCTCGGCGGCGAAACCGCCCGCTTCATCACCGTCGTGCCCGACGCCGCTAACCGCTTTCCGCGCGCGACCGACAACGTCGTCGGACTCGAACAGGGCTGGCTGCTCGCGCGAGCCGTTCGCGAAGTGATCGCCGACGATGCGGCAAGCGCCACGCGTCGTCCGATCGTCGCGATCGTCGATGTGAAGAGCCAGGCGTACGGCTATCGCGAGGAAATGCTCGGCATTCATCTCGCGTGCGCCGCCGCGGTCGACGCGTATGCGTCGGCTCGCGATGCGGGGCATCCGGTGATTGCGCTGATCGTCGGACCGGCGATGTCGGGCGCGTTCCTCGCGCACGGTTATCAGGCCAATCGCATCGTCGCGCTCGACGCGCCCGGCACGATGGTTCACGCGATGGGCAAGGAAGCCGCCGCGCGCGTCACGCGCCGCACAGTCGAAGCGCTCGACGCACTCGGCGAAACCATCGTGCCGATGTCTTACTCGATGGCCTCGTTCGCGAAGCTCGGGCTGCTCGATCAACTGATCGAAGGTATCGACGCCGACGCGCCGGACGCCGCGCAGATCGCGCGCGTGCAGCAGGTGTTGTGCGAACAGATCGACAGTGCGCGCGCCTGCAGCCGCACGCTTGCGCGTCGGCTGGAATCGGCGGCGGCGCAGAAGAACCGCGCGGCGTCCATCGAAGTGCGGCGGCGTCTCGCCGAGCAATGGGATGCCGTGTAATGCCGGTCTGCGCCGCGCCGCCGTTTGCGAGCAATGCCGCGGCGTCGTGCGACGAACGCTGGCGCGCGCATGACTTGCTGCGCTTGCGGCGCCTCGCTGCATTCGACGGCGAACCCGACTGGGTGCGCGATGCGTTCGAGCGCGCGCCGTATGCGGTCGTGCGGCGCGCGCTCGCCGCGCCCGGCTTCGTCGCGATTGGCTTGCGCGGCGCGCAGCGATCTCAGCGGTACGGCACGTGGGCCGCATCGACGGATATTGTCGAAGCCGTTTCGCCCGAGGCGTTGGTGCGAAACGAGCCCGATGCAACGCGCGCCGCGTTGCCCGCGTTCGTCGCGTTCGCCCGGTTGCAACGGGATGCACAGAGCGCACTCAACGCGCTTGTCTGGGGCCCGACCGGCAGCGTTGGTTTCGAACTCGCCACGCAAACGGCAGCAGCCACGCAATCGAGCGATCTCGATCTATTGATTCGGACACCGGAACGTTTGTCGCGTGAACGCGCGGCGGGCTCGCTGAGCTATCTGCAAACGCTTGCATGCGAAACCGGCATTCGCATCGACGCGCAACTCGAGACACCAGCAGGCGGCGTCGCGCTCGCCGAGTGGGCCGCCGGCAAGCCACGCGTGATGGCGCGTCATGCAAGCGGTCCGCAACTGCTTGCCGATCCGTGGGTCTGCGTTCATCGGACGGAACTCTGATGCTCGCGCTGATCTTCCCAGGCCAGGGCGCGCAGAGCGACGGCTTTCTGCATCGGCTGCCGTCGCATCCCGCCGTGCGCGCAACACTCGATGAGGCGTCCAGCGTGCTAGGCGCCGACGTGCTCACACTCGACACGCCCGATGCGTTGCGCTCGACTGTTGCCGTGCAATGCGGACTGACCGTCGCAGGCGTGGCGATCGCGCGTGCCCTCGCGGATGAAGGACTGACGCCGGACCTGAGCGCCGGTTTGTCGGTGGGCGCGTACCCGGCGGCGGTGAGCTGCGGCGCGCTCCCTTTCCCCGACGCTTTGAAGATGGTCCGCCGCCGCGCGGAACTGATGGAAGCGGCGTATCCATCGGGCTACGGTCTCGCGGCTGTGTCGGGACTGACGGAGCATGAACTCGCCGCGCTCGCCGCACGGCACATCGACGAAGGCGAGCCGCCCGTCTACATCGGCAACGTGAACGCGCCGCGCCAGATCGTGATGGCAGGGGCGAACACCGCGCTCGATAGCTTCATCCACCGCGCTCTGGATGCGGGCGCGCGCAAGGCGACGCGTCTTGCGGTCAGCGTTCCTTCGCATTGCGAACTGCTCGCGCAAGCAAGCGACGAACTCAGCGCGTATGCGCGCACGATTCCGTTTCGCGCGCCGCAAAGCGTGTACATCGGCAATCGCGGCGGCCGTCCGTTGTATACGGCCGATGCAATTCGCGACGATCTCGCGACCAACATGCGCTACACGGTGCGCTGGTTCGACGCGCTCACCGTGATGCAGGAAATGGGCGCGCGCGTCGCGATCGAGGCACCGCCTGGGCAAGTGTTGACCGACATCACGCGCGAGCATTATCCGGAGATGGCCGCGCTTGCAGCGAGCACGCTTCCGTTCGAACGGCTCGCCGCGACGGCGCGGCGGCGCCTCGAACGCGAGTAGCGAGCCGCGCTGAATGCAGCGCTTGATCTAGCGCTTCTCGATCAACTGCCGTCCCATCGCTTTCGCGTACTGATCGCACGCATTGCGCGCGACGCGCGCGGCCGCCAGCACGCCGACGTCGGCATCGTCGCGGTAGTACATCGCCACATTGATCGGCGGCGGCAGCGGGCGCACCTGCAAGTGCCCCAGTTCTCCGCTCGCGAGAAACGGCTCGACAAAAAGCGCGGGCACCGCCGCGATGCCATAGCCGTCGCGCAGCAGTTTGACGATGACCGCCACCGACGGCATGCAAGTCACCTGCGTGTCCGCAAACGGCACGCCGGCACGGCGCGCAAGCGTCTGCACGATAGCCTCGACGGCAATTTGCGGCGCGGTGCCGCGGCCGAACGTCAGCACCGGCTTGCTCAACAGCGTGTCGGCATGCTTCGCGCGAGTCGCGGGGATGAGGTCGCTGCGCGCGATCCAGCGCACCGGATAACTCGCGAGTAGCGCGGATACGATCGACGTCTCCAACTCTCCCACTTCTTCCACCTGAATCACGAGATCGAGTTCGCCCGCGCGCAGACGAGGGCCGAGCACCGCGCTTGAATCCACGGTCAAGTCCACGACGATGCGGTGGTACTCGAGGTTCAGCATGCGAATGTAGTCGGGCAGCCAGCTATGCACGACCGTTTCGATCACACCGAGGCGCAGACGCGTCGCCAATTGCGTTTCGTCCTGCGCGGCGAGTTGCAGCGAGCGCGTGGCCTGCACGACCGAGCGCGCGTGCGCGAGCAGACGCTCGCCGTTTGCCGTGAGCTTGAACTCGGGCGCGTCGCGCTCGATCAATTCGACGCCAAGCTCGGATTCCAGCGTTTTAATACGCAACGAAATCGCGGCGGGGGTGGCGTGCATCGCGGTCGCCGTCGCGCGAAAACTGCCGAGCCGCGCGAGCGTGAGAAACGTTTCGACGAAGCGGGTATTCATTGCATGAGGTCTCGCGATAACGAATGAGGCGCGAATGAGACGCGAATGAGGCCCACGATCATCGCCGGAAAACGGGTCGCGCCGCCGTTAAGTTTAATTTAACGAAACGCAAGAAAAACTCGCTGGATCGATATTTTTGACGTTACTAATCTGGAACGCATCAGAAGGCCAGTCCCGTCAACTTCAGTCGAGCAGTTCATGCCCTACACGCCATCCGAGTTTCGTCAGCAAGTGCGCAGCGGTCGCCTGTCCGGTCCCACCGCGGGTTATTGCGGCGACTATGCGCAAGCCAATCTCGCCATTCTTCCGCAGCAATACGCTGGCGATTTCCTGCGTTTTTGCACGCTCAATCCGAAGGCGTGTCCGTTGCTCGGCATCGGCGAACCGGGCGCGTGGCGCGTGCCCGCACTCGGCGCGGATCTCGACATTCGCAACGACGTGCCGGCGTTCTATGTGTATCGCCACGGCGAATGCGCGGAGGAAGTGCGCAGCCTCGATGAACTCTGGCGCGACGACCTCGTCGTGTTCGCGATCGGCTGCTCGTTTTCATTCGAGGAAATGCTGCGGCGTGAAGGCATCGGTCTGCGTCATATCGAACAGCAGGTCAATGTGCCGATGTATCGAACGCGCGAGCCCAATGTGCGCGCCGGCGTGTTCGGCGGCAATCGCGTCGTCTCGATGCGTCCGATGAAAGCCGCCGACGCCATCCGCGCGATTCAGATCACGAGCCGCTTTCCTGCTGTCCACGGCGCGCCGGTGCATATCGGCGATCCGTCGTTGATCGGCATTCGCGATCTGTCGCGGCCCGATTTCGGCGATGCGGTCGACATCCACGACGACGAACTGCCTGTGTTCTGGGCCTGCGGCGTCACACCGCAAGCCGCGATAGAAAGCGCGCGCCTGCCGTTTGCGATCGCGCACAAGCCGGGGCACATGCTCGTCACCGACATTCTCAACACCACGCTCGCCGTGATCTAGCGCGGCGCTATTTTCATCCGCAAGCCGCGCGCGAAGACGCGGTCCATCACGACGACCGGAGTTCAAGCATGGAAACCGAAGCGCAGTTGACCGCGGACGCCGAGCGCTACGGCGCGTCCGACGCGGGGAAAGGCCCGTTCGCATGGTATCGGCGGATCTCCGCGGCCGAGAAGCGTGCGTTCTGGAGTTGCAAGATCGGCTACGTGCTCGACGCAATGGACACGCAGTTCCTGAGCTTCGTGATTCCGACACTGATCGCGACGTGGGGCATCACGCGTGGCGACGCGGGACTGATCGGCACCGTCACGCTGCTGAGTTCCGCGGTGGGCGGATGGGCAGCGGGCGTACTGTCCGATCGCGTCGGACGAGTGAAGACCTTGCAGATCACGATCCTCTGGTTCGCCGTTTTCACGCTGGCGTGCGCGCTCGCGCAGAACTTCTCGCAGTTGCTGTGGGCGCGAGGATTGATGGGACTCGGCTTCGGCGGCGAATGGACGGCGGGCGCCGTGCTGATCGGCGAAGTGATTCGCGCACGCGACCGCGGCAAGGCGGTCGGGCTCGTGCAGGCGGGATGGGCGATTGGCTGGGGCGTATCGACGTTGCTCTTCATGGCCGTCTTCTCGCTCGTTCCCGCCGACTACGCGTGGCGCGTGCTGTTCGCGATCGGCATCGCGCCGGCGCCGTTCGTGATCTGGATTCGCCGCTTCGTCGAAGAACCCGAGGTGCATCGGCGGCAGAAAGAGGCGCAGGATGCGGCGCAGGCGCGTCCTGCGCTGCTCGATATTTTCCGCGGCGACATCGTCTGGACGACATTGCGCGCGTCCATTCTCGCGACGGGTGTGCAAGGCGGCTACTACGCGGTGACGACGTGGCTGCCGACGTATCTGAAGACGGAGCGGCACCTGAGCGTGATCGGCACCGGCAGTTATCTTGGCGTCGTGATCGTCGGATCGTATTGCGGGTATCTGACGGGTGCGTATGTGAGCGACCGTATTGGCCGCAAGCGCGCGTTCATTGCGTTCGCCCTCGCTTCGTGCGCGATTGCATCGATCTACACGCAGCTTCCGCTAGATAACTTCTCGATGCTGATGCTCGGCTTCCCGCTCGGGTTCTGCGCGTCCGGTATTTTTTCAGGCATGGGTGCGTTCCTGACCGAACTGTTTCCTACGCGCATTCGCGGTTCGGGCCAGGGCTTTTGCTACAACTTCGGCCGCGCTGTCGGTGCGACCTTCCCGTTCCTGATCGGCTACGTGTCGCAAACGATGACGCTCGGCCACGCAATCGGCGCATTCGCGGCGGCGGCCTATGGAATCGTGATTCTCGCCGCGCTTACGCTGCCGGAAACGCGAGGCCGGGCGCTCGACGACTAAAAAAGCGCGCCCCTGCCACCCTCTTTAGTGCGAGGCTCAAGCCTGTTCGGGCGCGCGGCCTATCACATGCGAGTCGGTCGCTGCCGACGTTTCTCCATGCGCGCGTTCGCGTCCAGACGTGACGACCGCGCCGGTGCCGCCGGGACGCCGCACCGACTTCGCATGCCGTTCGATCAGCCGCTGCAGCAGGCAGAAAGCGCACAGCAGCGCGCCGATCACGATGCGGGTCCACCAGGAACTGAGCGTGCCGTCGAACGTAATCAGCGTCTGGATGGTGCCCAGAATGCCGACGCCGAACAGCGATCCGACCACATAGCCGACGCCACCCGTCAGCAGCGTTCCGCCGATCACGGTCGCGGCAATCGCGTCGAGTTCCATGCCCTGCCCTTGCAAGCCGTAGCCGGACAGCACATAGAACGTGAACACCGCGCCACCGAGCGCCGAGCAGAAGCCGCTCAGCGCATACACGCCGATGCGCGTGTGCGCGACCGGCAAGCCCATCAATAGCGCGGAGCGGGCATTGCCGCCCACCGCGTACACATTGCGGCCAAAGCGCGTGAAGTGCGCGATAAAAATGGCGCCGACGAGCGCGACGAACGCGATCAGCACGTTCGCGGTCACGGAGCCGATGCCGATGTCCAGACGGAATGCGGAGATCGCGTGGAAGGTCGGATCGGTGATCGTGATCGACTGCGTGGTGATCAGAAAACAGAGGCCGCGCGCGAAGAACATGCCGGCGAGCGTCACGATAAACGCCTGCAGACGAAAGAAGTGAATCAGCGCGCCCTGCACGGCGCCGAAGACGGTGCCCATCAGAAGAACGATCGGCAGAATGATCCATACCGACAGATGCAGCCGCTCGGACAATACCGCTTCTACAATCGTAGTGAGCGCAACGACGGAACCGACGGACAGATCGATCCCGCCCGACACGATCACGAACGTCATGCCGATGGCGACAATCAGCAGGAACGCGTTGTCGACCAGCAGATCGAGCAGCACCTGCCACGAGAAAAAGCCGGTGTACATGACCGAGCCGAAGCCGAACAGCGCGCAGAACAGCAGGATCGTAACCGCGATGGGCAAGGTGCGCGGATCGACGATATGCGCCCACGCTGCGAACAATCGTCTCATCGTGCCACCCCGCGTTGCTTGATAATCTGCATCCCGAACGAAACCGCGAGCGCTCGCGCAGCCGGCGACTGAATAACGCTCACCGCCAGCACGACCGCTGCCTTGACGACCAGCGTCGCTTCTGGCGGCACGCCGATCGAATACGTCGTGTACGTTAGCGTCTGAATGATCAGCGCCCCGAGCACCGTGCCTGCGAGACTAAAGCGGCCGCCGAGCAGCGACGTGCCGCCGAGCGTCACCGCGAGAATCGCGTCGAGCTCCAGGAGCAGGCCGGCGTTGTTGCCGTCGGCGCTGCGCACGTTCGAGCTGATGAGAATGCCCGCCATCGCCGCCGTCAATCCCGAGAATCCATACACCGCGAAAACCAGCGCTTTCGAGCGCAGGCCGACAAGGCGAGTCGCCACCGGATTCACACCGATGGCGCGGATAAAGAGCCCCAGCGCCGTTCCCTCGACGAGCGCCGCGGTGGCCAGCACAGCGAGCGTCGCAATCCACACCGAGCATGGCACGCCCAGCCAGTATCCGCCGCCGACAAACAGATAGCCCGGCGCGCCGATCGGAATGATTTGCCCCGCCGTCAGTAGTTGCGCGATGCCGCGTCCCGCGACCATCAGAATCAACGTTGCGATGATCGGCTGCATACCGACAAACGACACGAGCACGCCGTTCCACATGCCGCTCAGCACGCCGACGATCAACGCCGCGAGCAACGCCTGAGCGATCAGGCCGCCCGTCGGCACCGGTTGCGTGGCGAGGATCGTCGCGGCCGCCGCGCCTGCGATAGCCACTACTGCGCCGACCGAAATGTCGATGCCGCGCGTCGCGATGACGAGCGTCATGCCCGTTGCGACGAGCACGAGCGGAGCCGCACGATTCAGCACGTCGATTGGCGCGCCGAACAGATGGCCGTCGAGCATACGCAATGACAGAAAGTGCGGATTGACCCAGAGATTGAGCGCGCACAACAACGCCAACGTCACGCATGGCCAGATCAACGGACGCTCGACGCCGTCACGCGCGAGCCAGTTCGATAGCTTCATTCGCCGCTCCCCGCGATGAGTCGGTAGATATTGTCTTCGTTCGATGCCGTGCCTTTGACTTCCGCAATTTTGCGGCGATCGCGCAGCACGGCTACCCGATGACTGACGCGCAGCACTTCGCTGATCTCCGACGAAATGAACAGAATGCTCAGGCCGTTCCCACACAGCGCGAGCAGGCGATCCATGATGTCGAATTTCGCGGCGACGTCGATGCCGCGTGTGGGCTCGTCCAGAATCAGGAGCTTCGGATCGGTCGCAAGCCAGCGCGCAAGCAGCGCTTTTTGCTGGTTGCCGCCGGACAGCAGACCGATAGGCTGCTCCGCGTCCGAAGCCTTGATGCCGAGCCGCTCGATCCACAGATCGGCCAGCTCGCGCGCGCGCTGACGGTTGATCTTGCGCCACCAGCCACGCCTCGCCTGCAACGCGAGAAGGATGTTCTCGCGGATCGACAGGTCGGCGACGATGCCCTCTTTCTTGCGATCTTCGGCGCAGTACGCAATGCCGTGGCGCACCGCATCGTGCGGGGATCGCAGGCGCACCGGCTTGCCGTCGACGAGCATCGTGCCGCTGTCGGCACGGTCTGCGCCGAACAGCAGCCGCGCGGTTTCCGTACGCCCGGAGCCGAGCAACCCGGCGAGTCCGAGTATCTGACCGCGCTGCACGTCGAGGTCGATTGGCTGCAAAGTGCCGCGTTTGCCGAGGCCGCGTAGTTCGATAAACGGCGGCGCGCTGTGATCGTCTTGCGTGTCGTCGCTGGGGTCGCATGCTTCGTGAGCGGCTTCGCGCAGACGCTCGCTCATGCGCTCGTGACCGACCATCTTCGAGACGAGGAGATCGGCGGGCAAATCGCGCGCGAGATATTCGCCCTCGCGTTCGCCGTTGCGCATGACCGTGATGCGGTCGGAAATGGCATACGTCTGCTCGATGAAGTGCGTGACGAACAGTATGGCAATACCCGATTGCTTAAGATGCCGAAGTATCTTGAAGAGCTGCGCGACCTCGCTGTCGTCGAGGCTCGACGTGGGCTCGTCGAGGATCAGCACACGGGCATCGACGGAAAGCGCTCTGGCGATCGCCACCATCTGCTGGACCGCGATCGGATAAGCGTCGAGCGAGCGTGTGACGTCGAGCGTGATGTCGAGGCGCGCAAGCGCGGCTTGTGCGCGGCGCTTGATGTCGGGCCAGTCGATCGCGCCGAAGCGCCGCGGCTGCCGGCCCGCAAAAATGTTTTCCGCGACCGACAGGTTCGGGCACAGATTCACTTCCTGATAAAGCGTGCGCACGCCTGCCGCTTCGGCTTCCTGCGGCGACGCGAAGGCCACGACTTCGCCTGCGAGACGGATCGTGCCGGAATCGGGCGCGAGGACGCCTGTCAGCACATTGATCAGCGTCGATTTGCCGGCGCCGTTCTGTCCCATCAACGTATGGACTTCGCCGGGGAAAAGCCGGAAATCGACGCCCTGCAGCGCCTTCACGCCAGGGAATGTCTTCGTGACGCCGGTTGTTTCGAGGATCGGCTCGTGCGCGTCGCCGTGGTCGGCGGACGCAGCGGCGGCGGACCTTGTCGTGCTCGTGGCCGGCGGTTTGGGTTCGGAAGCGGGATGCGTCATAGACCTCGCTCGAGCGGCGGTGCGTGGGTGGTCTGGTGCCTGCGTGCCGTGGTGCCTGTGTGCCGTGGTGGCTTTATGCGGCACGTTTCGGCATCGGGTGAAAAGAGACCGTCCGCTGCCCAAGCAATCGGACGGTCAGGCACCGCTGGAGAAACGTTACGTGCTGGTTTGGCTGTGTGCGTTTGCTGGTTGCGCTTGCTTGTTTCGCTTGCTGCTCGTTGCTTGCTGCTGCGTTATTGCCGCTGACGCAGCTTGCAAGCAAGTGTGTTTGCAAGGATGCCTAACTAACTTTTCCTAGTACTTTCGCGTCGGCAAGGTCTGCGCTGCGACGCTCATCGGGAACACGGTCTCTTCCGTCAGGATGCGCTTCGGCAAAGGCTTGCCGGCCACTACGTCCTTGACCGCCGACATCAGTTGCGGTCCGAGCAGCGGGCTGCACTCCACGTCGACATTCATCTTGCCTGCGGCCATGGCCTGGAAGCCACCCTTGGTTGCATCGAACGAAACGACCACGACGTCCTTGCCCGGATGCATGCCCGCCTCTTCCATCGCCTGGATTGCGCCGAGCGCCATGTCGTCGTTATGCGCATAAACCACGTTGATCTTGTTGCCGTAGCTCTTGATAAACGCTTCCATCACCTGCTTGCCGCCGGCCAAGGTGAAGTCGCCGCTTTGCGACGCAATGATCTTGAACTTCGGATCGCTCTTGATGACTTCGATCAGGCCGGCGTGCCGGTCATTCGCCGGCGCGGAGCCGACCGTTCCCTGCAATTCGGCGATGTTGACGGGACCCTGTGCGTCCTTATAGTGATCGGCGAGCCATTTGCCGCCGCGGCGTCCCTCTTCCAGGAAGTCGGAGCCGATCATCGTCACGTACAACGAGGTATCTTTGACGTCGATGTTGCGGTCCGTCAGGATCACCGGAATCTTCGCGGCCTTCGCCTCACGCAGCACCGGTTCCCAGCCGGACTCGACGACCGGCGAGAAGGCGATCACATCGACTTTTTGCGCGATATACGAGCGGATCGCCTTGATCTGGTTTTCCTGCTTTTGTTGCGCGTCGGAGAATTTGAGTTTGATCTTGGCGTCGGTTGCCGCGGATTTCACCGACTCGGTATTGGCGGTCCGCCATGCGCTTTCCGCGCCGACCTGCGCGAAACCCAGCGTGATCTGTTTGTCCTGCGCGTGTGCGCCGGGGGTTGCCAGCGTCAGCGCGCCGACACCCGCGCACAGCGCGAGCGCACCCAACGCACGACATGCGGCGCGTCGTGTATTCGCCATGACTGTCTCCTGATCGTTGTTGTGTAGGCGATCCATCGAATCCGACCGGCCGTTGCGGCTGCCGCGAAGCGTGGATCGTGATGTAGCGTAGTGTGCCGGGCGTTAACAGTCCAATCATATGATTCGCGGGAGCAATATCAATTTTGGTATAGACGGGGGTTGGGGGCTGTGCGGGTGTGTGCGGTAGTTGACGTGGTGGTTACGGCTTGGGGGTCGGCTGGTCGTTGCTGGTTTTTATGCGCTTACATTGGCGAGTCGAGCCGTGCGTCGCCTGGTTGGCAGGTCGCAGGGTGAAGTCGAGATGGGTGGTCCGGGTGCCTCGGACGCCTCGGACGCCTCGGGTGCGTCGGGTGCGTCGGGTGCGTCGGGTGCGTCGGGTGCGTCGGTGCATTTGCGTCGGGGTGCGGTCTGCGTTGGGGTGCGGTCTGCGTTGGGTCGCGTTGCCGTGGGTCCGCCGTGGGTCTGCCGTCGGTCTGCCGTGGGTCTGCCGTGGGTCTGCCGTGGGTCTGCCGTGGGTCTGCCGTGCGGTCTGCCGTGGGCGTCTGCGGCAAGTCTGCCCTAGGCCTGCCTGCGGCGGGTCCGGTCCCGGCGAAGAACTTTGCAGGCGCACATCGCCGCCGGATTTAGCCGCGCGACGGTCCGCCGGTCCGCGCCCGAGGCGTAACCCACCGGAAAGTCAAATTAATGCGCTCGCCGACAACCCGTGGCTCTTTCGGCACCCGATGCCGCCATTCCGCCTGTGTCTTGCCCTTCATGACCAGCAAGCTGCCGCCTTTGAGCGAGAACGACTGGACGGCGCCGGCCTTGTTGTGCCGCAAGTCGAATGTGCGTGCCGCGCCCAAGCTCACCGATGCAATTACCGGTTCCGGTCCTAGTTCCGGCTCGCGGTCGGCATGCCAGCCCATGCTGTCCGCGCCGCTTCGGTAGCGGTTGAGCAGGACGCTGTTGAATCGGGCTCCGCAAGCCGCCTCAGCATCGGCCTTCAGTTCGGCGACGGCTGCTGTCCACGGTTGAGGTTCGTTACGGATACCGGAATAGACATACACAGCGTCGGCGTCGCCCTGCCATGCCGTCAGCCGCGGCAGCGCGACGCGACCGCCGGGCGTGCCCATGGTGTCCTGCCGCCATTCCACTTCGACGATGAGTCGCGCGAGGAACTGCTCGGCCGTTTCGGGCGCCAGCCAGTCGGGATACCAGTCGACGTCGGGAGCCGGAAGATCATTGAAAAGATCCGTCATGTTTGTGTGTGCGAGCGCAGCGCGGCGCGGCGGTAGAACGTTGGCTATTATGGCTGCAATGGCCGTTAGGAGTTTCGCGGCATCGTGGCGGCTTCACGGCAGTCTTGTCGCGGCTTTACTGCGGCTTCGTTGTGGTCTCTTGCCACTTCACCGCAGCTTCGTTGTGGCTTCGTCGCGCTACTGTCGCTGCTCGACTGCGGCCGCCTGTGGCTTCGGTTCCCGCCTGCTGGCGCTATTTAGTGCGCGTTGCGGATGCGTCTATGGCGCCGCCTGCCGAAGTTTTCATTCCGCAGACTTCTTCCCGCCAACGCGCTTCCAGTATCGGTTCCTTGAGTGGACAACCATCATGACTCTTTCGGATCAAGCACTCGACCAACTGTTCCGCCAAGCGCGCACGCACAACGCCTGGCAGCCGAAACCCGTCGATGACGCGCTGCTCGGTCAACTCCTCGAACTCACGCTGCTCGGCCCCACATCGGCCAACTCGAGCCCGGGCCGTTTCGTCTTTGTGAAAAGCGCGGCGGCCAAGGAGAAGCTGCGGCCGGCATTGTCGGCCGGCAATGTCGATAAAACAATGGCGGCACCGGTTACGGCGATTGTCGCAATGGACATGGCGTTCTATGAGTATCTGCCTAAGCTTTTTCCGCACGCCGACGCTCGGCGCTGGTTCGCTGGTAACGACAAGGCGATCGCCGAAACCGCATTTCGCAACTCGACGCTGCAGGGCGGCTACCTGATTCTGGCGGCCCGCGCGCTCGGCCTCGACACTGGCCCAATGTCAGGCTTTGACGCGGCGAAAGTGGACGAGGCGTTTTTCGCGGGCACGACAGTGAGGTCGAACTTCCTGGTCAACCTCGGCTACGGCGATGCGTCGACTCTGTTTCCGCGCAGCCCGCGCTTCAGCTTTGACGAAGCCGCGCGGATAGAGTGAAGCGCCGCTTTAGCTGAAGATCGCGATGTAGAACACCACCACGCCGATCACTGCGCCGACAAAGCAGAAATTCTCTTCTGTGCCGTCGCCATTCGAACGGAGCCACGCGCCGACCACGCCGAAAAACCCCGCGATACCCAGCGCGACGCATAGCATGACGATGTAGAAAAGCGCGCTCTTGCCTAGTTCGGAGAAGTCGACATTGCGCACGCCGAGATATAAACCCAACGCCATCAACGATATGCCAACGAGAGGGAGCATGACATGGCTGCCCTCATATCCAACGTGATGCGCGCGGTGCGCAGAGTCCCCGTGATGAAAACGATGGCCTGATCCGAGCAGTTTCATGATCGCCTCCCGCCTCGCCGTTTGCAGGCGATAACAACAATCGAGCCGGGCCGCTGTTTGGTCAGTCGATTTGGCAGCGGCTCTTGATGCCGACCGGCTCACTTCCAGAATACTCCACCCGCATCGGCAATTCAAAGCCCATTTAATTAGGGTTATCCGGGAACTTGCGGACCTTTTAGACACGCCAGGGACCCTGGATTGAGCACGCCCGTTGCATGTCTCAACAGCACTGCTGCGCAGCAATACAAGCTGGCGTCGCTTTGCACGCTCAGTGTTTTTGCGGCCGTCTGCGCACGAGCGCGCATGCCGGTAGAATGGCCTTCGCCCTAGCCTTGGTCGCTAGCCGCGTCGCTACGGCAACTGGCCGCCGCCGTTCGGCTCATGCTCGCCGGCTCTTACCCGCCCTCACCTTCCCTATGCGCCGCTCATCGTTTCTTGTACGCCTCATCTTTATTGGCATTCTGCTGCACATCTATGTGGGCTTCCGCCTGATCCCCGACATGCCGGTGAGCATCACTGTCCGCTGGCTATCGGGGTTGTGGCTTGTGCTGTCCGTCTTTGTGATTCCACTGGGCATGCTCGCGCGCACCATCAAACAGCAGCCGCTGGGCGATCGGCTAGCGTGGGTCGGCTTGCTGGCGATGGGTTTCTTCTCCTCGCTGCTCGTGCTGACGTTTGTGCGCGACCTGACGCTCGCCTCACTCATGACCGTGGACGCGATGCGGCCTGGCACGATCCCTCTCGAACGTTGGCGAACCGGCACTGCGGCAGCTGTGCCATTGCTTGCATTACTGTCGACGCTGATCGGCCTCTTTAACGCCCGCCGTCGCGCAAGAGTCGTGACAATCGAGGTCCCGATCGACGACTTGCCCGCTGCCCTTGACGGCTTCACCATCGTTCAGATCAGCGACATTCATGTGGGCCCAACCATCAAACGGCGCTATGTCGACGCTATTGTCGACGCAGTGAATCGTCTGAAGCCTGACCTCATAGCCATAACGGGCGATGTCGTAGACGGCAGCGTGCCGCAGTTGACTCACCACACGCAGCCGCTCTCGCGGTTGGCTGCGCGTCACGGCGCATACCTTGTTACAGGCAACCACGAGTACTACGCGGGAGCCAATGCATGGATCGACGAGTTCCGTCGGCTCGGACTCCACGTGCTACTGAACGAGCATGTGGTGGTCGAGCACGACGGCGCCCGCGCCATAATTGCCGGCGTGACCGACTATTCAGCCGGCCATCATGATCCCCTTCACCGCAGTGACCCAATGGCCGCAATCGCGGACGCACCAGGCGACGTACTGATCAAGGTACTTCTCGCCCACCAGCCACGGTCCGCCGAAGCAGCCGCTGAAGCGGGCTTTACACTGCAGCTCTCAGGTCATACACACGGTGGTCAGTTCTTCCCGTGGAATTTTTTTGTGCGGTTTCAGCAACCCTTCACCGCCGGCCTCGCTCGCCTGAACGGGCTGTGGGTGTACACGAGTCGCGGCACCGGCTATTGGGGACCGCCAAAACGGCTCGGCGCACCATCAGAAATCACACGATTGCGCCTTGTGCCCGGCCAGCCAGACTAAGGCAGGAATCTAGCGAAGGCGACTGTGACGCTGAAAGGACTACGCCTTATTAGCTTGGACGCCAGTCAATCGTTATAGGCGCAACATGAATATGCGCTTTACTGCACGGGCGCCACGGCGACACTGACTTGCGGCGCGAACGCGACCAACACCTGCATCCCCGGCGTTACATTGACGAGTTTTGCCGGGTCGCGGCCCTGAATGTGGAACACGGCTCCGTTCGGCCCTTTCAATGCCATGACACCCGACGCGTGGTCGATCGCCTGGACTTCTGCACTGACATTCTGTTCCGGCTTCGCTTGCCCGATCGACGCCGCAACAGCGGCCGCACCCTGTCCATCAGCACCGCGCGTAACGCTGATCACGGCATTGCGCATCATGCGGATATGGACTTTGCCGCCTTGAGCTATTCGCGCAAGATCTCGCGTATCCGTAATATCGAACGACGCCTCGCCACCCTGGGGGTCGCGCACAGTCACTGAATGCCTTGCGTGGTCGACGGATTTCACCACGCCCTCGGCCTGCAACGTGCTGCTCCCTTCAAACGGCGCGGGCAGCCCTGCAGCGAACGACGCAAAGGAAGCTGCGGCGACGAACGCACCAGCAACGATCCCAAGAGCTTTACGTTTCATACATTCCTCATTGACGTGAACGGACTCGAACCGGCGCCGTGGTGCCAACCGGTATCGTGCGCCGAGGCTTAGAACCATTGCCGCGCGCGCACAGATACGGGTAGTTCGGATAGTGTGTTTTTAATGATGGCGGACGTCAACGTTTGGACTCCGTATCGTCTTGTCGATTGGTCTGCATCGGCAACCGAAATTTCCCAAAGACGCCGGTACACGTTTGGTCTACAGCTGGCTTACAAGACATTGAGACAATGTTAATTCTGTATCCTGAATATGGACTGCCCAGGCAGCTTCGACTAAGCTCTGTCACCGCGCATTGTTCACTTAACTATGGAGTCTCGATTATGGAACACAGCATCATTGCATGGCTTATCATCGGCGCGATCGCAGGCTGGCTTGCTGGCGTGCTCGTCAAAGGTGGTGGCTTCGGGCTTATCGTCGACATCATCGTCGGGATCGTTGGCGCGTTCGTCGGCGGTTGGCTCGCCCGCGTGCTGCACATCTCGCTCGGGAGCGGCTGGATCGGTTCGATCATCACCGCAGTAATCGGCGCAGTCGTTCTGCTGTTTATCATCCGGCTCGTCCGACGAGGCAGCTGAGTTCAGCGTGAGCCTCTCCGGCGTCAGCGGCAATGCCGCTGGCGTCGGTCTCGCGCTCTTTTCACCGGCCTTGCGCTTTTTGTAGCGGTCTCGAGCTTGCACCGCTTTGCGGCCGGTTACACCTTCCCTTCGCTGCGTCGGCAACATTGATTACTGCTTGCCGCAGCCGCCTATGCCAGCGTAAAGCAAGTTGCAGCCGATGCGGGTGGTCCCCCGCTCTCTGCGCATCTTGCAGCACTAACGACATATCTTCCGATATTGCTGATGCGCTCTGTCTTGAATATCGGGCATGACGCGTCTGCGCGGCGCGAGGTTTCGCAGTCGTCGTTGCGATTGAGTCGACGTCGCGTTAGTCATGTCGACGATGCAGAGCCTCCAGCACTAAATTCAGAATGCGACTGCGTTCGCAAATGACTTCGTCGCAAACATGACGCGTCCCTTATTGCCTTAAAGATCGCGTCGCCCGCGGGTGTCATTCATCTATGTGTGCCACTCGCCCGTGTGGCTTCCGTCCGGTTCTATTGCGACCGGACAAAAGCCACTGAATGACTTGCGGACGATTGTTGAGCTCGTGTGGCGTAGCATGAACCGACGGCAGTGACGATCGGGTTCGCCGAACACTAACGCGTAAAACGCAGCCGAGAAAAGTCTATCGACTCCGGATGGCGAGCTTAAGCTTGCCGACATGCTTGAGTTCAACGGTCTAAGGCGCGCCGCGCTTTTCCAATAGTTCTCGATGGCGCAAAGACGCACGTAGACGATGCACCCGTACTATATCCACAATCGTACTGATCCCCGCCTGGAATCGCTGCAAACGTCGAATGGAATTGCGCGAACGTGCAGTCCTGAATTTGTCACTTACGGCGCCGTACCACCGCTTTTTTTGAAGCCTCGTCGAGGCGGCAATGCTTTGGGACTATCTGGCCGAGGCCGGCGATTCGCCTCGCGATAATACCGCTATGCAGCGTGGTAGCGGCATACAACCGATATTCACTGAGTTATGAACTCGCGGAAAATCGAAGTCATACTGACAAAGACTGGCGACTCGTGGGCGGCTAACGGCCGCATTCGGTTGGCTGGAACTGAGTGGTTATGCGGGCGCTCTGCGCATGGGCGGGCCGTGACGGCGCTCCGTATTTTGCCGCCCTTTGTTCCGCCGTTTATTCCAGCGCGGTAAACGCAGAAACCCCACCTTTTCGGGGTGGGGTTTCTGACACTGCTGGGGAGCCTGACGATTACCTACTTTCACA